>JBBISE010000001.1:0-12354 GCA_037441445.1 Salinivirgaceae bacterium
TTTCTTGTCTTTTATTTACTCTACAGAAGGCACGGAAGTTTGAAAAGAGAACTCGGTGTGAAAACACCTTTTGAAGCAGTTGAAAAGTGGTACGAACTCAGCCCGGAAATTTTTTCAGAAAAACCACTGCAGTTTAAAAATAAAGTATTAACCTTGCAACAGAAATTTAAATCAAAGCAAGATTGTTTTAACCAACAACCTTATGAAACTTGACACCTAAGGATAATTCAAAAATACTGATTGATGCAACGAATTATCCTTCCTTTCCTTTTCAGCTATTGCATAGCCACAGGCCTGTTTGCCCAGGATGAATTTAAAATGGGCAATTGGCGTGCCCATTTTCCGTACCATCAGTTGAATCATATTGTCTATGATCCTCCTGTGATTTGGGGTGCCAGTTTTTCGGGGCTATTTTCCTATCAGCTTGAAGATTACGCCATTGAGCGGTACAACAGTCTCAATGGCCTGTCAGATGTTGGAATAACAGCCCTGAGGTTACATCGAGGAACAAAATCGTTAATTGTTGGATATGAAACCGGAAATATTGATGTTATCAAAAACGGGCAGGTAACAAATGTGCCTGATATCAAAAGAGCCGATATTTTAGGATCGAAGACAATAAAAAATATTAAGATTATCGGAGACACCGTGTTTGTTATCACACCTTTTGGTATAAGCCTGTTGAGTTTAACCAACAACGCAATACTATCTACCTATCGTTTTGGCACATCGCAAACAGCCATTGAGGTAAATGATATGGCTATCCTTGGTGACAGCCTTTTTGTTGCCACCAGCCGCGGAGTATATTGTGCACCACGGCAAGGTCAAAACCTGCTTGATTTTGGCAACTGGAAACGTTTAAAACAGTTACCCCTGGTTTCCATTAACTACGATATATGTGAGGCATGGGCAGACACCCTTTGGGTAGGACGAAAAATTGCGGGATGGCAAAATGATGAAGTTTACCTTTACAGTAAGGGCAATTACAGACGTTTTCAATTCCCTTCGTTTGGTTGCGACATACGTAGGATAAATGCGGACAACGGATATTTACACCTGGTGGCAAACAATGAAGTCAAAAGGAACAAACCCAACGGACAACAAGTACACCGTCAACCCTATTTCGGAACTAAGCTTGCCGGTCCGTCAGATTTAATTGCCCTTGATGAATGGAATTTCTTTGTGGCTGATCCTGTTGCGGGGTTGATAAAAAAAATCAAATATCAACCTGACGCCGATACCATTGCCCCCAATGGTCCCGCCTACTACCAGAGCTTTCACGTAAATGTGACCGACGACGAGGTTTGGATTTCAGGTGGTAGCCATGGTCAACCCTGGAATCATTATGGGATCTACCGGTTTAAAAACAATTTCTGGACGAACTATAACCGGTTTACAACCGATTCAATGCTGAATGTTCGCAACATTTCACTATCTATTACCAACCCGGGGAACCCTAAACACATTGTTGGGGGTTCGTACGGATTTGGGTTGGTCGAGTTTCTGGATGACGCGATTACCAAAACCTGGAACATTAATAATAGCCCGCTCGAGGCTGCTTCGGGGTTGGGAGAAGGATATAACCGCATTACCGGGCTGGCGTTCGATAAGCGTCAAAACCTGTGGATTTCGCAATGGGGAGCCGACAACCCTTTGGCAGTAAAGAAAAACAACGGAGAATGGCAGGTTTTCAATTTCGATAATCAAATTAACCGAAAATATTCCGGCGAAATGACATCAACACCATGGGGTGATATCTGGATGCTGCTGGAAGGACAGGGTATCGCCGTATTTAACCCTGACAAACTGCTAAATGGTCAGCCCAACGCATATAAAGTATTCGATGTTAAACGTTCAGACGGAACCATTCACCGCGAAGTAAAAACCATAGCCGTCGATAACGACGAAACCATGTGGATAGGGATGCGCACCGGTGGTATCTTTGTTTATTACAATCCAAGAAATGCACTAACAGGCAACATGGTGGCATCTCAGCTCCTTGTTGAACTGGAAGACCGTGTGGAATATCTCCTTGGTAAAGAGTTGATTTCCGATATCAAAGTCGATGGGGGTAACCGTAAATGGATTGCCACCCAAGGCGGAGGAGTTTTTTTAGTCAATGAAGGTGGAAACAAACAAATCCTGAACCTGACAGCAGAAAACAGCCCTTTGATTTCCAATGTTGTATATTCAGTGGATATCAACAAAAAGTCGGGTGAAGTGTTTTTTGCAACCGATTTGGGTACCGTTTCGTACGTTGGAAGTGCAACCGAAGGACAGGCTGAACTGACTGAAATTGATGTTTACCCAAGTCCGGTGCACGCAAATTACCAGGGCGCAGTCATTATTCGGGGTTTGATGGAGGACACAACCATAAAAATTACCGATTTGACCGGTAAACTAGTCTATGAAACCTATTCCAACGGTGGTACGGGCATATGGAACGTCCGCGACTTTGATGGGAACAGAGTTCCAAGCGGGGTTTACCTTATTTTCTGTGCATCCGAAGATGGGGCTTACACGGCCAACGCGAAGATTTTCGTCGCCGGACAATAATATCAGGTTGTTGTACAGTTCTGGCAGATGGCAGGAGACACCTTTCCCCGGGCAAGGTGCGTGACAAAATTCCGTCTCCTTTCTGATCCCCACGCGAACTCGGCCAAGTGTCCAAAAGAGAACGCTGCCAGTTTGTCGAAACAGCAGGGAACCAAATGGCCATCGCTGGTATAAACAGCATTGGTCAATGCACGCCAGCAAACTATCTTCTTTCGTTTACGTTGTGCAGTATTTTTTCTCCGGAACCGCTTTTTCGACGGAAGCCATTTGGCTAAATTTTCCTCCGATTGATCGTAAACCTGCATGGTTTTGAATTCAACCTTGTCGGCGAACCAATACCGTGCCTGCTGTTTTATTTCTTTTCGCTGGTTTTCAGTGTCTTTTGTAAGCAAGGTTTGAAAAACCACCCTGGGAAGTTTCTGTTTTCGGAGAATGTTTACTTCTACATCGCACAGGGAACACTTATGGTCATTGAGCATATCATGCTGGGCGGAGTTGAAGCAGGGTGAAATGTCGCTGGTCATACTTCGACTACGCTCAGTATGACCCTTTGCGTGGTCTTTTCTCTCTTTTCCCTGTTTTAAGGCCCGTAGACATGCCAACCCGTAAACAATTTTATCTAACTTCCCTCCCACCCTATATTTATCATAGACCGCCTGGTCTATACCGTCTGCAGAAACCACAAGCCGGTTAAGCCCCGAATGTACCATTTTTTGGCAGTTTGCATAATTGAGTAATTGGCCGTTGGTGCTAAGAATAGTAAACAACCCCTTCTGTGAGGCATAGTTGACAATGTCGAACCATTGCGGGTTAAGCAGTGGCTCGCCCTGAAAATAGAGGATGGCTACCAAGGCCCGATCTGCGTGGTTGTCAATAATTTCTTTGGCCATGTCCAATGACATAAATGGATTTTGGCGGCGTACCAACCCCTTGCCCGAAGGACATTCCGGGCATTTCAGGTTGCAAACTGAGGAGATTTCGAGAGTAATGGTAACGGGTTTGTTTCGAAACCAAACCGGTATCCCGGCTTTCAGGAAAAGAGAATGTACGAAAGAGAAGCAGAGGTTTGCCAATCTGCGGAATGAAATGCTTTTCCAAATAGAAAATAAATGCAACATAGCTACTGCGAAGGTACAAAAAGGGCACCTTTGCGATGCCCTTTTTTATAGTGACGTTAAAAAAACTATTGAATAGCAATGGTTTTAACAACGGTGTTATCGGCATTGATAACTTTAACGGTGTAAATTCCACCTTTGAAACCACTAACATTGATTTCATAAACATCGCTGTCGGCCATACCTTTGAAAGCAAGGCGTCCGTCAATGCTGTAAATTTCAATGGCGGCTCCGTTAACGTTGGCCACTGTCAGCTTCTCGCTAGCCGGGTTTGGATAGACCACCAACTCATTCAGGCCATTGTCGTCAATGGACAGCGTGTTGTCAACGGTTTTGGTGATTACGTCTGCACAACCTCCGGTTATGTTTTCAACTGTAAGAGTTACTTCATACACCCCTTGGGCTGTGTAAATGTATTGCAGGGTTGGTGTTGTTCTTGTCAGTGTAACGCCATTTCCTAAATCCCAAATGTAGCGTGCACCGGCAATTACACCTGTTGAAGATGCAGCTGTAAAATCAACCAAACGAGGGAAGCCTGCATTTACAGTAAATGTAAAGTCAGCTTCAGGAAGGCTAACGATATCGACCATGTTTTCTTTCGTTTCCGTCATAGTCGTGTTTCCGTCAGATATGGTAACGCTAACCGTTTTCATGCCTGGAGTAGAGTAGGTTACCGCGTGTGGGCCTTCTGTATTGGCTGTGGCCGGTGTTGCGCCTTCGCCAAAATTCCACTCTATTTCAGTAAATTGTCCAAAAGAGGCATTTGTATAAGTTACTTCTTGCTCAACACAGGCTTTGATAATGTCCACGGAGAAATCGGCTGCCATATTCGATGTTCCATTAAGAACCCACATACCACCACTATATTCTCCTTGGAATGCACCAGCATATCCTTTGGTTTGGCTGACCATGTCAACAGAAACAAATTGATGTGCTGTGTAGTATTGCGCGTAATCAACCCAAGTTGTTCCGGCATCCATGGTATAAGAGACACCCATTTTATTGCTTTCGAAATCAGCACCCACACTTACAAACATATTCTCCACTCCAGGCACGGCTGAAATGTCAGAACTATAAAAATTATTAGGTGCGTCCAAAAGCTCAGTCCAAGTTTCTCCGCCATCAACAGTTTTGAATTTTCTGGCTGCACCGGAAACAGAAGCAACAGCTAAGCCTGTCATGCCATCACCTGTAAATCCAATCCTGGTATTAACTTCTGTGCTAGTTGTGCTGAAAATCTGGTATTTGCTCCAGTTAATACCCCTGTCTGTTGATTTATAAACATAGCCATTGTTAGTGGTGTACCAAATGGTACTTCCTAATGCAGTATAGTGGCCAACAATACCATATTCGCTGGCACTTTCCGGTGCAGGAATGTTTGCCGAAGGCACCCGTGTCCAGTTGGCACCGGCATCGGTGGTAGTATAGAGTTCGTAGTATCCGCTTTCGGGGTCACCTTGAACTAAACCATTGTTTTCGTCGAAGAAGTGTACAACATTAAAGAAACTTGCCGCTCCTGCACCGGATAAAATGGGAGTCCAGGTTAAACCACGGTTAGTGGTTTTAATAATTTTATTGCCTGTTCCTGTTCCATAAGCTGCAATATACGCTGTATTGGCATCAATGCCAAATACTTGCGCAAAAGCAGTACCATAGGCAGCCTGTCCGGATGTCCAGTTTGCACCACCATCAACAGTCACTGAGAACACGCGGTAATTTGCTCCTCCTCCACTGCCATCACGACCAATAGCCCAGGCAACCGATTCGTTTACAGCTGAAATATATCTTGGATAGGTTGATTCTGCGGGAAATGCAGTATATTTCTTTACCCACAATAATTCATCTTCACCTTCAAGCGCGGGTTTAATGTTTATTACAGCAGCATTTCCATCGTTAAAATTGTCACCACCAGGATTAAGGCTACCCATTGTAAAATATCCATTCAGGTAACCATCCCAACCCCAGTTGAAATAAAACTGGTTGTTGTCGTTGTACCCAATACAAACAAAAGCGTGTCCACCGGAAGCAGCACTACTTCCCGAATAGTAAATGGGTCGTGCATTGTCCAACTCGCCTTTTAAAAGGTTAATCCAAGCTGTAGCATCGTAGTCCGCTTTTTCAACATACTGAATATCTTGATCGTATTTGAAATAGTTTGCCATAACCGGGGCAACGTCAGTACTCTGTGCGCCAGAACCAGAAGGACCATAATTCATGTCAACAGCAACTCCCAAATGATGGCTGAGCGTGGCAGCGGCCGTGCTTCCTGTGTTGGTTGGCATGGCGGCATAGTTGTAGGTGGTTGAAAAGAAATAAGCAGTTTGTACACCATAGTCAGGGTGTGTATATTTGTGCCATCCTGCTCCGGTTGCCGGGTACTGGTAATGGCGCATAATCATGGCCATGGCAGTAGCAACACAACCTACGGGTGTACCCGTTGGGCAATAGGTGTTGAAACCGGTTCCCTGTCCCCAGGTAATATTGAACAACGGTGCTACGGCTTTGGTATTTTTGGGGAAATTGTTTTCTAAAATGGCATCCCACTCCTGGCGGGTTTGAACGTTGGAAAGTTTTTTAGAAACAATGTCCACGATGGTTTCGTTATACTGGTTCAACCAAAACTCAGCATTGGGGTTAAGTTCGTTGCGGCGTACTTCACCCTCGTGCGAATAGCCCAAAATGGGGGTTACGGCATCGTCAGCGGCTACAAGAACAAAACCACCGGCGTTGAATACAAACGTGTAATAGGTTTGAATACCTTTATGTTCGGTAGTAAAAACATCTTTTACTGAGAAATCAGTAATGGTTGCCGGAGCGTAGTTCCGGTATTGGTTTTCGGCAATTTTTTGTGCTGTTTTCAGATCAACAGGCGCAGCGTAGCTGAAACCTACGGCCAAAAGCACAACGGTCAAAAGAGATAAAAATTTCTTCATGATTTTGTGTGTTTAGTTAAAAATTTAAAGTTCCTCACAAGGATTTGTTGCCGCCAAATTTACGATTTGTGATTGGGATATGGAAATAATGTAAACAATTTTCTGTTTTTTTTTTTTGATTGATGACAGTAAATATCGGTAACCAAAGGATTAGAACAATCTTCAATTAACTGTATAGTTCAAACAACAACGCGCTTTTAACAATCGAAAAAAGCGCATCCTTAAGCAAAATCCGAAATGTAACCGTATTTTTGCAGGTATAAATTTCTGACATTAGAACCATGCCATACGATTTGATTATAGTTACCGGCCCCACCGCTACCGGGAAAACCCGCTTTGCCGTTGAGCTGGCTGCTTGCCTCGACGCCGAAATCATCAGCGCCGATTCGCGCCAGGTGTTCCGTGGCATGGACCTGGGCACGGGAAAAGACCTCACGGAGTACACCACTGGCGGAAAGGAGATAAAGCACCACCTGATTGATATTCTCGATGCCGGCGAAAAATACAGTGTTTACCGTTTTCAGCGCGATTTCCGGGAGGCCTACACCGATATAAAAGCACGGGGCAAAAAGGCTGTTCTGTGTGGTGGCACCGGTTTGTACATCGAGTCGGTGGTGCGCAACTACCAAATGCCCGATGTGCCCGAAAACCCCGAACTTCGAAAAAGCCTGGCTGGAAAAAGCCTGGCTGAATTAACCGAAATTCTTAGCAATCTAAAAAACCTGCACAACACCACCGATGTTGACACTTGCAACCGCGCCATCAGGGCCATTGAAATTGCCCGTTTCGAACAGGCAAATCCCGAAACGCGAACCCTGTTACCGGAATTACGATGCTTAGTGCTGGGTGTGATTTTCGACCGCCCACAAATCCGCAAGCGCATTACCGAGCGATTACAGCAACGGATTGGCGAGGGTATGATTGATGAAACCCGACTGTTGTTGGATCGTGGCGTTGATCCCGACGTGTTAATTTCCTATGGCCTGGAATACAAACACATAACCTGGCATTTGCAGGGCAAAATTACCTACGATGAGTTTTTTGCGGGGCTAAACACGGCCATTCACCAGTTTGCCAAACGGCAAATGACCTGGTTTCGGCGAATGGAACGCAACGGTATTAAAATAAACTGGATTGACGGTTATCTTCCCATGGAAGAAAAATTAAAACGGGCATTAACACTCATATATCAGGGTTGAGCCTGACCTGCCGGTTTATCGGGTTTTGGGCCTTGCTTTTTCTTGCGTTTGAAATTGTTCTTTTTCTTATCGCGGGGCTTTTTATTTGTTCGCTCGCCTTTTTCTTCCGGTTTTGGGGATTCGTGTGCCAGGCCCGGGATTTGGAGCAGGGGAATGGATCGTTCAATCAACCGCTCAATTTTCCTTAGCCTGAAAAGATCCTTCTGGGTAACCAGGGTAACCGCTTCGCCTTTGGTGTTGACGCGTGCCGTGCGGCCTACACGGTGCACGTAGTCTTCGGCATCGTGGGGGACATCGAAGTTAATGACCATGTTAATTTCTTTAATGTCAATGCCGCGGCTCATGACATCGGTGGCCACCAGGATTTTTATCTGGCGGGCACTAAAAAACCGAAGAACCTCTTCGCGCTTGTCTTGTTCGAGGTTCGACGAGATTCCCTGTGAAGGGATCCCCGCTTTTGCCAACGATTTAACTATTTCGTTTACTTTTAGTTTCGACGAGGTAAAAACCAGAATACTGTCATAGTGTTGCCGCTCGGCCAGCAAATGGGCCACAACCTTGGTTTTGTCGTTCTCGGCCACAAAACAGGCTTTCTGATCGACGCCCTCGGCGGGTTTCGAAATGGAAAGGGATATTTCTTTGGGGTGATGAAGAATTTTTTTTGCCAATGCCCGGATGCTGGGGGCCATAGTGGCGCTAAACATCAGGGTTTGCCGCTTGGCCGGCAGATAGGATATAATGGCTTTGATATCGTCAATAAAACCCATGTCCAACATGCGATCGGCTTCGTCGAGGACAAGATGGCTTACCTCGGAAAAGTTGACATATCCCATTTTAAGGTGCGACAACAACTTTCCGGGAGTGGCAATAACAATATCGGCACCTTTGGTCAGGGCTTCGCGTTGTATCTCCCAGTCCATGCCATCGCCACCACCGTAAACAGCAATGGAACTGACGGATGTAAAATAGGAAAAACCCTGAATTTGCTGGTCAATCTGGACTGCGAGTTCGCGCGTTGGAACAATGATTAAGGTGTTTGTTGAGCGTGCTTTTTTTCCAACCATCATATTCAGAATGGGTAGAACAAAGGCTCCGGTTTTTCCGGTTCCGGTCTGGGCGCAGGCAATCAGGTCGCTTTTTTCAAGAATAATGGGGATTACTTTTTCCTGAATGGGTGTGGCATTTTCGAAACCCATGTACGATATTGCCTCTAGTATTTTGGGGTCGAGATTAAGTTCGGTGAACGTCATTTTGTATATTAAAAATTGTTAGAACCGGACAATCGCAGAAATCATTCCAAAACCAGACGAAATTCCTTTTCAGCCAATAAATTAGTGCCTTGGAAAACTTTTACCCTGTACTGCCCCGGTTTTCGGTTGTTGGGTGTCGCTGAAATAGAACTTGTCACTGCCCTTGGGTTTTCCACATCGGCGGGATCAATATTTTTACGAAATAAAGTGCTGCCCTCGGGATTTTCCCAATGAATGGCCATTTTCTTTTTTTTGTCTGGTTTTATCCGGCTTAGGTCAACCACTGCCGTAATCTTCTGGTTAGCAGCAATGATAAACGACCAAGCCTCTCCTGTAATTTCCCCGGTTTCTTTGTCGTACTTCGTGCACAAGAGTATGCTAACAGGCGATCTCTTAGGCTTTTTTTCAACCTTTACAACTGGCTCGGGCATTAGCGTAAAGGTCTGTTGAGCAATCAATTACCGGAAAAGGTAGAGGTTTACCCGGTAGGCACCCGTGGGGCGTTTTCCGGGCGAAATGGAAACAGAACTGCGAAGCAAGTAGGTGGAGTCGCCCGGGGAAATGGAGATGCGTCGGTTGTATCCGCCTGTGCTGTCGGGGGCAATCCATTCCATCAGGAATTTTAGCTCCTCGTCTTCGTTCACGGGTTTGTTGCGGAAAGAAACTACCGCATTGACCCAGTTTTTATTGCCGATGTAGAAAACCGAATCGACTTCGGAAAGCTCGCCTGTGGTTTTATCGACTGATTTGCACATGGTTATGGAAGCCCCAAACCCACGGGCAATGGAGTCGTTATATTCGTGTTCGTCAACAAAACGGAACGGTTTTTCGGCTATCAGCTCGCGAAAATGGTAAACCCGAAACAGATAGTTTCCTGGTGTGCGCGATTCGGACGACAAAGAACTTTGGATGATGTTTGCCGTATCGGAAACAAATTGGGTTATCTCCTTTTTGAAAATGCTGGTTCCGTTTGGATTAATCCACTCTACATGAAAAAGTTGGGGCCGATTACTTAAATTCTCATAATTTTCAATACGAACCCAAGCCAAAACCCGCTCTTTTTCGCCTACCGGAAAAGCTGTTCCCGCAAACAACGGTTTCTGGGAGGTCTTTCCAAGGTTCCGGCAAAGGGTAATGCTGGTGGAAATTTGGCCCTCCTGAACCGGAGGGTATTTTAACTCGCCGTCAGGCGAAACAACGGGATTGCTTTGGCGGGTCGAGCAATGGGTAAACGCAAGGAAAAGCAGAAAAACAAAGGCGTAAAGTCTGTATCGGTCTCTGCTTTTTCTGACCTGTGTGTTGAAGTTGACTGGGCTTATCATCGTAAAAACTAAATCATACGGATGAAAAAATTGTTGCTTCTGGCTTTAACCTTGTAAAACCAGTTCGATAGGGGCAACATAATGGCAAGCATCGCAGCAAAACCAACAAACGTGGCAAGGATACCGCCCTCGAGATAGAAAAAGTCGGGACGTTTAACGAAAATCCCCAGTATGGACAGGTGGACAGCGTAGAAAAACATGGGAACTTTTCCGGGAATGGCAAAAAATGTGGTTAGCCGGGGAACATGTTGGTTTAGTACCATAAACATGGTTACCCCAAAAACAACCATTCCAAAGAAAAACGTGTGGTGGAACAGGCTTGGCGGGTATTTTTGATCAACAAAGAACGAAATTGAGCCCACTTCGGACCACGCGAAAAGGTTGCCATATCCTTCAAACAACCTGATAGAGAAAGCAATAACTACAGAAAGTGTGGCTATTCCCAACCCATATAAAATTCGTTCTTTGTTGGTTTTCCAGATTTCGAACCACCCCTGCGCCATGACCGACCCATGCAGCGACAATGCAAACCAGGGTATTACCGGGTACTTGTTAAAATCGCCCGAGGTAACCAATGTTTCCATCAAAATTCTTTGCCACACAATGTCCGTATTGTAGCTGATTTTCAACAGAAACGGGTGTACCAGTAGCAGAAAGACCCCGAATCCCAACCGGTATTGCCAGCGTTGCGAAACAACGGCTGTAAAAAAATCATGGAAATCCCAATGGTGGAGATAATTCCCAAATGCCAGAGGTTCAGGGCGCGAAACCCGCCCCAGGAGGCGTTCACCCAAATCATTTGCACCGCCACCAGAAACAAGCCTCTTTGCACAAAATACCAACGGGCGGCATGCGGCGTTGAGCCCTTCGCAACACTGCGAGTAAACGAAAGCCATACCATGGCGCCGGCCATAGTTAAAAATCCAGGGGCACAAAGGTACCCTGCGTACCGAAGGGCAAATTGACCCCAGGAAGGAAATAGCGGATCGAACGGATCGAGTTGTTTCCAAATGGAATTCAGGTAGTACGAACAGTGTCCCGACAGCATCAGTACCCCTATAAAGCAGCGGAATTGGTCAATATATTCGAAGCGTTGTTTTACTTCCGTCATGATTTTTGTTGGAATTATGGCTTCTTAATGATAACCAATCCATCAACATTGTCGGCAACGTAAATGTAGTTGTCGTCCATGTCAAGACCCACGGCCTGTTTTAATTCCAGGCGACCCAAAACTTTGGGTGTGGCAGGACTGGTAATATCCAGAATATGGAAACCACCCTTTTCGGCAGCAAGATAGACTATTTTATTGTCATAAATCAAGTCGAAAGCATTTCCTCCGGAACTGTAACTTCCCACAATGTGGACATTTTGCAAATTGGAATAGTCAACAATCAACAATCCACTAGTGCCGGCAGCTATAAGGGACAGAGAATCTTCTTCGGCCAAAACAACATTTTCGGCGTAACCCTGAGTATCAAACCAGGCAGCTGTAGGATAGGTTCCGAAACCTTCATCGAAGGTTGAAATATCGAAAATGGTAAGCCCCATTTCGCCACAGGCCACAAACATAAGTGTTTTGTCGGAAGTAACGGCAACTCCGTTTGCGTAACCGTTGGTGCGGGTATTAACGCGAATGTCAGGGAAAGCGGGGCTACTGAGTTCGGCAATACCTACGCCCTGCTCGCTGATGGCGCAAAACATATATTCGTCAACAATGACAGCATCTTTGGCTGGTTTTATGTTTAGGTTCCAGACAGTGGCAAACGGTGCCATCGGGTTTGAAATATCAATGGCTGTAAAACCAAAGGTTCCTGCGGCCAGATAAACATGGTTGTCTTTGCGACAGATACGGCGCGAATAGCCTCGGACATTTTCTGTTGTAATGGGGCTGTCTAAAAAGGCAGCCTCTTTTTTTTAGTGTATTGCATTTGAATAAACCAGATTTCTATCCTGATTTTTTTCAGATTGATAAATTTCAA
>JBBISE010000002.1:0-5324 GCA_037441445.1 Salinivirgaceae bacterium
TTTCTTGTCTTTTATTTACTCTACAGAAGGCACGGAAGTTTGAAAAGAGAACTCGGTGTGAAAACACCTTTTGAAGCAGTTGAAAAGTGGTACGAACTCAGCCCGGAAATTTTTTCAGAAAAACCACTGCAGTTTAAAAATAAAGTATTAACTTTGCAACAGAAATTTAAATCAAAGCAAGATTGTTTTAACCAACAACCTTATGAAACTTGACACTTACCTATTCTAAAAAGGAAATTTCCTCGGCACTCAATCCCGTTTCCTTTATTATGTCAGTCATGGGCTCGCCGTACTTTTTCATTTTCAATGCAAGTTTTAGCATGGCTTCCTTTTCGCGGTGTTTGGCTTCTTCCTTTTGCCTTCTTTCTTCTTCTTTTTGTCTTCGTTCTTCTTCTTCCCGTATCCTAGCTTTTTTCAATTGTGGTAAAAACAGTTGTTCCGCTTTGGCAAATCCATCCAGCTCAGCAGTGTCTAAGGAACTTTTAAGGTCGCGATAATATTTTAAACTGTCTTCGTAGGCCTGACGGTCGGTGGGGCTTAGGTTGTGAAACTCGGCAATCTTGAACACTTTTTGGAATATTTTGTCTTTGATCTTCTCAGGTTTGCGGTCGAATCGTTCCATATTTTTTAAAACGTACAGCCATTGATCCAGACGTGTCTCCAGCTGGTCGATGGTCTTGTCGAAGTTGGGAATTTGTACAAAAATATAATTCAACTTGTCATAAAACACCTTTTGTGTGGTTTTGTCGAACAGTTGTACGCGGTTAACAATGGGTTTCAGCTTCTCCTCATCATCAAACGTAAAGTCCAGGACAGCCACGGCGAAGACGGCTTTCAGCTGATAGTCCCACTCTTTCCCTTTAGGAGCTTGTTCCTGAATGGGAAAAGTAGAATAGAAAAGTGTCCGGTCTTTGAAAAATTTCTGTTTGGCCTTTTGCATCTCCACAATGAACTTCTCTCCTTTTTCGTTTTCGCAATAAAGATCAAAAACAACACTCCTATCCAATGTAGATGTTCCCAGATGGTTTGTTTTCTTATAAGTCAGGTTCTTAATCTGTATGTTTTGCTCTAAAAGCAATTGGTTCAGAAAATCAATCAGTAAATCTTTATTGGGCTCCTCACCAAAAATCTTTTTAAACCCAAAATCGGTAAACGGGTTAATGAATATTTTAGGAGCATCCGGATTGTTTTTTTTTGACCTGGCCATGACACGTTCAAATTTCAACAAAAATACGAAATTCCGCCCAAAATGTTTTGTTAATTTTGCAAAAAGCACCGATATTCGCGCTTGAATTTATATTATCATAACATCAAATGAATACGGTGAAACTTCTGTCCGTGATCTTATTTATTTTGTCCATAGGAGAGAATTATTGTGTCGGACAAAGTGCTGATTACAAGTCCCGAAACTTTGGATTGGCTTATCAATTTTCCTACAACAACAATACAGCGCACCATAGAATACCCCTGTATTGGAATCCGAACAGACATCTCTTTTTCCTGGGACCCCAACGCACTTCGGTCATAAAGCCCTTGGGAGATCCCATTGATGATTATGAAAATGAAAGCTATGGGTTGAATGCTGGTTGGCAATACACTTTTAAAGATATTGGCAATAACATGCGCTTGTTTTTCCAATATGAGTTTACCTATTACCAAATAAAGAAAATAGAACATCAACTGGGGCCACCCGTCTCAACCGAACATACCTTAAGTAGATTAGAGAATTCTCTTTCCGCCGGCGTAAGTGTTTGTCTATTTGAGCGATTGTTTTTAAAATCAAATGTGGGATTTGGTTCGGGGAGCGGTTTTTTCCTTTTGCTTGATGACAATGCATTCGTTACAGCCAATGTGGGAATCTACATTTCGGTTTTTTGATACCGCGAATGAAGAACCAGAGTAAGGAAAAGGAGCGGTTCGGATTTTTGCTCAACCACTCCCCGAAATTTCGTATTTTGTTACCAAAAGTGCTGTACTCATTTCCTGGCCATAGGTAGTTTTGTCCTTCGGACACCATCGAAATTGTAAAGAGCACAGGCGACGGCAGCGGCTGTCGGGACCAGCCCAATTTCGCCAATGCCTTTGGCCCCATAAGGACCAACCGGATCGGTTACTTCTACGCCTTTGACTACAATTTCGGGGGTTTCGTGTGCTCGCAGAATTTGTAAATCGCGCATTTTATCGCTTACCAAATAACCATCTTTCATGGGCAGGTCTTCCGTAAGGGCGTATCCCAATCCCATGTGCACGCCGCCATGAATTTGACCTTCGAAAAGCATGGGGTTCATTATTTTACCGGCATCGTGGGCGGCAACTATCTTTTCAATGCTGCCCTTCTCGTCTAAAATACAAAGTTGTGCAGCGTAGCCGTAGGAGTAATGTGTTTTCTGTTCAACGCCGGGCGTTCCCGGTTTGGTTGTCCAGTCGCACACATACTGTCCCCGATAGGTTTTTCCGGCCAGTTTTTCCAGCGAATGGGTTTGTAAATCGGCTTTTAAGGTTTTGCAAGCGTTTATGATGGCTAAACCCAGCAGCGCTGTGCCCCGCGACGAGGTTGTCATTCCGGTTTCAATACCGGCCTCGGTATCTACTTCCACTTCAACGAAGTTGGGATCGATTCCGGTTTCCTGACAAAGCGTTTGCAATGCCATGGAGTGAACGCCTTGTCCCATCTCGGTCCATCCGTGTTTTATAATGACTTTTGTGGATGAAATAATCCCTATAATAACCTTCGATTCGTCAATCATCCCGTTACCTACGCCCGAGTTTTTTATGGCGCAGGCAATTCCGGCAAATTTAGCTTTATAGAAGTCGTCCTTAATGGCTTCCAGACAGGCCTGAATGCCAACGCCATAGACTTTCTGTCCGGTTGACGTTGCCAAACCATCGCGTAAAGCGTTGTCATAACGAATCTTCCACCGATCGAACCCTGCCTGATAGCAAATATCATCAATGCACGATTCCAGGGCAAAGGCAACCTGGTTTGCACCAAAACCCCGCATGGCACCACAAGGGATATTGTTGGTGTACACAGTCTTGGCTTCGATGTCCACGTTGGGGACGTAATATCCCGCGGTGGCATGCCCTGCCACACGTTCCAATACTTTTGTCCCAACGGAGGCATATGCTCCGGTGTCGCCTAAAGCCCTGAGGCGCAAACCAATGAGTTTACCGTTTTTGTCGGCTGCCAACTCCATGTCCATATAAACCGGGTGGCGTTTTGGGTGCATGCGTAGCGATTCAGGCCGGCTTAACGATACTTTAACGGGTGTTTTCAATGTCCAGGCAAACAGGGCGGCATAGCCCTGAACGGTTAAATCCTCTTTTCCTCCAAACCCGCCACCGTTGGGAACCAGAATCACGCGGACTTTTTGTTCCGGCAGGCCCAGGATAGCAGCAATTTGCATCCGGTCAACATAAACACCTTGTCCCTGACTGTGAACAACAATGCCGTCTGCTCTGTCGGGATGGGCCACCGCCGATTCTTTTTCCATGAAGGCGTGTTCAATCCGTTGGGTTTCAAAATGTCCTTGGGCTACAAAATCAGCCTTTTGAAACGCCTCATCGGCATTGCCCACGGTAAATGATGTGGTGCTGAAATTGTTTGGCTTTCCCTGATGTACGGGGGCACCGTCAATGGCCCTGTAAACATCGGTTTCGGGTTTCAGTACTTCGTATTCAATTTCAATTAGCTTTGCTGCTTCGCGGGCAATGGCTTCGGTTTCGCCAACCACTCCCGCTATAACATCGCCAATGAAATGGGTTGTTTCTCCTTCGTCAATCATCACGTACTGGTCTTTGTAAATCAGACCAATTTTGTGATCGCCGGGTATATCCTTTGCCGTAAATATTTTGTGTACTCCCTTAATTTGTAGCGCTTTGGAAATATCAATTTTCTTCACCACGGCTTTCGGGTGATCGCTAAAACGCAGCGCTCCAAACAACATTCCATCGAGGTAGATATCCTCGGTGAATTTTCGTTGCCCAATAGCAGTTTCATATGCCCCGTATTTGGGGTGCGGCACTCCAATCCTGGCGCTGGTTTTGTTCAGTTCAATGGTTTGTTTTGCCCGCAACGCTTCGGCTGTCGATAAAATGGATTCTTCAATTTTTTTGTATCCGGTGCAACGGCAAAGGTGCCCTTTAATGGCTTGCCGCACTTCGTCGATGGTGGGATTGGGATTTTTCTCCAAAAGGATTTTGGTCCGGCTAATAAATCCCGGGATGCAAAATCCACATTGCACTGCCCCCAGGTTGACAAACGTTTTGGCAATGGTGTCGCGGACATATTCCGGAAACCCTTCCATGGTAAACACGTTGGCTCCTTCGAGTTGTGTCATTTTTGTAACACAGGCTAATTTTGCGTTCCCGTCAATTTCGACGGTACAGGCACCACATACGGCTTGTCCCGAGCAACCGTCTTTGGCGGCAGTCAGATGTTTATCGTTTCTTAAAAAATCGAGGAGGGTACGGCTTGCATCGCCGGAATAATTTACCGTTGTTGAATTTAGGGTGAATGTTATCATGATTGTTTCTTTAGTCTTCGATAAAGGCTTTATGCGAATATTCGGCACGGGTAGTCAAAGTTACGCACTTTTTGTCATTTTTTGCCACAAACTTGACTTTTTCTTACGAATTGGCTACCTTTATGTGTGCAATTGATAACCATTAAAACAATAATGCTATGAACCAGTTTACAACTCTTGTCTGTCTGCTGTTGTTTACCGCAGCAACGGCCTTAGCTCAGGTTCCTCATAAATTTTCCTATCAGGCGTCTGTTCGTGGGGAAAATGGAGGTGTTCTTGTAAATTAATCCCTGGAAGTGAAAATTCAGCTTCGTAAAATAACCCCCGACGGATTGGTGGTATATTCCGAGGAGCACCAAACCACATCCAACGCATCGGGAATTATTTCGTTGGTTGTTGGAAACGGAATAGCGCAAACAGGAAACATTACCGAGGTACCATGGAACGAACCGGTTTTCGTTCAGGTTGATATAAAACTTAGTGGCCAAACGGCCTATACCACTATGGGTGTATCCCAAATCCTGGCAGTTCCCTATGCCATTAAATCGGGCGACGCCATTCAAGGTGGGAGCGTGGAAGGAAATACGGCCACCTTTGCGGGAAACCAATGGGCCGGAACCAGTCAGGTAAACCTTTCAACCAACAGGGTTGAAGTAAAAGCGCTGGAGGGGCGCCACCCAAACGAGCCTATTTTTGTTGTAAGAAACCTGAATGGCGAAATTGTTTTTGCGGTCTATGAAACGGGGGTCAGGATCAATATTGACGATAGTGATTCCCGTGCCGAAAAAGGCGGTTTTG
>JBBISE010000003.1:0-4557 GCA_037441445.1 Salinivirgaceae bacterium
TTCAGATACATTATATTTTTCTGCCAGTATATTCATTGGCAAATTGCTTTTTTGTATTTCGCAACGAATATGTATATTTGTTGTTGCATTGGAATGATAAACTTGCTGCATAATGTAAATTTTTTTTGTTAAACAATTTACAAAGTAAGTTATTTTTCCGATTTAAGATTTCCCAATTTTAAAGTCGGGAAATCTTAAACTTTACACCCAACAACGTGGTGAAACTTTACAACAATAATATATGTACAGGCCGGATTCCCTGGGGCATGGGTTAATGGTGAATTCCGAATTATCAATACATTGGCAATCAGAGGGGAATTTGGCCTTGCTTACCAAATTTTCAAAGACTATGACAATAAAACCGGGTATGTATTTGTGCCAACCCTTTCAGTTGAATCACGTTGGTACTATAACAGAAAGAAAAGGATTGAAAAGACGAAACGCATTGACAATAATGCAGGAAATTATTTGGCATTGCAAACTCGTTATATTCCAGACTGGTTTGTAATTTCGAATTACGATGTAGGCAACGTAATCCCCGATATTGCCATCATTCCAACATGGGGATTGAGACGATCAATAGGAAGGCATTTCAATTTCGAGTTTTCGGTTGGTTTGGGTTATCGTTACGTTTTTGCAAAAAGTGCTGGTTTTGCTAAAAACGAGGGAAAAGCAGATTTTAACCTGGGACTGCGGTTTGGCTATCACTTTTTGAAGAAATAATTGTGTCCGATTGCGTGATTCGAATTGTTCTTTTGTACCTTTGCACACCTTTTATTTAACTCTAATGACATTTTGTCATAAATGAACGTGACATGCAATTCGAATTATCGCATAAAATATTTGATACCGTTAAAAAAGTTGCTGCCCAGAAAAACCTCGAGGTCTATGTCGTGGGCGGCTATGTTCGCGACCTGATGCTGCAACGCGACAACAAAGACATTGATTTCGTGGTAGTTGGAAGCGGCATTGAGCTGGCTGTGGAGGTGGCTCGGGAAATTAACCCCAACATCGAAGTAACGCAATACAAAAATTACGGAACGGCCATGTTCCGCATGGGCGATATGGATTTTGAGTTTGTGGGTGCACGAAAAGAATCCTATGATCGCCAAAGCCGCAACCCCGTTGTGGAAGACGGAACGCTGGCCGACGACCAAAACCGCCGCGATTTTACCATCAACGCCATGGCCATCGGCATGAACGCTGCCAATTTTGGTCAACTGGTCGATCCGTTCGATGGTGTCGGCGATTTGGAACGAAAAATCATTCGCACCCCCTTGGATCCGGACATTACCTTTAGCGACGATCCGCTGCGGATGATGCGTGCCGTGCGGTTTTCGACGCAGTTGGGTTTTACTATCGAAGAGCAGTCGTTCGAGTCGATTAAAAGAAATGCTAAGCGGCTGACAATTTTGTCGCGCGAACGAATCAACGACGAACTGAATAAAATAATGATGGCCAGCCGCCCGTCGGTTGGATTTAAGATAATGGCCATCACTGGGTTACTTCCCTACGTTTTTCCTGAACTGGATGCTCTTCGCAGAGTTGATGTAAAAGAGGGAAGGAAACACAAGGATAATTTTTATCACACGCTCGAAGTGCTTGACAATATTGCCCGCACAACCAACGACCTTTGGCTGCGTTGGGCTGCCTTGTTGCACGATATTGCCAAACCGGCCACAAAACGATACGATAAAAATCTGGGGTGGACCTTTCATGGACACGAGTTTTTGGGCTCGAAAATGATTCCGGAACTGTTCAAGCGCATGAAGTTGCCCACGAACCAGAAAATGAAATATGTCCAGAAATTAGTTGAGTTGCACATGCGCCCCATTGTGCTGGCGCAGGAAATTGTAACCGACTCGGCCATCCGCCGCTTACTGTTCGAGGCCGGCAATGATATTGAGGATTTAATGCTGCTGTGCGATGCCGACATTACCTCGAAAAACCCCGAGAAAGTAGCCCGTTATTTGGAGAATTACAGGTTGGTGCGTCGAAAATTGGTCGAAATTGAAGAGAAGGACAGGATTCGAAACTTTCAACCGCCGATTTCGGGCGAACTAATTATGGAAACCTTTGGTTTGCAGCCTTGTAAAGCCGTTGGTGATATAAAGGATGCCATTAAAGACGCCATTTTGGAGGGAACAATCGAAAACACGTTTGAAGCGGCCTGGAGCTTCGCGCTAAAAAAAGCCGCCGAAATGGGGTTGCATCCCCTAAAGCCCACAGAATAAAAAATAAAAAACCCGCCCGGCATCATAACCATACTGGGCGGGGGATATTTTTAGAGCGTTGCAACCTGATCAGAAAATCCTTTCTAATACATGTTAAAATCAACTGATTCGCCAATCCGAATCTGAAGGGCACATAAACCCCGGTCGTTGCGGCCAAGCTTGTATTTTACATGATCGCCAATTTTCAGGTCGTTGAAATCGGCATCCTCCAGCTCGCCATAATAGAAAAAGATGTTTGGAGTGTTGTTGTCGGGTCGGATAAACCCATAGCCGTCTTTAATGGCTTGAATGGCACCGGTAAAATCTTCGTCAGACTCCAACGTGATATTTTTTGGATTGCTTTGCGCCGATTCCTGAATAGGAGTATCCTCATCGTAATCATCGGTAGGTTTCAGAACCGATGATTTTTTTACAAACAGTCCGTTAATAAAGGGATCGTTGGTCTTAATCCGCTCATCAATAATGGCTTGCATCGCCACGGGATAGCTCACTTCGTTTAATAGTTGTTGCGACGCGGTAGTAATCATTTGTCGTCCCAACGGATCAATGTACTCAAATTCCCACGACATAACCATAACTCTGATACCCAACGTATTGAGTTTTCTCACTAAGGGGACATAATCGCTATCACAGGCAATTAAAACAACAACATCGAAATGCTTGTACATGGCCAGTTCAAGGGCCTCGAGCGAAAACCACACGTCAATGCCTTTTTCTCCGCGCTGGGTAATGGGCAGGTAATGGGTTACAATTCCTGACGTCATAAGGATATCGTCGAATTGACGTTCCGACATCAGTTTGTTTGATTTTTGGCTTTCCGAAGCCAGGTAGCGTCCGCGAAAATAATGAGCGTCAACAACCTGTGCATGGCAAATGTCCACTTTTTCGTAACTGGCCACCGTTTTTCTGATAAATTCGTGCAGTCCCGAAATGCTGATGCGTGCCCGGCGTGAGTGAATGTAATTGTAGTAATTGCTAACGTGGGCAAAGTAATTTCCGTCGTAGAAAATACCAATCTTAACTAAATTATTCATTCTATTACTTTTAAATTATTTATAAAGAGGTTGGTTTTAGTCTGCAAAAATACTATTCTTTTAACGCGAGAATCTGAAATAGTCAGTGGAATTTGAATTATTCTTAGGTAACCCGGAAATCTGTTTTTTGTTTTCGGTTTCGACCTTATTATTACTTTTAGTTTCCAATACAGAAATCTAATGTTTATTCAAGAGTATTCTTTTTCAAAATTTTCATAATGAGCTCCTTGTCATTTACACTTTATGCCAAAACTATGTCTCAAAATTACAAAATCCTATAACCCAACCGCCTTCAAGACCTTATTAATTAGTGCCTTCACTGCGGATTCTCCGGGGGCTTCGGCGTATATCCGTATGATGGGTTCGGTATTCGATTTTCGTAAATGTACCCAGCCTTCGGCAAAATCAATTTTTACTCCGTCGGTAATATTAACTTTTTCATTTTTAAACTTTTCAGTGGCTTTTTTAAGAATTTCGTCCACATTAATTGTGGGATCTAAATCCACTTTGGTCTTTTCCATGAAATAAACCGGGTAGTCAGATTTTAAGACACTTACCGTTTTTTTTACCTCACATAAGTGCGAAAGGAAAAGGGCAATGCCCACCAAAGCGTCGCGGCCATAATGTAGGGGAGGATAGATAATTCCGCCGTTGCCTTCGCCACCAATAACGGCGTTGGTTTTCTTCATCATTTCCACCACATTAACTTCGCCAACAGCAGCTGCTTGATAAGTTTGATTGTGTTTCATGGTGATATCGCACAGAGCCCTTGACGACGACAGGTTAGACACGGTATTTCCGGGTGTATGCTTTAAAACGTAATCGGCTACGGCAACCAATGTGTATTCTTCGCCAAACATAACGCCGTTTTCGTCAATAAAAGCCAAACGGTCAACATCGGGATCGACCACAATGCCGAAATCGGCCTTGTTCTCTTTGACGGCTTTCGATGTTTCCGTCAGGTTTTTCTCCAACGGTTCGGGGTTGTGGGCAAAAATCCCGTTGGGCTCACCATTCAAAACAATACACTCAACATCAAGTTGTTTCAACATTGGGGGAATTGCCAGTGCTCCAACACTGTTGATGGCATCGAGCACAACCCTGAATTTTCTTTTTCGGATTTCGTGGACGTTGACCAACGGCAGGGCAAATATGGCATCAATGTGTTTTTGCATAAAGTCGTAGGTTGAATATTTTCCGAGTTTATCGTAGGTGGCATATTCAAAATCGGATTTTTGAATCAATTCCAGCAGTCGGTTTCCCTCAGATGCGCTAATAAATTCACCTTT
>JBBISE010000004.1:0-3742 GCA_037441445.1 Salinivirgaceae bacterium
TTTAATCCCCCTTAGGGTTTGCAACTAATTAAACAACTGAATATCAATGTTAACCGAAAATATAAACATATGAAACACCTTACAACCCTATTCATTCTCACATCAATTTTTCAAATGCTGCAAAGTCAGCCATTGCAACCCTATGTCATTTATAATTCCTCGGGGGAGGAAGTGGTCTTTGAAGACATGGTAAAAACCGCTCTGGAGGCGGAACTTGTTTTCTTTGGCGAGTTGCACAACAACCCCATTGCACACTGGATGCAGCTGGAAATGCTGAAATCCTTTAAAGAGCAAACAGGTAGGCAAATTATGATTGGGGCGGAAATGTTCGAAACCGACAATCAATTGTTAATCAACGAGTATCTTTCTGGACTGATTCCCGAAAAGAATTTCGAAGATGAAGCAAAACTGTGGGACAATTATAGAACTGACTATAAGCCCATAGCCTTGTTTGCAAAAGAACATAAAATTCCGGTCATTGCCACCAATACACCCCGAAGGTACGCTGCTATGGTTAATCGTGGAGGTTTTGAGGCTCTTGATACCCTTTCCAACGAGGCAAAGATGTTGATTGCTCCCCTTCCAATTCCATATCATCCTGACCTTCCCGGGTACAAAGCCATGACAGAAATGCCCGCTATGCACGGAGCAAAAAGAAACTTTGATAACCTTCCCAAAGCACAGGCTTTAAAAGATGCCACGATGGCTCATTTTATCCTGAAAAACCACAAAGATCGAGGTTTGTTTTTTCATCTAAACGGTAGTTACCACACCCAGAACAACGAGGGAATCCTGTGGTATATTCAACAGCAGCTAAAGGGAATAAAAACAGTCACCATTACAACCATTAGCGTTGAAAATGTCCATTTGGTGAAGCCGGAAGAGTTAAAAACAGCTGACTTTACGATTTGTGTTGATGGGGATATGACGAACACCTATTAACTTATTTTTAAAAATATTCCGATAGCGTTTGTCCCGTTATTTTTTTGAACGACTGGTTGAAGGACGATTTGGAGTTGAACCCCGAGTCCATGGCGATGGCAAGGATACTGAAAGAGGAGAACTGGGGATTGGCCGCTCTTTTCTTAAACTCATCGACACGGTATTGGTTTATAAAATCGAAAAAGTTACGCCCCTCGAACAGGTTGATAACCTGCGATAAATGATGTACCGACACATTGAGCATCGAGGCCTGATTGCCCAAGGTTAGCCGTGGTTCCAGGTAAGGTTTTTTCTTGTCCATAAAATCGAGCAACTGAACGTGAATTTGTCGGGCACCGTCTGGTTTTAGCCCGGTTTTGTGGTATAAGCCTTTTTGTTTTTCTTCGTCATCACTTTCTTCGATATGAACAAAGGAAGTTGTTTCGTTAAATATGCCCCTGTACCTTATTCCGTAAAATCCAATGAAAACAATAAACAGAATTATCATGGTGTAGAAAATCAACTTGAGATTTAAGGGTGTGGCAATATGCAACGCATTTTGGATTACCAATACCAGAATAATGGTCGAGAAAATGGTAAATATTCCGAGAATCAGGTAGCCAAGCCACTTGTGGTTTACGGCCTCTTCGAACGAAAAATTCTGGTGCATTAGGCGGTGAAACCTTTTTAAAATGCGCAACGAATAAACCGGATACCCAATTCCCGAAAGGCAAAACCCAATGAGGGCAAAATTGTTGATTTCGTCGAAATGGGATATATCACCCTGGGTAACTTTGATTTTCTCGGCGGCCTGGTATAAGAAAAAGGGCGAGACAGCTAAATAGTAAGGAACAAAGGGTGAAAAATGGAGCAACTCTTTTTTCTTAAACTTTATATCATTTCGCAGCGAATATTTCACATAAAAGCAAAAGAGCGGTCCGTTCAAAAAAGGAAATCCCGAGCCAATGGCAATCAGATGTGGATATTGTTCCCAAACGCCCGAATAATACATGCTATAGTCCAGAAGGTGTGTGCCAATGATAAAAAGCCACAATGTCAATAATTTGTCAGACAGTTTTTTTATCCCTTTTTAAAGCAGCAGGGCACTCATGAAATAGGACAGGAAAATGCCTATGATGAAAAGGGTGGCCATAGTTTTATCACTCAATTTTGTTCCAAAAATACTCATTTTGTCCCGATTCAGGAATACTCATGGAAGGCAAATTCAGGAAAGGGTAGGTTGCTTTTACCAGATGAAGCCCCTGTGGATAAGCCAGCCGGATGGATTTAGGAACAACACTGCCCGACAGGATGGCCTCGAAATCAGACAGTGATAGTTTTCCCGTAGCGACCTCCAGCAAACGATGTACGATGACACGGTTCATGGCGGCAATAAACCTGTCGGCAGTAATCCTGAAAAGAAGACGGTTTCGCGAGTCGTTAGCAAACAGCTGCGCTGATTTGACCTGACAAAATACGTTATCGACCCTGAGTGGACATTTACAAAATCTGGAATAGTCCTGATAAAGCAAAAGAAGGTTAGCCGCAGCCTGCATTGATTTTAGATCGGGGTTCTCGAGGTGATAGAGCGTGCTTATTGCCGATAAATAGGGGTTTGAGACCGTGTGAATGTAATACTCGTAAGTTCGTTCCACCGCACTGAATTGCGCATGGGGTGTTCCTTCGACCGGAAAAACACCATGAATGGCAATATCATCCGGGAGCATCTTGTTGATTTTGAACACGAATTGAGAGGGTAGTTCGGCCTTGTAATCGAAAAGAAAAAAGAACTGTGCTGCGTGTACCCCGGCATCGGTGCGGCCACATCCAAGACAGAAGACTTTTCTTTTAAGCAAGGCCTCAAAGGCCTCTTCTATTGTTTGTTGAACCGACGGATGCCTTGGCTGCCTTTGCCAGCCGTTGTAGTTTGTTCCAAGATAGGATAAGTGGACAAAGCAGCGCACAATGGAATTGAGTGAATGATTTAGTTTGAGGTGCAGCAACGCGATGAAGCTGTAAGTTGGGCAAATATAATGAATTAAGTTGATTTGTAGGAAGCGCAGCGTGCTGCGTCTGTACTTCGTACATCGAAAATCGTTAATCCTTGTTCGATATTCTAAACCACAAAGGCACATAGGTTTTTTCATTGCGTCCTTGGGTCTTTGCGAGAGAAAAGTTTTTTTACCACTAAGACACTAAGGACACAAAGGTTCACTAAGAATACGATGGTGGTCTGTTTTTTCGACTATTCTGAACATATCCGCCTTGTGAAGTCACCCTGAGCGGAGACGAAGGGCGACGTTCCGCGCTTTATAATACTAGCAGAACTTATCGGGTGTGCCATACTTCGACTACGCTCAGCATGACCTTTCCCCTTCACTTCTGAAATCAAAAATCGTTAATCCTTGTTCGATATTCAAAACCACATAGGCACACAAATTTTTCCTAATCCCCTAATTCCTAACAACCTACCTCCAGAACCCTGATTTGGGTCATAAAAAAAGCTATTTCAAATCACGTTTTATTCTGCGCGCAATCATAAAAAAAACTGTCGAATATCAGTTGAAAATTTGAGGCATTACAGGCCTATTTTCTTGATATTTTGGTGTCAAGTTTCATAAGGTTGTTGGTTAAAACAATCTTGCTTTGATTTAAATTTCTGTTGCAAGGTTAATACTTTATTTTTAAACTGCAGTGGTTTTTCTGAAAAAATTTCCGGGCTGAGTTCGTACCACTTTTCAACTGCTTCAAAAGGTGTTTTCACACCGAGTTCTCTTTTCAAACTTCCGTGCCTTCTGTAGAGTAAATAAAAGACAAGAAA
>JBBISE010000005.1:0-3251 GCA_037441445.1 Salinivirgaceae bacterium
TCATCCAACAACGAGCTGTTGGCTATGGGCATTCCCGTCAGCTCGGCAACAACGGTCTGGAAATTCAACAAGGCTTCCAAACGGCCTTGCGAAATCTCGGCCTGGTAGGGAGTGTAGGAAGTGTACCATCCCGGATTTTCAAGAATGTTGCGAAGGATAACCGATGGCATGATGGTTTCGTAGTATCCCTGGCCAATAAACGAACGGAAAAGCTTGTTTTTTTGCGCAATTTTCCGGATATGGTTCAGGTATTCGTACTCACTTATGCCTTCCTGTGCCATGTCAAGAGGTTTTCCGTGGCAAATTGACGGGGGAACGGTTTGTTTAATGAGTTCATCAAGCGACGATACCCCGATAACTTTCAGCATCCCGTCAATTTCACTTTCGCGTGGCCCAATGTGGCGGGCCGAGAATGTATTGGTTGTTTCCATTGTATATATTTTATTGTGAGGTGATAAACTGATGTTCAACTTTCGATAAAAAAAACACTTAGGTGCTAATGATTTTATTTACAGTTTTATAGTTGTCGTTGTCAACGATTTTGACATGCAAATTTACAAAGAACAATCGTGCAAAATGCTGTTGTATGTCATAAAATTTGTAAGTTTACAGACGAATCAAACCAGCGGCAAAATTTTAATGGCTGCGAAGGGTAACCAAAAGACAGGATAATGAAACGTTTGAATTTAATTTTAGTTTTATCGGTGGTGTTTCAAATACACCTATGTGCACAGATGCCCGTAATCTGGACAGTCGATGGCGACAGTATTGTAGCTCGCGAAGTCAGTTATTTTCAAGATACTGCTACAAAAGTAGTCCAATACCTTAATTTCAGATTGAAATGGCAGGATATTGACCGTCAGGAAATTTTCTCCATTAAATTGGCCGATGAAAGTATGCATTATCTCTATCAGCCGCTCTATGATGACGATAAGAACCTGGATCAAATGAAGCGGTATATCAACGGTCACAGAGATGGTTACAAAGGTTCCAGACGCAATGCTTTTCTCCTTGGTTTCGCCAGTGGCGCTGCCACCATGGTATTGCCTCCGGACAGGTTTTATGCAGCCCCATTGATTCCTTTGACTGCCGTAATTTGTATAGGTAAATTTTCACCCGTAAAAATGCCCCTGATTGATGATGCCAGTTATATTGAGGGTTACAGGCAACGCCGCAAATCTCAAAATATTAAGGAAGCACTCTGGGGCGGTCTGTCGGGATTGTTGGTTGGAGCCACAGGTTCGTACCTGATTTATGGTTGGGGAATAAACTGACAGCTGATGTAAGTAACTGTCATTTTGAACGATAGTGAATATTTTAGTGGTTTTATCGGACAATAATGATTTTCTTACAGATTTTGATCCAACGCATAGACTAAAAACCACTTTTTACCAATCAGTTCGAAGCGGTATTCGGCACTTAAACCGCTGTTTTCCAACCAGAATTTTTGATAAAAAGTTGTCTCTGTTTTTTTATACGAAGTTTTATATTGCTTTGGATCGATATCGGAAATTTTCGTTCTCATTAACATCCAGTTGTCTTTTGTCCATTCAATTTCATCCTGGCCGTTAATCATTTTTCCTTCCAAGGGGAAGCGTATCCTTGACATCTGAAAAACGCTGTCGGTGTGGAACTTGTGGTAAAATTCATCGAAGTTTTCCGTATTTTTTTGCGTTTTCGAGGAATTTTCCTTGTGTGGGTTGTTCGAAACCGCGTTTTTAGGGCCTTTGCATCCAATCGAGATCGAAACGGTTGCAATCAAAGCCAGAAAGATGACGGCCATTTTTAGGTTTGTGGTTGAAAACTTCAAGACTATCATAGGTTAAGGTGTTTTATTTTGGTTTTATTCAGAATTCAGATTAGACATTTCATTGTGGTCAGGTTATGCTCTTACTTGGTGTTAATGAAACAAGAATGAAGTAAAGCGCAACTAGCGAGGTAATTATAGCGGTTGTCAGAAATAATACCGTTGGCCCAAAGGCAAACCACAAAAATCCAGCCAGTGAACTGGCAATCAACGAGCAAATACTTTGTAACCCCGAATAGGTGCCAATGGCTGTGGCCGTATCCTTTTTGTGCGATATGTTCGATATCCACGCTTTTGAAATTCCTTCAGTTGCCGCCGAATAAATCCCGTAGAGCGCAAATAGAAAAAAGAAGCCATATACCGACTGAATAAAAGACATTCCAAGATAGACAAAGGAAAAGAGCACCAAACCCGCTACAAGAATGGTTTTCAATCCCATTTTATCGGCTACAATTCCAAGAGGATAGGAAAACAGAGCGTAAACAAGATTATAAAAGATGTAGATTGCAATAACGAACATGTCATCATGTCCGGCCTGTTTTACCATAAGCAACAGGAATACGTCCGAACTGTTGAACAGGGCAAAAAACAACAACCCGCCAACCAGTTTCTTGTATTCTTTAGAGCTTACATTCAGATATTTAAAAGAAGTGAAGAATGAAACCTTGGTTTCCGGTTTCATCACTGGTTTCGATTTGTCATGAATAAACCTTGAGGCAGCAATGGCCAATAATCCCGGAGCCAGCGCAAGAATGAAAAGTACTTTGTACTGTTCGGGGTAATAATGCAGATACACCAAGGCTACTGTGGGCCCAAGAACAGCGCCAAATGTGTCCATGGAGCGATGAAACCCAAACACTCTGCCTTTTGTTTCTATTGTAGTTTCGTTTGACAGCAGGGCATCGCGGGCTCCGGTTCGAATTCCTTTTCCAAACCGATCGAGGGTTCTGATAAAAACAACCCAGGCTGGATACACAAATAGCACCATAAGGGGTTTGGTCAAGGCACTTAACGAGTATCCGGCTTGTACAAATATAGCTCGACGGCCTTGAATATCAGAAAGTTTCCCAAAGTAACCCTTACTAAGACCAGCGGTCGCCTCGGCTATTCCCTCGATTACACCAATGAGAAAAATCGAGAAACCAATAGATTTCAGATAAATTGGCATTACCGGATAGAGCATTTCACTGGCCGTATCGGTCAGGAAACTGATAATGGACAGTGTCCAAACGGTTTTCGTTATGTACTTCACCGGAGGAGAATATGCAGTTGAAACCGTACCTGTCAAGTTTCATAAGGTTGTTGGTTAAAACAATCTTGCTTTGATTTAAATTTCTGTTGCAAGGTTAATACTTTATTTTTAAACTGCAGTGGTTTTTCTGAAAAAATTTCCGGGCTGAGTTCGTACCACTTTTCAACTGCTTCAAAAGGTGTTTTCACACCG
>JBBISE010000006.1:0-3077 GCA_037441445.1 Salinivirgaceae bacterium
CAGAAAAACCACTGCAGTTTAAAAATAAAGTATTAACCTTGCAACAGAAATTTAAATCAAAGCAAGATTGTTTTAACCAACAACCTTATGAAACTTGACACCTACTAAATATTACAGATCAAAAAAACTGCTATTTCGGTTATCATGTTATTCTGACTGAAATAGCGGTTTTTTTATTCTCTATACTGTCCTTTTCTACACATGTACAGCCTTAAAGCACAATTTTATCCTGCTCTAATCCTTTTTCTATTGACAAAATTTGCCTTACATGGGCAAGTGATGGATCCATGGACAGGAAAACAAGTGAACCTTGCTTCTGGAAAAACAACTACGCGTAGCGGAATTTTTGAAGGCTTTAGTGCTCAATATGGAATCTGTGCCCATAAAGCTACTACAGACAGTTATACTGCATTGCCCTACATTTTAATTCCAAGCGAAGCAAACAAACAAGCGCCGGTTCTGATAGTCTTCAACGGAGGGCCCGGTTCTTCTAACTTAACCTTACCTGGGGGAATGGATTCGCTTACCCGCGTTTTTCATATGTTTAAAATTTTTCGGTTTACGGCCATATGGAACTTCATGCCGACTTTAATCATGCTCTTGTGTGTCGAAAAATCGGTTGTCGGCATGGGCGTTTCATGTGCTTCTTCCGGGTTACAGGGGTACTGACGATCCGCAGCACTTTTCCAAGTCGTTGGCAGCAAAAAAAGAAAACTCTTTAAATTCAGAATTTCAGCTCATTGCAAATGACGTTTCAACCATTGTGAAAACTCTGGGTTGCGATACAATTTACGTAACCGCACATAGCTTCGGGTCTGTTTTTGCCTGTTGGTATTTGCTAAAAAGTGAAAACCATGCGACCAGAGCCATATTTGTAAGTCAATCATGACCAAGAACATCACAAAGGTGATTTCGGCAATGGAAAAAATGGTGAAAGACTATTTCCTTACCTATCCGGGTGGAAATGATTTTTTTACAAACTTGATCCTCGACATCGAAAACAGCCCCGAACCGGAACAGGCCAGTATGGGTTTAGTTTTATTTTTGTCTGAATATCAAAATTTTAGAAAAATAATTGACCATTTAAAAGCTAAAAAAAATACCGTTCCGTTATTGCAGGAAGCATTCCAGTTCCACCAAAAATCAATTCATAGAAACGATTGGGCTGCCAAATTATCATCCTATTTTGATATAACTGATACGAGTTGCGTTTTGCAACTCAATACTTTAGGTCGGTATTTGCATGCTTATTTCAAATCAGTCATTCAACCCTTCAATCACGATTTCATTGACTTTGGCCAGTGCAGGCCCGAATTAACTATAAATGCTGAGTATGATTTCGCCATTGCAGGTGAACATCAGACCGCACAAGGGATGGGACATTCCGACGTTTGGCAGGTAACCTGGAAATATATCTTAGAATTGCAACGCCAGCCGATGAAAGTTGAAGGCACCTTGATTAAAAACACGGAAAAACGTTAGCTTTTGTCAATCTCTCTCATGTTGCCTACCCCTTATTTTTTTCAGAAGGTGTCTTTTAAACCGCTGGTCGGCATGATGCAACCGGAGGACTTTTTCGGGCGGTAATATATCGAGCATTCTTTGTGTAAACTCACGATCGTTTTTTAAAATTAGTTCCTGAACCAATAAAAGGCTGTCTATTGTTTCAATGGCCAATTCGCTGGAAACAGCAATTCTGGGACGTGTCTTAAAGAAAAGCTGTTGCTGGGTTTTCCACAACTCATTCTTCTTTCCTGAATACACATCGAAAACAGGCCAAAAAAGCTTAGCTTCATCGGGGGTTAATTCTAAATGTCGTGTAAGGAAGGCAACCCGCTCGGCTTCCATAACAGGTTCTCTTTCTCGGAATTCAGCCGGGATGTCTTCTTCTGGGATATCGGCGGGATTCTGAACCGAATTTTGGCAAGAAGTAAATATTCCAGCTATCAATAAAATTAGGAGTATTTGGTTGTGCGCTTTCATGATTGAACCATATTTCGTTTGTATTAGATAAATTACTCCGTACCAACTTCCAGTAACAGGTTTTCATCAACTTCAGAAACCCACAAATCGGAGGAGGAAACATCATTATCGGCAATGTCTGTTTCAAGAAACAGAGTTAGTGTATTGAGCGAGTATTCTTGCAACGAATTTTCTAATGCTAAAAAATACGACTCGGTTGCCGATGCCGTTTTATATAGAGCTACAATATACCATGTTGCAGACAATGCAATTACAAGGGATGCAGCTATTGAGGTTACGACAGTTAACAATGACCGTTGAAGGGTCGGTTTCCGAACTCCGCCGGACATTTCAATGCCCAGGTTTGTGAATGTGCGGCTTGGTAAACTGTCGAAATATCCTTCTGGAACCTTGTAGGGGTTATGCTTTAGTTTTTTATCGTCTAAGCAATGCTTCATCTCTTTTTTTCTTAACACGAACCTTTTGACAAAGATAATGGGGAAAGGTTTAATGTTGAGCAAGAAATTGTTTTTAATTTCAAACAACAAAACCACAAAAAAGGCTGCCTTTTGATAGACAGCCTTCACTTATCAGTTAGACTAGAAATCCTTACTTTGCAGTTTTACTTTTTCTTTCGTTTGATTTTTGAATATCTCGGTATCAGAACTTGAGTCTGCATAAACATAACTGTTTATTGACCTGATTGTTGCAACGCCATCAGCAAAATCAATCTCAAAAACCCTCCAAGTGTTGCCCATATCAGTTGATTGAAAAACAGGAGCCATAAAGGACTGTAATAACCCGTTGTGATCGTAGATCTCAACTCGTGCAGGAGAGTTATAAATTCCCATACCACCATCCGCATTTTGATTTGAATAATTATGTGTAAAGTTTCACCACGTTGTTGGGTGTAAAGTTTAAGATTTCCCGACTTTAAAATTGGGAAATCTTAAATCGGAAAAATAACTTACTTTGTAAATTGTTTAACAAAAAAAATTTACATTATGCAGCAAGTTTATCATTCCAATGCAACAACAAATATACATATTCGTTGCGAAATACAAAAAAGCAATTTGCCAATGAATATACTGGCAGAAAAATATAATGTATCTGAA
>JBBISE010000007.1:0-2993 GCA_037441445.1 Salinivirgaceae bacterium
TTCAGATACATTATATTTTTCTGCCAGTATATTCATTGGCAAATTGCTTTTTTGTATTTCGCAACGAATATGTATATTTGTTGTTGCATTGGAATGATAAACTTGCTGCATAATGTAAATTTTTTTTGTTAAACAATTTACAAAGTAAGTTATTTTTCCGATTTAAGATTTCCCAATTTTAAAGTCGGGAAATCTTAAACTTTACACCCAACAACGTGGTGAAACTTTACAAGTAGCCATTAATGTTGCAATCTCATTTCGTTGTTATGACAAAAGTACCGAAAATAATGATCGTTGATGACCATTCGCTTTTCCGCGAAGGTATTCGCCTGATTATTGAACACGAGGAATTAGGCGAAGTGATTGGCGAGGCAGAAAACGGCCTCGATTTCCTTGAAAAGATAGAAATAAACACACCCGATTTGGTGTTGATGGATATTGAGATGCCCATTATTAACGGCATTGAGGCAACACAAAGGGCTGTTGAAAAACATCCGATGTTAAAAGTTCTTGCCCTGACGATGGCCGACGAACGTGACATTTACCTCGACATGGTTAACGCGGGGGCGAAAGGTTTTATTTGGAAAAACTCGGGGAAAAGGGAACTAGAAAGAGCCATAAAGATGATTTTGGCCGGTGAAAGCTATTTTTCTAACGATTTGCTTTTGCAAATAATCCAAAAATACAACCAGGCTCCTCAAACCCAACAGAAAATTATCCCCCCCGAGTTAACGGAGCGGGAAATGGAAGTGCTGCAGCTGCTTTGTCAGGGGCTTACCCCAACTGAAATTGCTGACAAAATAAACAAAAGCATAAAAACGGTTGAAGCACACAGGTCGAAACTATTGCAAAAAACCGACACGAAAAACACCATTAACCTGGTTTTGTATGCCATCAAAAACAAGTTGGTTGAGATATGATGTCGCAAAAGTCAAATTCGACGATTATTAGTGTAAACCCTATGTCAAAAATAGAATTTACCCCTAAACAATTTCGCGATTAGTTGTGTAAGTTTGTGGTAACGCTAACTTAAAATATTCAGATTATGGGAATTTTTTCATGGTATCCGGCGTACAGTGTTCAAGTACCGGAATTCGACAAACACCACCAAAAACTTCTTGAAATTTTACAGAACCTGCATGACAGCATGATGCAGGGGAAAGCAAAAGACCTTATTGAAAAGATATTCAAAGAATTATCGGATTACGTTAATTATCACTTTCAGGCCGAGGAGCGTAAAATGAGGATGTACAAATACCCGGGATTAAACGAACACATTTCGGCTCACGAAAAGTTCAAAGAAAAATTGGTTGGACTTATTTCCGAATATAAATCAGGCAATTTGCACGTAACCGGAGAAACCTATAACTTCCTGAAAAGTTGGCTCGTAAACCACATTCAGAAAGAAGACAAAAAATACTCGGACTTTTTCCGCGAATTGGGATATAGTTAATCAAAATAAAGAACCAGAGAAATAAGGGCTGCATACAGGGTATGTGGCCTTTTTTATTTGTTGGTTTCGATGTAGGGGCTGTCCAAAAAGTCATAAATCGACGTCATTGCGAGGAGGAACGACAAAGCAATCAACTTATTATCAGGCTCATTAGATTGCTTCACTGCGTTCGCAATGACAAATCGGGGACTTTTTAGACATCCTCTGCAAAACATCCCACAAAATGAGACCATAGAGTAAACCCTAATCCGAATTATGGTTTTCACCACCCGGTTTTTGGTTCTTTCCCTACCTCTTAGGGCTTGACTATGCTCTATTTTTGTAAAAGAGATAACCATATAACCAAAAGTGCGATGAAACTGATTTTAGTAGATGATAACGCGCATTTCCGTTCCGACCTTCGATTTTTTGTTGAAAACAGACTGAAACATACCGTTATTGGGGAAGCCTTTGATGGCGAAGAGTTTTTAAGGCTACCCAACCTGTCACAGGCTGATATAATCCTTATGGATCTGACCATGGGCAACATGAATGGCTTTGTTGCCACACAAAAACTATTGTGGGATTTCCCTCATTTTAGAGTCATTGCCATTACTATGGACGTCAAGAATGCCGTTATAGAGAAACTTATCGAAACCGGGTTTCGCGGATTTGTGCTTAAAACCGAAATCTTTCAATCATTAAGCTCGGCATTGACAAGGGTCGAACAGGGCGAATTTATTTTTGAAGAGGAACTGAAACAGAAGATTATTAAAATGTAGTGACTGAAGACCATTTTTGATTTGCAACATCATGTTCACTTATAGAAATGAACTATTTAACAAATTCCAGAAGCATCTGGAAACGCTAAAAAAAATTGTAAAAAGCTATTCGCTCAGCGTTATTTTTCTGATAATAACAGGAATAATTCTGTTTGTGGTAAAACATGCCTTCCCCGGGAAAGTTTGGTTATTAATTGATATGGCTGTTTTTGTAGGTGTAGTCGGTTTTACTATCAGACAAGTATGGGAAATTGCTCGTTTAAAAGCAATTAAACACTGCGATGGGATTTCGTGCTCATTAACACAAGAATTAATCCGATCGAAAGAGCGCGCCGAGGAAGCGGACAGACTAAAAACAGCTTTCCTGTCTAACCTGTCGCACGAGGTCAGAACGCCCCTGAACGCCATTGTAGGTTTTTCTCAATTATTGAACGATGAATATACAAGTCCCGAACGTCGCAACTACTATGTAAAAGTTATCAACCAGAGTTCTAAGTACCTGTTAAACATAATAAATGATATTCTTGACATAGCCAAAATTGAATCCGGCAATCTGAAAATAATGGAAAAACCCGGATCGCTGAAAGATATGCTTGATGAGACACTCGAGATGTTTCGAGCCCAAAACGAACTATCAACGATAAAACCTATTGAAATTGTGTTGAACAAAGCCTTTCCTGAGAGCCACGATAGAATTATTACTTGTCAAGTTTCATAAGGTTGTTGGTTAAAACAATCTTGCTTTGATTTAAATTTCTGTTGCAAGGTTAATACTTTAT
>JBBISE010000008.1:0-2970 GCA_037441445.1 Salinivirgaceae bacterium
AAAATATAAACATATGAAACGCCCATGCCGACAACCGATTTTTCGACACACAAGAGCATGATTAAAGTCGGCATGAAGTTCCATATGGCCGTAAACCGAAAAATTATAAACATATGAAAAGTATTGTTGGACTTCCTGTTGCCGCTTTATTCTCCATTGGCCTGCTGGTTTGGGAAGTCAGGTTGTGGAAAGGGAATTCAGAGGAAAGACGTAATGAAACAACCTTTTTGTTGCTTATAATTCTACCTATACTGTTGGTAATCGCCTTCCATTCCATTACATGGTATTTTGGCACCGGAGCACTGGCACTGCGACGATTCATGGCATTGATTGTTCCCCTTTTTGCAATTGGCGCCGTTCGCGGGTATGAGGTACTAGAGTCGTTTTTAACATTTAGAAAATCGATAGTGGTGATTCTCCTTCGTATTGGCCTAGTTGTCTTGTTATGGACAACCGTTATTTCCTTTTACTCATTGCCGGTGAAATATAATCCAATGGAAATAACCATTAAGGAGGCTTGCGATTGGATAAAATCCGAAGGTTTATCGGGCAGGCCAGTCTTCTTTTACGACCACTACGTTTCTTTTTTTCTTGATAAAAATCCCTTTGATCCCCGTCAAGCGCGGGAGCGGGTTTATCATGTTTCTCAACCTTCAAAGGATTTACCCACCGGAGCTTTGGTTGTTTGGGATTCTCAATTTGCTGAAAGTCACGGAAAACTCTCTTTTGAATCGCTGGTTCGTTGTCCGGATTTTCGATTGCTCGAGTCTTTCAAAGTCGATCAGAAGAGGCATCCCACGCTTTTTTATGAAGTGCATGTTTTTGAAAAAATTGATGCTAATCCATGATAAGAAATGTAAGATATGAGGATGGATGTGAATTCAAAAAGCCTCTCATTTTGGGCTTTCCTGGTGAGTATGACAATGGTAATTTTCACCAACTTCAATCTGGCACGGTGGAATAGACTCGACACTATTGTTACGGATGTAATTGAGTATTATGGCTATCTGCCAGCCTCTTTTATTGAACAGGATCTGGCCCTAAAATTTCACGATCAAAAATCGATAGAACAGGGCAAGAAATATTGGTACCATACCACTCCAGAAGGAAATAGGGTTTTCAGGTTTACCATGGGGCTTTCTTTTTTGTACGCTCCCTTTTTTCTTGTTGCACATCTGTATGCTAACACGGCAGGAGTCGAGCCGACCGGTTTCACGGTTCCCTATCACTTTTCTGTTGCATTAAGTTGTCTGTTTTATTTGTTCTGGGGATTGTGGTTGCTGCGTAAAGTTTTGCTAACGTTTTATTCCGAGATAGTTACGGCATTTACCCTGCTGCTTGTGGTTCTGGCCACTAATCTTTTCTTTTATGTAACAAATATGCCCGGCATGTCACACGCCTACAACTTTTCCCTAGTCTCGGGGCTACTTTGGCTTACTATCAAATGGCATGAAAAGCCAGCATATTGGCATTCGCTTTTTATTGGCATAATTCTGGGTTTATTATTGTTAATCAGGCCAGTAAATGGACTCTTTATACTAATCCCAGTGCTCTATGGTCTGAATTCCAAATTCGACTTGGTAGAAAAATGGAAGTTGATGCAGACACATGTATGGCATTTGGTATTAGCATCGTTGGCTGTTTTTTTTGTTGTTTTGCCACAATTGGTTTACTGGAAATATGTTACAGGGAGTTTTATATACTATTCTTATGGCGAGGAGAAATTCTTTTTTTCTGAGCCCATCATTCTTCGGGGTTTGTTCGGTTTTCGCAAGGGATGGTATATTTATACACCCGTTATGTTGTTTGCAACTATTGGAATAGGGTGGGTAAGGAAACATGCAAAGAACTTTTTTTGGCCAATTGCGGTTTTTATGCCCATAAACATCTGGATTTTGATGAGTTGGTGGTGCTGGTGGTATGGTGGTGGTTATGGACAAAGAACACTCATTGATTCTTACCCCCTTATGGCTTTTGGATTAGCATCGTTTTTATCTATAATTTTTGCTCTAAAACAAAAACTAATTCGGGTTGGAATGGTTGTGTTGATGTTTTTGCTTTTGGGCTTAAACCAAATTCAGACAGCCCAGGCTCGTTGGAACTGCATTCACTATGACAGTATGAACATGAAATACTACTTTGCTGTTTTTTGCCGGATTCCGTGCCCTCCCAGCGCAAAAGATCTCTTGACACCGCCAGATTACAATGCAGCCCTGAAAGGAAATAGAAAACAATAACCACAACATTCAACGGATTTTGGTTAACTATTGGAAGCAAAGCGAACTGATAATAAACACCGTATCTCCGTTCGGAATGAAACCAAACCTGAGCAAAAATTTTAGTATATTTGTAAGAAAATATTAACTATGCAAGGATTTGAAATAGGTCGTTATTTCGAGGAATTTGAAGTAGGCCAAACCATAAATCACAGCACTTCGAAAACCATTTTCGAAAGCGACAACAACTTTTTTTCATTATTAACAATGAACCATCATCCAGTGCACACCAATGTCGATTATGCTGAAAAAGAGCAACACGGACAAGTTTTAGTGGTTGGAACTCTCGTTTTTAGTTTAGCCGTTGGATTTACGGTCCCGGATGTAAGCGGAAAGGCCATTGCCAACTTGGGTTACGAAGACATTCGTCACCTGAACCCCGTATTTGTTGGTGACACGCTGTATGCCCGGACCGTGGTTTTGGACAAGCACGAATCAAAGTCCAAGCCCGACCGTGGAATAGTGTATGTCGAGACAGTGGCATACAACCAAAATGGGATTGATGTGTTGAGTTTTAGAAGAAAAGTATTGGTAAAAAAACAATAATTAAATGCATTCTGACCACACGAAACCCCCATGGCAAGTAAATTTTGACACACAAGAGAATGATTATAGCTTTGCAACTTAAATGTACCTATTATGAGAACGGAACAAAAAAAAGAGATTGTTGAATTCGAGCAAGTGATAGAACGCG
>JBBISE010000009.1:0-74967 GCA_037441445.1 Salinivirgaceae bacterium
AAGTGACGAATAATCAACAAATTGGGGCCTTTGGTCTAAAATATAAATTCATTAACATTTTTAGTGGTACCGATTATAAAAATATTCATTACCTTGCAATCTCTTTGAAACAAGCAAACAGACATAAACGTAACTCAAAACGGAAGAATTATGAAGAAGGTATTATTTTTAACAGTACTAACTGGCCTTTTCCTGGGAACAAATGCACAGGGAATAAAATTCGGCCTTCGTGGGGGCGTAAGCTCAACACAAGTGAAGATGACAGATGCCATCAAAGTTACCCGAGCCATTGATGGACAAGACACCACATTTTTAGTGAACTTTGCTTCCAACACGCCCATGGGTTTTCATGGTGGGTTTTTTGCCCAGGTTTCTTTGGGTGGTCTTTTTATTCAACCCGAATTTTTGTTTGCCACAACCGGTGGCGAGGTTAAAGTGGAAAGTGGCAACCAGGCTTTGTATGCTTTTAGCAAATCGGCAAAACAGCGTAACCTTCGGATTGATGTTCCGGTGCTGGTTGGAATGAAATTTGGCCCTGCCCGTCTTGGATTAGGCCCAGTGGCTTCTTTCAACCTGTTGAACAAAGACGAAGTGGCCGACATCGTAAGTGAAGTAGCCGAAAACGACGGTCAAAGCAATACCGCCGAAACGTTGTTTAAAAAAGCGGTTTGGGGATTTCAACTTGGTGCAGGCCTCAATATCCTTGGTAAAATAGCCCTTGACGTAAAGTACGAATTTGGATTAAGCAAATTAGGCGATGGTTTAAACGTTGAAGGACAAGAGTATAAATTTAGCAAACGTGCCAACCAGGCTATTTTCTCCGTTGGTTACATGTTCTAACACAAAACGCCATATTTTTTATGAAAGCAACCGGATATCCTTCAATGGATATCCGGTATTTTTTTTGATAAAAAGTATCTGAAAATCAAGATTTGATCGTAACTTGGTAAGGCGTTTTCACAACAATTAAACACGTGAGTCATGTCGAAAAAAGAGGAGAAAACCAAAAAGGAGAAAAAGCAAAAGAAAGTTGCTGACGATCCCACAGAAGCAATTAGAAATTACGAGGCCGTAGCCGATTTTAAGAAGATTGGCAAAAAAGAGTTTGAAGAAGAACTCTACAAACTACAGATTGAACTAATAAAACTTCAGGAATGGGTTAAAGCCAAAAAACTCAAGGTAGTGGTAATTTTCGAGGGACGCGATGCTGCAGGAAAAGGAGGTGTTATTCACACCATTGCTGAACGGTTAAACCCCCGTTTTTGCAAAGTGGTGGCGTTGGGTGTTCCCACTGAGAGAGAAAAAACACAGTGGTATTTTCAGCGTTATGTTTCCTATTTACCTGCCGCTGGTGAAATGGTGTTATTTGATCGCAGCTGGTACAACAGGGCTGGAGTAGAGCGTGTCATGGGGTTTTGTACCGAAGAAGAGTACACCGAATTTCTGCGTTCGTGCCCCGAGTTTGAGCGAATGCTGGTCCGTTCAGGAATAACACTCGTAAAATATTGGTTCAGTGTTAGTGACGATGAACAGGAGCGGCGCTTTGCCGCCCGGAACGAGGATCCGGTTAAGCGTTGGAAACTAAGCCCAATGGATGTTGAATCGCGAAACCGTTGGGTTGAGTATTCAAAAGCCAAGGATGTAATGTTTGCGCATACGGATATTAAGCAAGCGCCCTGGTATGTTGTGGTGGCTGATGATAAAAAACGGGCACGGCTAAACTGTATCCATCACCTGCTCAGTCTTATAGACTATGAAGATTTGACCCCGCCTCCCATAAAACTGCCGAAAAGGGTAATAGACAATTCTTACGTCAGGCCTCCCATGACGGATCAGAATTTTGTTCCAAACGTTTATTGAAGACTGGTTAAAAGTCCCAGTAGAAATTTTGCAGCGACGTCCGAATGCCAAACGTTATCAGTTTTTGTTGACGTGTTGGCGTAGCGCTTGATTCATCCCTGATTTGAACGCCGGCATAAACATTCAAATTGTAACTTGGATTTATTAAAAAGTGCGCCGTGGCCCGCATGATTTTCAGATTAACCGGCTCGGCCTGGAAGAAGTGGTTTCCATAGGGCTGTGAAAAGGTCGAATACGATAGAAACATGTCGTTGCCATAGTTCAGGTCAGCTGTATCGGATCCGTGCTTTGCGTAAACAAATTGCAATTCAACAGAAACCCTTTTGTAGCCATATCTCAGGAAAGAAACCAATTCGGCAAAGTTTGAACCCATTGGGTGCGCTAAAGGCTGGTTAAAGTGTGCGTAATTTGTCACCGGGTCGGTGTGAGAATACATAAATGGGCGAACCACGTTCATTTCGGATTGGAAATCAAGCCTTTTAATTCGGAAAAGATCAAAGGTTTTTAGTCCGGCCTGTATTCCCCACTTGTTAGCATACCAACCATTGCCTTCTTTTAATTCGTTAAGTTTGAATTCATCGAGCACTACCTGTCCATACAAGGCTGTATTTTTAAATAGGGTTATTTTTCCCGAAGCCCCCACCAGTACATTATCGGGCGAACCAAGACTCCATTCTGTTGGACGCAGGTAGATGACCGGGTTGGCATATTGCACATCAAAACCCCGATGACCAAGGCTATCGCGATTGTTCCACAGAACCGCCTCGAACAGGCTGATGTTTAACCACTTAGTGGCATTCCAGCTAAGATATTGAAACGCTCCCCATTTTTTTGTGTGGGCGACAATGTCGGGCATCCTATCACGAAGATGTTGGAATTGTGCCCAAAGGTTAACATATTTTATTTTCCAAACATCGGTGGTGATTTTAAAATAGGGGTAACTAAATGAGTTGTCGGACAGCAATAAAGAGCGGTAGCCATCGCCAAAGAAATTTTTTCCAGTACCCAACTGAAAATTGAAAAATTTGGATGGAGAATAAGAAATGTAGGCTTCAGAAAAGTAATAGTCGAAACCACCTGGATTTTCTTTATAGGGTTTGGCAATCCCTTGTCCGGGTACAACCATTTGGGTTAGTGCACCGATTCTTCCTCTCCGAAAATCGTTATAAACAGCCTGATTTTCTGTAAACTGCGAACCTATGGCCACCTTTTTACCAAGAGAAGCCCTGATGAAAACACCTCGCGAGTTTATCCAGCTGATTTTATCGAAATCATTGTCCCGGCCAACTTCAAAATGGATAATAGGGTCAATGGAAAAGGAAAATTGGTTTATCTCTTTTTTTATCAGGCTTCTATTAAAAACAATATCCCACATTTTTTTGGAAACGCCAATGCTGCAAAGGGTGTCAATGGAAACAATTGTGTCGGTATGGCTACGCAAATAGGGTTTTACCGATGTATGAAACAACGATTGCTTGTTGTATAAATACCTGTCGCTATATTGAAAAGTGTGGTTTAAAAGGCCAACTTGCTGAGCCTGAACGGAAACCGTAATGATAAACAGGCCCAATATACCAACAATGGTGAATTTGTTTATTTGCATTTTAAGATAGAATTTTCTTTTGCTATTTACGTCCCTTAAAATGATTGATGAAGTTTGGAATACAAACAACAAGCAGGGCAACAATGAGTATTAGGGCGGCAAAAGTTTTAGCTCTAAACTCTTGAAAAACAAGAGCCATTCCAATCAGAAATAAGGACGCCAAGGCCAGTATGGCTGTGGCTTGTAAATGAGTTAGCCCTAAATCAATTAGCAGATGATGCACGTGTCTTTTGTCGGGATGAAATGGCGATTTTTTTCGGTATATCCTTATAATAAAAACCTTTAGCATGTCAGCAAGGGGTAGTGCAATAAAACCAATGGCAACAACAGGTGAGAGTTTCAATTTAAACGCTCCTTCGTAGGTAGTGTTGACCTCAATAAACATAACAGCTAGAAATGCCAAAATGTAGCCCAACATAAGCGATCCGGTATCACCCATGAAAATTTTGGCTGGAGTAATGTTGAAGCGAAGAAAGGCTAGCAACGATCCCACTAGGGCTGCCGCAAGAACGGTTAGTTGCATACTGACCTCACTGCCCTCTAGAAGCAGCCAAATGCTAAATGCTATTGATGAGATTATTGACGTTGTTGCACAAAGGCCGTCAATGCCATCAATAAGGTTTACCGCATTGATTATGGTTAAAAAAACAAAAATGGTAAAGACTACACTTATCCAATACTGTATTTCGTAAATTCCAAAAATACCCTGAAAACCGGTTATTCGGACGTCTCCTAAAATAACAAGCACCGATACAGATAGCAACAAGCCTAAAGCTTTGGTACCGGGTGCCAATGCTATGACATCGTCTTTCATCCCCATAAAAAAGATGAGTACCATGGCAAACAGGAAATACTGTAAACTTGGAAAGGCCTCGAAGTTCGAAAACAAGATAAAGGACAGAATAAAACCCATGAAAATTCCTAATCCGCCAAGGGTTGGAACATTTGTAAAATGAGATGCTCTTTCATTGGGTTTTGCAACCAGGCCTTTTAAGCATGCAATTTTAATAATCACTGGAATTACAATGTGTGTAATTATGAATGCAGTAAAAAAAGCAGATATTATGTTGATATATAGAATCATATTTTATTTTTTAGGCAAAAATATAAATTTTGTTTGAAAGCTGTTCGTTTTATTTTACGGTTTGACAAAGTTTTTATGCTAATGAATAAACAGGTAAACCAACGCTCTTGTTTTCTTTTACAGAACAGTTTTGATAATATTCTCATTTCAAGGTTTAACATTGAAAAAAGCCGGACGATGGGGTAATTTCTTCAGAATCTTATGCGGTAAATTACTTTCCGGGAAAACAATGACCCAAGCTGTCAGAAAAATTAGTTTCAAGTCGGTCCATACGGAGGCGTTTTGTTGATACCAGAGTTCTAAATCTCCCTTGTATGGTGCTATATGTTCTTCATATACAGCTATTTCATTTCCTCGGTGATGTGCCATTATTCCCTCCTCGTCCCTGAAAATTATGGATCCAATGCCCGTAATTCCAGGCTTGGCGTTGTATATAACTTCTTGAATGTGTTTGGGAAAACGATAAAAATCGGGTTCCATTTGGGGGCGTGGCCCTACAATTGACATGTCACCCCAAAGAACATTAAAAATCTGTGGGAGTTCGTTAATTTTTGTTTTTCTTAAAAATCGGCCAAAAGGAAAAACCCGTGGGTCGTGCTTTAGCGTTATGCTGCCGGTACCCAAGTTGGGGCTGTTTTTGAGCATGGTGGCGAATTTCCAGATCAGAAAGCGTTGGTTTTTATAGCCCACCCGTTTTTGTTTGTAGAAAACATAATGTTCGCCTGTCAATAGTAGGATTATTATTACCGGAATAAGCAGGGGCGACATCAAAATCAGCGCAATGAGCGATAGTAGAATGTCAATCAGTCGTTTAAAGATTTTGTACATGGCTGTGGTCGGTTTACATTTTCTGGTCAAGGCCTTTTCCGGTTTCAATATGATCGAAGTTGGGCAAATAGTTTTTCAAAACAGCCACAATAGCCGATTTTTCAACACTTGGGCTGTTAAATGTTTTTCGCAGCGCATCAACAATATTGTTAATTTCGTTTATGGGGCGTTTAATGGAGTTTTTTACTACTCCCAATGCGTTAAATGTTTGGTTATCCAGTTCTTCTCTTTCAGTAAAAAACTCTTCGAATGATTTTTCTCCTGAAGTGTCGGATTCGAAAAAGTAGATTGGGTAGGTTTTGGATTCCGGTGTAAGGCACAGTGCTTTTTCCCGTGCCTCGTCCTCGGTTTTGCATATATCAGGGATGTATCCCAGCGATTTAATCAGGTCGAGGGCAATTTCATCGAAAGGAATCATATCCTTGTCCGGATCGAGTTTTGGGAAAAATATATCGCCCGATTTTCCCAGAACGGAGGCTATCATGCACAATTCGCCCGACTCCTGTGGAGACACAAAAAACCGTCTGATTCCTTTGGGACAAGACCAGGGCTGTTTTTTCGAGAGTCGGTCGAGAAAACCAAGCGGAAGGCTGCCATTGGAAAAGGCAACGTTGGCAAACCGTGCCGTGGTTATGGGCATTTTGTCGGAATAGGCCATAATAAGTTCTTCCATCAGTTTTTTGCTGGCACCCATAATGTTTACAGGATTTGCGGCTTTGTCGGTTGACACACAAAAGAAGTGCTCGATGGACGTTTTTGACAGCATTTCAATGAGTCGTTGGGCTCTTAAAACATTGTTTTCGACCATGGCCTCGATAGAAAAAATATCTTTTTCGCTGCGGACGTGCTTGTGAGCGGCAAAATTGGCGACGATGTGAAATGGGCCGTGATGGTTGAGTAGTTTTTCGAAAACCGGATCGGCAAAATTGATGGGGTATGTTATAAAATCGACAGGGATGTTATACTGTGTTGAGCTGCGTAAGTCTCTCACCAACTCGGTTAAGCCATTTTCATTGATATCGACCACAACCAGTTTTGCCACCTTGAATTTCAATATGGCTTTAATGTACCACGACCCAATAGTGCCGGCACCGCCAATAACCAAGACGTTTTTACCGTTTATTGCATTTTCTAATTGCGGGTTGTATTTTTCCAGATCCTGTGCAAGAAGGCCCTCAGGACGTTTGGTTACATATGTTGATATAAATTGGTTCAAATCAAAAGTTTGCTGCATTTGTGTTGGTTTTAATGTGTTTTATTGTTTGCGGTATCCCGGAATAATTACGCTACTGGGAATATTCACGACCCTGTCAGCAAGCCATTCGGCATTTTCCAGATTGGCGCATTGGTATTGGCTGAACATGGGCAGCCGGTTCATTAGTTCCCAAATAGGGCGGGTCATAACGCCGTTTTGGTTTGTGTAGGTAAGAAACGTGTCGCGTTCTTCCCTGTTCTTTAAAATCAACACGTTGAGCCAGTAATTGGCCTCTGAATGCTCTGGCTCTGTAAAAAAATGAAATTCTGTTGTTTCGAAGAATTTCTTATAAACATCCGCCAATTCGCGTTTCTTCTTTATAAAACCGGGCAATTGTTCAATTTGGGCACAGCCTAAAGCCGCACTAAGGTTGGTGAGCCGGTAGTTGTAGCCAATATGATCGTGAACAAACTCCCAGGCATGGGGAACCTTAGCTTGTGTTGTCAGGTGTTTGGCTTTTTTAGCCAGGGATTCGTTGTCGGTCAGAATCATGCCTCCGCCACCGGTTGTAATTATTTTATTTCCGTTAAAGCTCAGCGTTCCAAACAATCCAAATGTCCCGGTATGTCTGCTTTTGTAGGAGCTTCCCAGACTTTCGGCAGCATCTTCAACACAGGGAATATTGTAGTTGCGGCAAATTTCTACAATTTCGTTGATTCGCGCCGGATGCCCGAAAGTATGCATGGGAACACAGGCAGCAAAGCGGCACCCTGTTTTTTTGTTGTAGGCAAACCCATCGTCTTTCATCAGGGCATTTTCATGTAAAAATTCGGCCAGCTTAGTTGCCGATAGGCTCAAGGTGTCTTTATCAACATCGACAAAAACCGATTTTGCTCCGGTGTAGGAAATGGCGTTGGCGGTGGCAATAAAGGTAAGGGGTTGGGTAATGACCTCGTCGTTGGCTTGTACGCCGGCCAACATAAGCGAAATGTGCAATGCCGCTGTTCCATTCATAGCAGCTACGGCATATTTGGCTCCGGTATAATCGGCACACGCTTTTTCAAATTTTCCCACGTATTCGCCCACACTCGAAACGAAGTTGGAATCCATGGCATCCATCAGATATTTTCGTTCGTTGCCAATGAAACGGGGATCGTGAAGCGGGATGAAATCGGAGGGCTCATGGAAGACATTGCGGATAAATTCTATTGTTGATTGGATTTGGCTCATAGGTAAAAAGCGTTAGTAGTTATGTTTCGGACTCTGTTTTTTGTTATGCAAATATAGTTTTAAAGTTATACTAATCGATTATTGTCAAAACCCAATTCTTCAACGAATTCTTTAAAATGATTGATTTTATGTGTACTTGAACTGTGAAATACCAAATGCTCAAAATCTTTTGATTTATGCTTCAAATCTACGGATTCCAACAATTTTATTAGGTTGCTTTTTAGGCTGGAAAAATCGTTTATTCCACATTGCTTCTCTAAAAAGTCGAAATTTGGGTTGGTTTGTGCCAATAAAAACATGACATCGTAAAAGTCTCTTCCTTTGTGTCGTGAGAGTAGTGCGGATATTTTCATTGCACATAGCACGTCGTCTGATGGAACTGGAAACGTAAAATATAATCCGCACCCTTTTATTGTGGACATGGTATGATTGTAGGTAATAAGTTGATCCTGGCTTTCAATTTTTATTAAAAAACGTTCTTGTTTGTATCCCGAAAGACCCAACTCAAATAATAGTTCAGGAAAATAGAGGCTTCTCCTAAATGCTTTTAGTTTATCGTTCTGTTTATCATGTGTTTCAACATGAAATCCCGTCCGTTTGAGAAATTCAATAATTCCATTTGTCATAGCAATGAAATCATCGTTCGATAAATTTTTACAATCAAAATCAAGGTCTTCCGAGAATCGGTCAATACCTTTAACGAGTCTTAGATTTGTGCCCCCAATGAATACAATTTTTTTTACAAAGACTGTCGTTGTGAGGTAATCGAGAATAAGAAGTTGTATATACTCTTTAACAATATATTTTCTGTGTGCGGGATTATTCCACAAATGGGGAGGAAAAAAGGGCTTTAATTGTTCGGGGTGCAACATGATGTATTAGTCTAGACCGTAAACCTTAAAAAATAATTTTACTCTTTTTTCCAGAGCCGTGCTCTTTATAATTTCGAGGTGTGAAAGCATTTTATTAGTGTTGAGGGTGTCAAGTACTAGGTTTTCATCTAATCTTAACTCTATCAGTTCAGTTTCGCTGTGGTAAAATGGATAGAGATAAAGGAGATCGATGAGTGCTTTTTCGGGCGTGGCTATATGAATACTTTTTTCTCCGAGAAAAGGAAGCTGTTCGTAATCAAAATACAGTTGCGGTTTAACAGTTTTATAGGTGAAAGCCCCAAAATTGTTGCTAAACCGAGCTGTTTTCAAGGTTGTTACACAGGTTGTTTGAGTTATTGATTCCGGAATTAAACCGTAAAATGCCAGTGCGGTATGAAGGCTAATGTACGATGGACGATAGATGCGGTTAGCTAAGTAGAGCTGAATATTTTGAGTTTCCAGATACTCTTTGAAGGTATAATGACCGTTTCGAAGCTTTACAATGTGTCCTTTTTTTACCCAACGCCCAAGATAGTTTTTATCAAAACCAGGCTGCCAAGCCATTATCTGGTTATTTGTGAAGCTTATTTGGTTGAAAAAAACTTCTCGCAAATAATGAAAGTTCATGTTATATTTCTTTTATTCCGCAAATATAAGGAAAATCAGAAATAAAATTTAAAAAATAATTGATATCAACAAGGGTGAGAATTTGAGCACACCGATTATTCTTATAAGAGCAAAGTATTAATTACCGCCCATTTTTGCCCAAAGCAATCCGGCATATTCATGAATAAGCTTTTCGGCTGTTAGAATATTTTGTGCCGAAGGTATTAGACAATGCCCTGATTTTGATTTGCTTCCCTTTTTAATGGAAAAGTTTGTGGGGGCAGGCACAGGGTTCATGCCGGCATTTCTAAAATGATATATCGCCCGTGGCATGTGAATGGCATCGGTTACAAGGATAAATGGTGCATTGGTTCCAATAACGGCTTTGAAAACGCGAGCCTCGTCTTTTGTGTTCCATGGTTCCGGCAAAATATGCATTGAACTGTCAGGAATTCCCAGATCCCGAGCTGCGTTCCTAAGGACTTCGGCCTGAGAACTTTTTTGCCCGGCACCCCATCCGGAAAGGACTAGTCTTGCCTTTGAATGCTGTTTGAAAAGACGGATGCCCTCGTTTAGGCGACCTAAGGCGTTACATCCAAGTTGGTTTAATGCTGTAAGATTCTCATCATCAACATGTCCACCCCCTAAAACCAGAATGTTGATTTCCTGATTTCTTATAGAATCGGGTACCTGGAAACAAATACGATTTTGATTTTCAAGATAACTGGCGGCGAATTGCGTAAAGCAGGATGTTGAAATAACAAATCCCCAGGCTAACACTAACAAGTAAAGGTAAACACTTGTCCTTTTTTTGTTATACAAACTGAAAGCTATCCCCAAAAACAGGAGAATGAATAAAACGGATAAAGGCATAATTAAAAAGGAGAACAATACTCGCATTTAGGAATTATTTTGGTTCTATAAATTGATCGTATGTCAAATAGAAAATAATTTTTGCGTATTCGGAAAGGACAGTTTTGGCCGTTTTTGAATTATTCCACCACAAATAGGCATTGTGCCTGTTTTCCTCGGGATAAGAGAATTGTATTGAATAGGGTCGGTGCTCATAATTTAAAAACTTGTTTGCCATAATTGAAATTCTTCTTGACTGGTATGGCGAAGAAACCAGTGTAATGGATTGCCCCGTGCCATGTTTTTGTAAGAAACGGGAAAGAAAAACAACCTCTTCTTTCGTACTCAAAGAAAGCCCGGAAATTTTAACCAAGGCGGTGTCAGGAACACCGTATGATTTGAATACATCGAGAAAAAGGCTTTTTTCAATATTGTTAGCGTTTACAGCTTCCTTGTTCATGGCAAGTGGAGAACACTCCACATACGCTATTTTCCGGATTTGGTTTTTTTTAAGCAAGCTTGCAATATGGCTAATCCTGACTTCATCACCAAGAAAAACAAAGCCTAAATCGGCGAACGTGTTACCTGGGCTAACAATTAAAATCCTGCCCCCAAAAATCAGAAAGAGAACAAAAAACGTTGCCAAGAAAAGCAACATCAATTTATTTTTTTTATAGTTCACTCAAATTTAACAAATTGAAATCGAATCAGAATCAAATAACTTTCATTGTCAGGGTTGATTTTGTTCCAATTGGGCCTTTTTTAAGAATTCGACAAACAAATAATCGTTGGGCAGTTCTTTCAAGATTATCATGGACTGGTTTTTAGCATGGGCATTCATGACAAAGGCGTTTTTACGCGAAATGGTGCTCAGACAGCGGAATCCACTGTTCCAGGCCGTGTTGTACATCACATCGTTCATGATTTTTCCAATACCTTTTCCTTCCCACTTTTCATCGACCAAACGCCCGACGAAACATTTCCTGTTCCAAAAACACCGAAGGAAAAAGTAACCAACCAGTGTCTTTTCCTGAAATACACCCATAGTAATTAATGAGCGACTTACGAGCGCCCGTTGGATAGATTTTTTGTCGAAACCATGGGGGCGAAAATAGGTCAGGCGATTGGGATTTTGGGAACCAATAAGTTGTTTTACAATTTCCAAATCGTTCTTTGATAACAGTCTTGTTGAATAGGAACCCTCTTGATTATCCATTGTGCTTTGAAGTTCTTTCCTTACTCTTTTTTCGTGCAGAAGAATAAACAGACCACTGTTTACACGTTCTATCAAAAGCCATAGAAACCCAAAATTGTGTTTTACAAAAAGAAGGAGTTTAATGAGCATTGGATCTGTTTTTTCTTTTTATCGCTAAAAACTCGGAAAGATGTCTGTCTAAAACATCTTTCATCCCCTGATTAACAGGCAATTGCCATAGTATTTTACACCAGTTGTGGTTCCCTTCCAACAGTCCCGGCCCTTGCTGGGTTATGGCAATGTCCCAACCTATAGAACGGTTTTGTGTGTTATGCAGAGCCGCTTTCTCAACCATTTGGAGGGTTTCTTTCCAAAATGGTATTTCGAACCCCGGAATGGTCACTCCGGAAACAGGGTGCTTTGTAACCGGTAGTTTAGTAATGTCACTGTAAACGGCTACTCCGTCAACTTTGCCGGATTCTATGTTTATTGGAGCAGCAATATTCCCTGAAGCCATATTGTCCACATGGCTGTTGACGGTAATGCGAAGGCGGGCACCAAGAATTACCACCTTGTTTTCGCTGTCCAGTTGGGTAATAATGCGGATGGTATTTAAACCAGATCCTGACAGTTGCATAAGGTTTGGGTGCTGCTCAATGAATTCCTCTACCAAATTAAATCCCTTTCCTTTCATGTAGTTTGAAAGAGATTGTGTTGTAAAATCCTTCGCATTGTGCAGTTCAATTCCCCAGCCACATTGTCCTTTCGAATCTTTCAGAATAATTTTCCCCGATGGATTTTCAAGAATAGATTCAGCATTGTCGGGTTGTACCAGAAGATTTTCCAGCGAACAGTAACGGTGTATAATAAACGGACGATAGGTTCGATAAAATTCAATTTTATTGGCCAGAACATTTCTGTAAGCCGGGGGATTCATGAGTAAATCGTATTCATATTTGTATCCGGTTCCTGCCCAGCAAGCACGTTCGTTGTCATCTTTTTCATAAAACCGGAAATGGAAATAATCCATTAAACCCAAGTTGTTTTTATAGACACTACGCAAAACATCGATCCACAATGCAAGACTTGAAATTTTTTTTTCGCGCTTGACATGGTTAAAGAATTTTTTGAAAAGAGGCCGGTTTAGCTTCCACAAATAGTAAAAAAGGTATTTACTTCGGGTAATGAATTTCATTATCTGCTTGTTTTAGTTCGCTTTACAATATCAGGAACAAATGAAATCGAGGAATTGTTGCCCGATTTTGTCAATGGAAAGTCGATCCCTGATTTTCAACGCATTATTTCCCAACCGGGCAATTTCATCGGGGTTTGATATCAGAAATTCCATTTGCTTTGCCAGTTCCTCTACGTTTCCATCTTCAACCAAAATTCCGTCAACGCCTTTTGTAATAATTTCGCGGGGGCCTGCATTGATATCAAAACTGATGCAAGCCAATCCGGCGGCCATGGATTCAAGCAGAGCATTGGGCATACCCTCGCTTCTCGATGGCAAAACAAATATTTTACATTCTGCTGCCAATCGGTCAACCTCTTTAACATTGTTGATTAACTCAACTTTTTTCGTCAGATTAAACTTTGTAATCAATGCCTTGATATTCTGAGTTTCAGGACCATTGCTGCCCGCAATGATTAACGTGAAGTCCTTATCTGCCAGCAAACTGAAAGCTTCAATTAACCTGTCAAAACCTTTGACATACCAGTGCCGTCCAACGCTGAGAATGCAATTTTTACGTACTATCTCGGGAAACAGCCTGACCTCCTTGACCGGGTTTGATATGACCTTGACATTGATGTTTTTACCCAACATTTCTCTTTTTTGTTGTGCGGCCCTATCTGTCTGAGCAATAACACCATAGGCTCTTTTGTATAGAATTTTTCGCAAAAAGGCAACGTGCCATTGGAATGTTAAACCCGGGCTGGCTCTGTCGCTGATGAAAATGCGCGTTTTTAAACCAATACCGGCCATTAAAACTAAAATATTTGACCAATCGCCATAAGCTACTACAACATCGGGTTTTAGTAATCGAAGCTGCTTGCGAAGGAAAAGAACAATCTTTAAGTAGTACACTAGCTTGTTTTCCTTTTTTTTGTCCAGCGGAGGATCTATAACAGTGATGCTTTCGTTGAGTTTGAAAAAGTGAGGAAAGTTGTACAAAGTAATGAAATGCAATTTTTTAACCCGAGTACTAAGATAGTTCGCCATGGTGCTGGCTGCGTTTTCGAGACCACCAAGTTGTAGCGAAGGGGCTACAAAAACCACGGTTTGCTCTTTTTTATCCCTCATAGTGAAGTTGAGCGTTTAAAAGTTCGTTGTAGGCTTCAAGGGTTTCAGAAATATAAAGCTTTCGGTCATACATGCCACGGGAGGAAATACAGTTTTCTCTTAATTCTTCAAGTTTTTGATTCTTTCGCATTAAATCAACAATAACTGCGGCATACCTTTCTGGTGCTTGTTCCGATACTACAATACCATTGTAGTTGTGCTTAACAACATGGCGGCAACCTCTGCTGTTGCTTGTCAGAACGGGAACACCACAAGCAATGGATTCCATCAGGTTAACGGGCATCCCTTCGCGTGTACTGGGAAAAATAGTAATATCAGCAATGCTCAGATAGGCGTGAAGGTTCTCAACAAAACCGGTTAGTTTTATGGATGGATTGCTTTTAAGTTCCTCTAATTCAATGTCTGAAAGTCCGGATGTATGTATGGGATCAAAACTGCCGCAAACCAAAAACTTCAATTCGGGAATCGTTTTTTGTGCTTCGATAAATGCCTTTAAGGCTATGTCAAAACCCTTGAAACGAACTATCCGGCCAACATAGATGACAATTTTGTCGGTGGGCAGAAATCCCAGCTCATTTCGTTGTTTTTCTCTGTTTTCTTTAGGTAAAGGCGTAAAGCGGGACAAATCGCCGCCGAAACCCGGAGCGTATTGGCATCTTATTTTGGGCACTTTTGCCCTTGTTTGCATGTAATCGTCTTCGGTCAGCACATAGCTTATGTCGCATTTGCGCAAAGACAAAACCTCCGGTATCATATAGAAAAACCTTTTGAACCAACCTTTTGCCAAGGTATAGACCAAACCTTGTATTGTGCAGATAGTTTTTGGAAACCCCCTAAAATGTGCAAGATACGTTAAAAATGCTGCTGATGAAAAATGGACGTGAATCAAGTCAGGCAGCTCGCTTCGAACAATCTTCTTTAATGCTCTCGATGAAGCCAGCATTTTTCGCAGATCGGCATTTCTTGGAAAATCAACGAAGTGGTATTTTACTCCATCAAGGTAACAAGGGCTGTCGTATTTTTTACACACCACATGAACTTCAACGCCATTTCTGGAAAGGCTTTCGGTAAGTGAAGACAAAAAAACACGGAAGCTGAGGGGAGATGGAATTACAAATAAAATTTTCATTCTATTAAGGGCTGTTATTTAGTATATAGGGTGATTGAGAGGGTTTCCCAAATTCGTTTGTAGTCGGCAGTTTCTGTTGGTGTTGGTTTTCTTCCCCTTCGGGCAACCACCCTATCGACGCCTAAAATTGGGACTATCAAGCTGTAAGCAACTATTTTTATTATGTTCAACGCCAGTTTATTTAATCCGGTTACTGGTTTTTTCCTTAGTAAAACAAAAACTGATTTCAAATTTTTAAACTGATATGACATTAGTTTCCTGAAAGTTACAGTTCCTATTTCATCATAGAAGTAGAGCATGTCGGGCATCATTTGGAATTGTTTTCCATCGAGGTACCTGTAAATATAATCAAGATCCTCGCCAACATCCAGACCAGTGTTGAACCGGACATTTTTCGCCTCCGAGGTTCTTAACATACACGACGCTGTTATTGCGGGGAAAGGTTCGCCGTAGTGAAAAGTCCGGGGAGTACCACTCCCAATCGACCGGACTGAACGCAATTCTTTAGTCTGATCCACAACACCGGTTCCGCTGGAAACCAGGGCCAGATTGGGATTTTTCTCAAGAATGGAAACTTGTCGTTCAATTTTCGCGGGGTGGTAGAAATCATCGGCATCGAGAAAGGCGACATATTTGCCTTCGGCGTTATCGAGGGCTACCTGACGGGCATTGCCCCTTCCTTTGTTTTTATCGAGATGAATAATTTTAAAATGGGGGTTTTGGGAGTATTGTTGAAGGAAATTACGGGTTCCATCAGTGCTTCCGTCGTTTACTACAACACAAAGCCAGTTTTTGTGGGTTTGAAGAAACAGCGATGCAAACGCCAACCTCAAGGTAGCGGCACTGTTATAGGCAGGCATCAGAACTGAAACCAAAGGTTGTTTTTCTGGTGTTGAATTCATGGGGCTTAGTTTTTTTGTAGCAACTTTGCAAAATCATTAAACGTCATGAATTCAGCATCGGGCCATTTCCTGGTAATTCCTAATAGCAAGAATGACAAACTCTTTAGCCCCAAATCGCGGTTTTCGGGTTCAATTCCGCCAACAAAGTTAACCCTGTGCGAACTAATGATGGCAGGTTTGTTCCACCGGAAAGCTGTTGCCATATCTTTCAGCGTTTGATCAACACAGTCAGCTGAAGGGTTTGCGTTGGGCTCGAACATGCAATTCCGGGTTATAGTTTTTTGACCGCTTTGGTTTTGCTGCCCCAATTTGTAAAACTCCTTTTTATAGTTTCCGTTGCCCAGGGGTTCAAAACTAATCTTCGATCGATCGATAAAATCAATCCCCTGTTTTTTTAAGGCTGGTTCAATGGCTTTGTTGTGCAACAACGAGGTTGATGTAAAAAGGATGGGCGAATAGCCAAAAAGGGATTTAAAAATCCTGATGCCATCCTCAATCATTAATTCCTGGCGTTGTAGCATAGCCTGATCTTCAAAATCGAAAGCTGCCATGTACTCGCTCATATATTTTGTTTGAACACCCACAGGAACTCCAATGGCATGATGTTCGAACGCTTTCTTCAGGTTTTTATTCCCATTTCGAAGCTCGTTTAACCAAAACTCGTTGTGAAAATGCTCGCGGCCATGAAATTGGGGAACAAAAAGCTTGTCGTCGATTCCCTGCTTCCAGAGCGCGAATACATTTGATGAAGGGTAATATCTTTCCAGCGTTTCAGTAAAGGGTTCATAAACAAACTTTTGAAACTCCGACTCCCGGATTTTATCGAAACTTGGATTGACAACCGTGGTAAGGGCTGTAAAAGATGGGGCGTTTCCATTTCTGTCTTTTACCGATTTCAAAACCTCGAACAAGGCCGATAAATCTGTGTTCGAAGCAAGTGTGTCGTAAGCATTAAACCGATTTGTCAGACAAGGAATGCCTTCGCGTTCAAGAGCATCGCGTGATTGGCGGGACGGGATACGGATTGTACCCCAGTCATCAACCAGAAACAGAACTATTTTTCTCTTTGTTGACCAACCGGGTATATTCGAAATATTCTTAACCAGGTTTGCTTTTATGGTGTGTAATAAGCTCATAGTTTTTCACTTTTTTGTAACAGGTTCTCAATTATCCAACCATAAATAGTAAAGGGTTCGTTGTGCCATTGCAATTGGCTGTCCCAGTATCCGGGACAGGCGTCGTATCCTTCGGGGACAAAACCGTAACTCACTTCTACAACCTTGGGGACACCCTTTTCAAAAATAAAATCGAAAGCCGAACACTGGCTTTGAATTTTTTTATGTAGATCAAATGACAACTTAATCAACTCGTTGTCAAACAACTCTTTATCATATAAAATATGGCCGCTTCCCGATGCCCGGAAATCGTTTTTCCGTACCATTCGTTTGATGGCAATAGCTTTTTCTCCAATAACAATTACGCGAATATCGTGATCGTTTCCTGCCACAAAATCCTGAAAATAGACATAGCCTTTTTCGCGACCCATGATTTTTGCATACTCAGGAACCTTGAAAAAACGCAGGATACCTTTGACAACATCAAAAACACTTGTTTTACCTAACCTGTATTTTCGCCAACGCTCTTTCAAGCTTCCCAGTTTATCGTATTGGGGAAACCCCTTGCCAAAAGCAATGGCAATAAGTCGTTCGGCATGTTTTATGCTTTTCACAAGCCGAACGTTTGTGGAACCGGCTCCTCCCCTTAGTTTAAAAACTTTAGGGTACTCAGTATTTCTGGCCCACAGTATTGCAGATTGTTTGTCGTAAAAAACATTGGCGTTGACAGAGGGAATGCCCAAAACCTCAAACAAATATTTTTGTGCCACCTTATCGTCAAAGTGCCAGGCGGTTTTAAAATCAGGAAATACAGGCATGCCACAATGCTCAAGGGCAAACATTAATTGTTTTGCAAAAACCACATCGCGGGGGAGCATATGATTATGGTGCCAAAGCAAAGCCTTACACCCTTTCAATTGAGACATTATGTCGGTTGCATAGCAATTGACAAGTTTGTAGGGCAAGTTGTGCTCTTTACAATAATGCTCCCACCGTGGATGGAATCCTTGTTTGCTGTTATGGATGGCTATCATGGCATTGTATTTTGGTCAAGTTCTGAGGTGTTTAACCCAACCCGGAGGGGGTGTGGCCTGGCAGCGGTGTTTCTTCAAATCATCGAGTGTGGCTGTCATATCATTGATTTTCAAATCATAATCAAGTTTCTTCGAATTCTCGTAAGCCGTTTTCAAAAGGGGGATTTTGGTAAAATCAAAGCCTATGAGTACACCCATAGCTACATCGGTTATGGATGATAAGTTTGAGAAACAAATGATTCCAAGTGGCAAAGGTTCCGGTTTCAACGGGCCATCGGCCTGACCACCAACAATGCCATCGGTTACGCTGTATATTTTTCGAACCGGAGTGTTGGATAGGGTTCCATTGGCATTGCCGTATTCGGCTATTTTATTAATGTCGAGCACCATACGCCACGTAGTATCGTTTCCATGCCATGCTGCAGCCAGGTTTTGCTCCTGACTTGGAAGGGCAAGCCTTCGGAAAAGGGACGAAATTTTTCTCCAAATCTTAAAAGCAACTTTACCTTGCTTTTTGTTCGATTTATCGAGGGAAAACTCAGCCAAACGAAGAAAAATATTTGATCCGGGATAACAATCACCACCACTTTTTGTACCGCCCATGCGGTGATGTGGCAGGAAATCCTTGTCGCCATTCACGCCCACTAATATTTTAAGTGCGTTGGTAAGCCCCGCTTTCTGGTGTGTCTTTACTTTAGGAACAGTAATTACTATATCATGATCGAACAACTCCTTGGTGATACAGTATTTATGAACTCCGGGTCGATGTGATTCAGCCAGTCTGTCCGGATCGTAGTCCGTAACCCGGAACAGCTTTCGCTTGTTTTCGCTAATGGGTTCAAGATAACTCTCCTTGCCCAAATCAAAAATTACATACTCACTTAACGGGTTTAATTCCCGCGTCTGTGTGTTGGTTGTGGGATCGAACATTACCCGCCGAAAATCCTTAATTTGTATGGCAACACCGTATTTTTCTTCAAGATTCCGGATTGACTCCAGAAAAGAGTCACGGACGGTTCTGTTCCAATAGCAACCTTGCACAGGAGCATCGCCAATAGTCAACTTTTTGGGTTCTTTTTTCAGGACTACCTCTGTCAGGGCTAGCAAAAAATTGTCGTGTGTGCGCATACAAAGTTCATCGCTTTCTTTGCGGTTGTGCATAACCCAATTGGGCTTTAGTAGCACATTTTTGCCGGCTATTTCACCCAACAATGGGCCAATAGACATTGTTTGCTCTATACTTTGAACTAAAAAGTCGTATTGTTGATAAAGATTACCCAGTTCAGAAACGCTTCTTTGGGGCAAGCCATCATAAACGGTCTTAATATTTACAAAAGATTTTGGGCTCATTGGTTTCCTTTACTTTTTTTGAAAAAGAGGGCAAAAATAGCTGACAGCACCAGCAGTGTAGCCATTTGGAGAAAAAGGTTGGTTGATATCAGTGTCCCTTTGAGTATAGCCAGCTGAATAAAAATATACTTGGCAATGTAGTATCCAATCTTGCTCACGACGGTGGATAAAGCCAGGGAAATAAAAACCGGATATTTGGCGCGATTCATTAACAGGTGAAACAAATAAATATTAATAACCAGTTCTACAGAAATTAAAAACGCCTTATAAAAAACGGGATGTCCGGTGGTTGCAAGACTAAACAGAGGTATGGTAAAGGCCAGAAAAAGAGCATTGGGTGTGTTCTTGCTGAGAAGATAGCCTATGAATAAAAACACCCGCATGGGTTCCAAAATGTATAGTGGAAATGGTAACAAGTGCGACATTGCCGGAATAAAATAAATGGCAACGAACACGCCAATATCAATAACAATGTTTTTGACAACAGGACGGGTTAAAGCAAGGCTTTTCATTGGGGGTTTGTTTTAGTTGTGTTCAATATTAAGGATGCCAGCTGATCGCTGCTAAGAAATTCAACATCAGGATGTTTGTTGACAATCGAAGTCAGAAGTTGTTTGAGTTTCGGAAGATTCCGACTGCGGTTTTCCTCATCCAGGCTTCCAATATAGTTTAGACGATGGGTGCTAATTACTGCAGGAAGGCGATGTTTAAAGGCGTTATCAATTTGATTCAAACATAGGCTTACCGGTTCGTGTGCGGTTTCGGTGCTGGGTTCGAACCAACAGTTTCTGACGGAGTAAATTTGTCCTACATGGTTTCTTTGTCCCAGATAATGAATCCTCCGCTTGTGTTTCGACAGGTTTCCCTCTTGCGGTACAAACTGCATGAAACTTCCCTGTAATAATTCAACACCTTGTTCTTTAAGAGTTTGCTCCAGGTAAGGATGCCAAATATAGCATGGTGCAATAAACGTCCTGGCTTTGTAGCCGAAGATGTTTTCGAAAAGCTGAGCACCCTGGCGCAGGCTTTCCTTTTGATAATCCAATTCTGAAAGGCTTGTAAAATCAAGGGCATCCATGAACGAATTTTCTGAGACTTCATTACTATAGCTCAAATCATAGAGGCCAAGGTCGAATGCGAAACGTACATTCCCCGTGTTGTTTCTCAACGCCTCCAACCAGCGGTTAACATTTAAGTGCTCGCGGCCATGAAACTGGGGTTTAAAAATGTTTGCCGACATTCCTTGTTTCCAAACTTTGAACGAATTTTCGTGATGTGCTGATCTCTGTAAGGTTTCCGTGAATGGTTCAACAAAGTATTCCTGATACTGCGTGTTCCTTATTCTTTCAAAGTCTGGATTCCCAACAATGGTGTTTGCGGTCAGAATAGCCGGGTTTCCATGTTTGTCGGTAACAGATTGAAGGACTTCAAAAAGCATTTCCAAATCATCAGGGGTTGCCATTGAGTCAAAACGTGTATAAGGAAACCGGTCAACAGGAATGCCGGCAGCCAGTAATTGGTTGTAAACCTCTCGCGAAGGCATGCGGATACTACCCCAATCGTCGCTTTCCAGTACAACAATTTTACGGTTGGTTTTCCAGCCTCTGAAATTGTTCCATGAACGTAAAACTTTAAGTTTATTAGCAGAGCTAATCATTTTCGATGTAGTTTTTTAAAATGATCCTTATCGTTGTTGTATCAAAGATTTAATAAATTCTATGAGTACTTCTTCGGGCTCAAAAAAGATGAGCAAAAACGGGTTGCCAATGTATGTTAGAATTCCTGTTGTATCGAACAAAATTCTTATTGAAACAACAAAGAAAAGCAATAGCAATGGGTAAAGAAATAACTGTAAAACACGTAACGATTTAAGTTCAATTTGCTTGTTCAAAATCAGGATGATAGCCGCTGCACCAAAAACCCTTCCCACGGAAAGAAAACGCTGTGCCGATGGGAATGCATTGATCAAATTAGCTGCACTCATTATTAAAAGGGCAAAACAAAAAACAGTAAACAGGCCCTTATAAGGGTAAATATACCTTTTCCTGAGTGCGTAAATGTGAATTGACAAAGCAATAATGGTATAACTCATTGATTTTCCGTAATATTTTATGTACCAATTTAGCGTGGAAGCTTCTTCTTTAACCAGTTTGGAATAACCCTCGTCGCCATATACTGAAATTTTATATTCCAATAATCTTGGGGTATATGGTTTTAGAAATTCATTTATTGTTGTTAAATCAAATTGAACAAAGAAGCTGGTAAGTATAAAAAAGTAGAATAAAAAATGAATGTTCTTATATGAAAATATATGAATTATAAGAACTATAACCGGAAGTGCAAAGGAAAAATGAACCAGTGGGCTTAGGAAAGAAAAGATAAGGTACTTTTTTTCTTTATGCAACAGGTAAGGCATTAGACCGAAAAAAAAAACCTGGGCTGCGGTTTGAAATTTAATGAACTGAAACGCCTGAATGGGAATGATAAACAAAAAGCAATAAAGGAATAACCTCTGAAAAAGAGACAACTTTTGTTCGAGGTTAAGTAATATATACTGAAAATTGCGGGCATAAAAGTAACCATACACCAAAGCAACAATACTAATAAATATTTGAGGATTTGTGGTAAACCTCGAACAAAGATATATCATAAAAGGCTTGTAGGCATCAAGGGAATTGCCGTCGTCATATACAGAGGAGAAAATCTGTGTAAACGAAAGATTCTGTTTTGCAATAAGGGCAAATTCATTCATATAGCGGAACAAATCCATTTTTGGGGATATCACAATTATGGTTGCACCCAGGAATACGGTAAACATCCATAGCGAAATTTTCACAAAACGGGGATTCAAAAGTCGCAGGCTTTTTATTACTGACCCAAATGGCCAGACAATAAAAAACAGATATTCATTTAATATTTTGTGACTTCGAAGCGACATCAATTGTTCCAGTTTATTTGCCTCTTTTATACTCCTTTTGAAAGTTCCTTTATAAACTTTGATACTACACTGGCTGGTTTAAAGCTTTCCCGTATTGAGATCCTCTCAGCGAATAGCTGGTTGTTAAAATCCATAGAAATCAAACCATTAAGACCACTTACAATTTCATTAAAGTTGTGCGAACAGGTGGCTGTACTTTCAGGCAAACCTGCAAGAAGTTTCCTTGCCGGACTATCTTTTGGGCTGATGCATAAAATCATACGATTGTTGGACAGGTAGTTTATCAATTTACTCGACATGAAAACATCGCCCGGAATATCGGCATCAATATCAATTAATACTCCGCATTTTTTTATATACTCCTCTGGTGAATCCGTCCAACCCGTAATTAGGATTCTATCGCGCATTGTTTCGGGTATTGAAACATTACCGGCCTGGAAATGCCCCACAAAATATAATTTGGCCTTGTTGTTTCTGGAAGCAAATTCCGTAAAAGCATCAATCAACAACTGTGGGTTTCGTTTACCATAGATATTGCCCAAATAGGCAAAGGAATGGGGCTCTACGGGCCGTTCCAAAACAGGTTGATCCTGATAACAGGGGTTTGACACAACAAAAGCGTTGTTTATAAACCTCTCGCCCACAACTTTTTTCTGGTACTCCAACATGGCTTCATTGGTTGCTGAAATGCCCACTGCGGTTCTGAAATAGGGCGATATTAGTTTGGCAATAGAATTCCGCAATCTATAATTTTCTCCCCAACCTGGGTGTGACGGTATAGGATCAACCGTGTGAATGAAGTGTGGAATTTTATGTTTCTTTGACAGTTCATAGCCCAGCTTAAGTAAGGGAAAACAATAGGCTGATGTTATGGTGAGTATTACATCCGGCCTTTTTTCCTTTACTGCCTTTTTCCCCAACCGCAAGCCTTTTCGTACCCACGAAAAACTGTTTGGGTCAACATTGGTCAAAACCAGAAAGAGTTTTGCCAACCTGTTGTATTGAAATGGATTACCCTTGATTTCAAATACCTTTTCCGGAATTTTATCCGCATGCGAATATTTGTTACAAAGAACGGTAGTTTCAGGGCTATTGTCCCAGATTTGTTTTAATAACGAATTTACTACTAATCCCGTTGCCGAATTATCTACGTTATAGGCTATGACTAAAATGCGCATGGTTTTTAAAAATTGGAGGTAATTAATTATGCCGGAAATCAAAATCGCCGGAATCTGTTTTTATAACACTAAATGTTTATAATTATAAATATCGGAATCTACAATCCATTGTTTAAGCTCAAGAAGCATAGACACATAATCAGGAACCTGAAAATCAAATTTCTCCGATTTCACAAGACTTTTATCGTGTGGAACAGAACTGTAGGGCAAAACAGTTACAGAATTTTTTCTAAAAATATCATTAAATAGTTCTAAAAGTACCTGTTTTGAAATTCGGTTGCCATTGGTGACCTGATAAAGGCCGGCAAGGTTCTTTTCAATGGCAAGGTCAATTGTTTTGGCCAACTGAAGGGTGGTTATTCCGCTCCAGAAAACATTTGTAAAACCATTGACCGTTCCTGTTTGCTGCATAAACCAATCGAAAAGACCCAAACCTGGATTTTTTAATTCCGGGCCTATGATAGAGGTTCTTATTGTTAGGTTGTTGTCATCGACAATTTCGCCTAACGCTTTGCTTCTTCCGTAAGTGTCGTCAGCATCACGGAAATCGGTTTCGGAATAGTTGCCCTTCGTGCCACTGAAAACGCAATCAGTACTAATGTGTATTAACCTGCAATCAACCTCTTTTGCAATTTTTTTCAAGTAATGAGGAAGATAGCTGTTCAGGAAAATAGCCGATTCCGGGTGCTCTTTCGATTCCCTAACCAAGGCCCCAATGCAATTTACAATGATTTGCGGTTTTACATCCTGGATTGTTTGAAGCAATTCTGCGGTGTTAAAAACATCACAAACAAAAAAGTTGGGTGCATTTTTCTGTTTTCTGGATAAGCCGAAGACCTCATAGTTTTCCCGTTTGCTAAAATAGTCGAAAACCATGTGGCCGGCCATCCCGGTGGCACCAAGTACGAGTACTCTTTTCTTCATTAGGAATTGTTTTTATGCCAGGTTATTCTATTCACATAGTCAGTATAGGAGAGTATTATCTTTATTATTTTCCGCGAAACACTTTCAACCTTATAGTCTGAAACTGTATTAAAAGGACTCTTGGTTTCAGAAAAATGATCGACTGTAACATCAATACATTGAAGGATATTTTCTAACTCGAGTCCAGACATTATTACCGTACCTTCGTCCATTCCTTCGGGCCGCTCGTGCGCCTGACGAATGGTTATGGCCGGAAATTTCAGAATTGACGCCTCTTCAGTTATGGTTCCGCTGTCGGAAATGACACAAAAAGCGTTCATTTGCAACTTGTTGTATTCGAAAAAACCAAATGGTTTCATAAATTCTATGAGCGGCTCTTTGTTTATATGCCCCATTTCTTCCAGTTTTTTTCGTGTTCTTGGGTGGGTAGAAACGATGACTTTTTTTCCGTACCTCCTGACAATTCCAACTAACGATTCCAGCAAATTGGTAAAGTTTTTTTCTGAATCGACGTTTTCCTCTCTGTGGGCACTGACAAGAAAATACTCTCCCTTTTTAAGCCCCTCTTTATCAAGGACGTTGCTTTGCTGAATTTCATTTTTGTAATGTTCAAGCACTTCCCACATACTTGAACCACTTTTTATGATTGTCTCGGGGCGTATCCCTTCGCAAATAAGATAGCGGCGGGCATGTTCGGAAAGAACCAGGTTAATATCGCTAAGGTGATCAACAATTTTTCGGTTGATTTCTTCCGGTACACGTAGATCGAAACACCGGTTGCCGGCTTCCATGTGAAAAATGGGGATTTTTCGCCTTTTTGCAGAAATAACGCTCAAACAGCTGTTTGTGTCGCCATATACCAACAAAGCGTCGGGCTTTTCTATTGCCAAAACCTCGTCGGACTTTCTGATTACATTGGCAATGGTTTCGGCTGCATTGGCCCCGGCGGCCTCCAAAAAGTAGTCGGGTTTACGGATTCCAAGTTGCGAGAAGAATATCTCATTCAGTTCGTAATCGTAATTCTGACCTGTGTGAACCAGTATGTGATTCGTGTGTTTTTCAAGTTCAGAAATCACCCGGCAAAGCTTTATGATTTCGGGTCTGGTTCCTACAATGGTTACTATTTTTATCATACGGTTTGTGCTTCAGAAGTTGGGATGGAACTATATTGTCTTTTACTAAATTTCTGCAGGAAAGGAACCAAAAAACGCAACCAAACTTGCCAGAAGACCCTAAAAATCAAGGCTGAACCAAAAACTCGCAAGTGAGGCAAGGTGCTAAAACGCAACCCGGGTATGGATATGCCCTTTGGATTAAGGCGGATTGGTGTTGTACGGTGCTCAACACTCATGGCAAAAAGGCCAAACTTCAAGGCTCCTGTCTGCTTTTTGGGTTCAAGCTTGCTCAAAAGCAAGGGTAAAACTTCCTCTTTGTTTCTTGGCACATACCCAACATCCAAATAGTAGTAAGAAGAGCCGGAAAGCATAATGACCGGCTTTCCCCAATAACATGCTTCAACTCCCACGGTTGAAGTAAAGACAAGCACTTTCTCGGCATTGTCCACTAATGTGTAGGTGCTAATGGGCGAATTGCCTGGTATTACAGTAATGTTGTCGTATGTTTCACTCAGTTTTAAAAGACGTTTGTGATAACTGTAGGTAACATCAGCCAGGTTGGGGTGTATTCGCAAATACACATGAATATTGGGGTGCTCTTTCAGCCCCTGTAGAATGAATTTTATTCCCTCTTCCTGATTTTCGAAAAGGGCAAACTCATCGTATTCCTTACCCAAGGCCACAAATTCATCTTCCGATGAGTTGAAAATTACAATATTTTGTTGGTTGCTGTCCCACCCATCGGGCAACATGCCTGAAACCTGTTGGGTTGTGTAAATTCTTACACCACGAACCATTTCGGCCTTTCTTCTTTTTTCAAAAAACTGCCGGGCTTGGTTTAGCTTCTTTTCTTCGTTAGTTTCTTTTTGCTCCCAAATGGCATTGATCAGTTCGGTTCTATAGGAAATGTTTTGAGGCAACACATTTTTATAAACCTCTTTATAATAAGTGATTTTACCATCGTTTAGCGATTCCAGGACATGAACGGGAATCCCCTCATTCTTTGCTATATCGTAAACGGGTCTGACATCGGCCCACCGACCGTTGTACACGTGCATATCGGAAGGTCGCTTCTGTTCCATCAGCAAAAAAATGACGTCGGTCAACTCCATTTGGGAACGGAGCATGGCATCAAAATAGGAACGGAATGCCGGGTCTGTGCAATCAGGCTCGTGGTTTCGGGTGTAGGATACATACGACGACAGAGCACCATAACCTATATTCACATCGCGATATTCCAGCTGTTTTATATCCTTATTGTTCCTGTATTCAAATGTAACCTGGCTGTGTCTGGAATCTGAAATTAACTGTCCAATCTCAACATGACGAAAGCGGCTTCCATACCGGGAAAAGTTCTTCAAACCAATCTTTTTTACCATCATGCACGTGTTGCACAGAACCGGATCGCTGAGTTTGTTTTCAAAACAATTTTTTATTTGCCGATTACAGGTTAACATGGTTACTTCGTTGTTTTTGTCCTGAAGAATCTCTTCAACGTGATCAATGACAATTCCGTAAAAACTTGTAATTAACTGCCAATTGTAGTAAACTAAATGTGTATTCATATGTTCAAAATTTTTCATTCTATGGTCACATAGAACTCACATGCTTGATAATCATTGACTTCGTCGATTTTTCAATTCTGTTGTGTGTTAAAGGTTAGTAGGCATGTTCGTTTCATATGTTTATAATTTTTCGGTTTACGGCCATATGGAACTTCATGCCGACTTTAATCATGCTCTTGTGTGTCGAAAAATCGGTTGTCGGCATGGGCGTTTCATATGTTTATAATTTTTCGGTTTACGGCCATATGGAACTTCATGCCGACTTTAATCATGCCCCTGTGTGTCGAAAAATCGGTTGTCGGCATGGGCGTTTCATGCAATGTTATTTGATTTTTATTGCTTTAAGCCAGGGAAGCGGACGAATTTTGTTTGCATACCAAACCACTATTGTCGATTGAAGTAGTGTGACGCCACTGTTGGCAATAACCATGGCCATTACTCCAGAGTACTTCAGGGTTACGTAGGTTGTTCCAATTTGCACCAAAGTTGTGCTTACTGTTATATAGGAAAGGGCAGCCGTTTTCTTCTCGTTCATAATATAGAGAGAGAACAAGGCGTAAAACAAACCAAAAAAGCTGGAAAGCAGCAAAAAAGGAACATATTTTAAACCACCCAAATAAGAATCATCCAAATAATACTTAAAAAACAGGTAATTCAAAGGGTAGTTAAGTGCAATTAGCAACGTCATTCCGGCAACAACAGCCAGCGACATTTTTACAATTTTTTTTTCTAACTCCCTCTTTTTATCATCGTTCAGGTCAATTTGAGTCAAAAGCTTTAGTACCTCGGGGTTAAAAGCCGAAAAAATGGCTGTGGTTGCCACGCTTATCATTGACAAAGATATGCCTGCAATACCCAGAAGACCATTTTCGCCAATGGATATCATTGAGGTTACCATGCCTTTTTCTACGGCACTTTTCCCCCATCCGGCAAGGGAATGGGGTAATAAAGGTAAGCTGAAGAGTAAAAATCCCTGGATGTAGCTTTTGTTTATAGTAAAGATGTTTTTCGAGTATTTTGTGCAAAAATAGACGCACACCACTACAGTTACAATACTTGTAATTACGAGGGCTGTAACCCTTCCTTGCCAGCTTAACCCCAAAAGAATTACAAACAGAATGGCCAAAAAGGCCGACAACAGAGAGTTTCCAATTTTTACCAACGAAAAATCGCGCACCTTCTCAAACATGCGTTGCATGGTTTGAAAAAGCATAATAATACTGCTAAGAAAGGCAAATGCAATGGCCAAATAGACCCAGACTATGGATAACTCAAAATGTTCGAGAAACATATCTTTTAGAAAAGGCGTTACTACGCTAAGTAGCAGGAGTAGAAACGTGTTGATATACAATATGTTCCACAGTAAATTTCCCCGTTTATCTTGGGGAGTTCTGTTGAATTGAATGGAATAATACGTGTGACCATTCAAGAGAATGACCGGAATAAAAAGATTGGAAATGGCAATAAAATTGGTAATATATCCATAATCCTCCGGTGTCAGATACCGGATAATAATGGGTATTACAATAAATGGAGCAATTTTGCTTATGCTGTCAGAAAAACCATAGGCAAAAATGCGTTTTACCAGCGGATTCTTCTGAAGCAGGGGGATTCTGTTAACCATGCGAAAGATCCTGCTGGATTTCAGGTAGTTTTAGCAACAGTTTTTTCATTCCTTCCACATCAAGTCTTTCAGTGTTGTGCGAGTGATACTCCTCGGTATAGGCTACTTTTTCCGAACCACTTGAAAAATAGAGTTCGTAGTTCAAGTCGCGGGCATCGGCAGGTATTCTGAAATAGTTTCCCAAATCGTCTGCTTTAACCATATCTTCCCGGTTAACAAGGGTTTCATAAAGTTTCTCGCCATGGCGGGTTCCAATAATTTTTATGGGGCTTGTGGAGTTGTACAACTCTTTTAAAGCATCAACCAAAGTCTGTATTGTGGCTGCAGGGGCTTTTTGAACGAACAAATCGCCTTGTTTGGCATTATTGAAAGCGTACCAAACCAAATCAACCGCATCGTTCAGGGTCATCATAAACCGTGTCATGTTTGGGTCGGTGATTGTCAGAGGTTTATTGGCTTTTATTTGCTCAATAAACAAGGGAATTACCGATCCCCGGCTGGCCATAACATTCCCATAGCGCGTGGCGCTGAATATGGTTTTGGTGTCGTCAAGGTTTCTCGATCGGGCTACCATCACCTTTTCCATCAGGGCTTTGCTCATTCCCATGGCATTAATGGGATACGCTGCCTTGTCGGTGCTAAGGACCACTACTTTTTTAACCTCGAACTTCTCCGCCGCGTAGAGTACGTTATCAGTTCCTAAAACATTGGTTTTTACCGCTTCAATGGGGAAAAACTCACAGGAAGGCACTTGTTTAAGCGCTGCAGCCTGAAAAATATAGTCAACGCCTTTTACGGCCGTCTCAACCGACGATAGATCGCGGACATCGCCAATATAAAATTTTACCTTTGGGTTGTTTAGTTTTTTGCGCAGGTCATCCTGTTTTTTTTCATCGCGGCTGAAAATGCGTATTTCCGAAAACTCGTCAGAATTTAGAAACCGGTCTAAAACGGCATTTCCAAACGATCCGGTACCTCCGGTTATGAGAAGTTTTTTTTGTTTAATAGCGGAATTGTTCATTATAAGAGTGTTTTATAGTTGTAAGTCTACGTCTGACATGGTTAATGGTTCGCCTTTATGCAAATCCTTTTTGGCATTTTTTCCCAAAATTTGTTGAAAGTAGCTTGGCGAAAGCCCCATTCCAGGTCGTATGCTTCGGATATTCTCCGAGGTAAAGGGTTCGCCTTGTTTTATATCTTTTACCACGAAAAGCGATCTTCTCCGCTTTTTATCGTTTTCGGAAATATCATAGGAGACGCTTCCCATGGCCAGTTCGGTAAGTCTTATCTGGTCAACCATATCCTTAAATTCGTGGGGTTCCATGCTAAAGGCCGAGTCGGGGCCACCCAAACTGCGATCGAGAATAAAATGTTTTTCCACCACCGTGGCTCCAAGCGAAACGGCAACAACCGGAACAATGCTGCCCATGGTGTGATCGGACAAACCCACCTCAACACCAAACCGTTTTTTCATATCGGGAATGGTCAATAAGTTGGCTCGCTCAATGGGTGCGGGGTATTCTGAAGTACATTTTAACAGGGTTATCTGGTTGTTGCCCTCTTTGCGGCAAGCATCAATAACCATCTCAATGTCATTTATGTCGGCAACGCCGGTCGAAATAATCATTGGCTTACCTTTTTGAGCCATATATTTTATTAAAGGAATGTCGGTTATTTCCAACGACGCCACTTTGTACATGGAAACATTCATAGATTCCAGAAAGTCAACACCTTCGTAATCGAACGGGGATGAGAAAAATTGCAGCCCCAGGTTTTCTGCTAATTGTTTTAATCCAGGTTGCCACTCATAAGGCATCGATCCAACGGAAAGAATGTCCCACGGACGCTGGCCTTTCCAGATGCCGTCTTTTTTGGGACCAAAAATATCGTTGTTTACATCAAGAGTAAGGGATTCCGGCTTATATGTCTGCACTTTAACAGCATCAGCCCCGGCATGGGCAATGGCCCGAATTGTTTTTTCCGCCAAATCATAACTGTTGTTGTGATTGGCCGATAATTCCGCAATTATGAATGTTTTGTTTTCCACACTAAGTATATTAAACACAATTCAAGTTTTTAATTTCCTCGCTAAAACGCTCCATGCCTTTGCCATCGATAAGATTGTGACAGTTGGTGATTATTTTTTCTCTTTCATCAACGTCCAAAAGCATTGTGTCTAGGCTTTTAACAAATTCGTGTTCGGTAATTTCGGAAAGCAAACCCACATTTTTGACACACTGATAACGTTTTTCCAGACGCTCTGACGCCAACGCGTGTTTTTCTGTGTGTCCGAAGGAAATTGTTGGGATATTCAGATATATTAACTCATAGGTGGTAACACCAAAAGCGCAAATGGCCATATCGGCGCTTTTCAAATGATTCACATCAAAAAGGCTAAAGCTAATGTTTTCCTGATATTCAAGACTTTGCAGATGATTGATATAATTACATGCCGCACCATATAAAAACGTAAAATGCGTTCGGGAATCAGCATAATTGTTTGAAATCCAGCTGTGTAATTTTAACAAACTTTCTGAAGGATCGCTTCCTCCTGCAATGCATACAACAGACTCAACGTTTGCATTCTGGCCTTTCTGCCTCGTTAAAGAAAGGACATTTGAATTTAGCCAAACATATTCCATACCCTCAAGAAGCCTGACTTTATACTTACCCCAATTTTCATCTAATAGAAACTCGGAGGGCAGATGGGCTGCAGGATAGATGGCCAAATTTGCATGAAACCTGCTTTCAGAGTAGGAATGAACCAAAACAACACAGTGTTTTCGCTTTAAACTCTGAATAGTTGATATGGAATAATCGCGAAGATTATCAAAAAGTACAACCGATTTGGTTTCAAGCTGTAAAAAATTTTCTAAAAATGCTTCTTCCGTTTCGTTTTCAGGCACAATTACATTCCTGAATCCCATTGATTGTACCATTTCAATGGCTTTACTGTCCCTGTTTATTACAAAACAAACAGTGCATTTTTCTTTTTCCTGCAAGAAAGAGGCTAAGCTTAGGCAACGTACAATATGACCGAAACCAACAGCAGGGGAAGCATCGACTCTAAAAATAAGATTCATTCTATCTTTCCAATCACTTTGGCAGGATTGCCAACTGCTTTTGAAAAATCGGGAATATCACGGATGACGTTAGAATGCTGTCCAACAACAGACCATTCTCCAATGGTAACCCGGTCTAGCGTTGTTGAATTTACGCCCAAAAACGCTCCCTGCTTTAGGTGGACATGTGCCCCAACAATTGAATTTGATGTGATATAGGCATAATCATCAACAATACAATTATGTCCCACGGTTGCATGCCCAAATATCTGGATGAAGTTCCCCACTTTAGCGTTTGGACCAACAATAGAGAACGCCTGAATACTGACCCCTTTTCCAATTTCAGCGGCTGAAGATACAACAGCATTGGGGTGAATAAGCGTGGCAAATTTCTCAATTGGAATCTTAAGGTTATGCAGCTTTGGAAGGAATTTGAAATTTAGTTTGATTGATATCAGGGCGTAAAAAAAATACACATTTTCGTCTTCTTGAATTATTTGTTGTACCACATCGTGTTCAACTTTACCTAAAACCGGATATCCGTTAATAGGACCCTCATCAAAATCATTAAGAAATCCTCGTAGATTCCAAGTTGGATTTACTTTGTTTATTTCCTCAACTATTTGTGCTATTACCGTACCGTTACCATAGCCACCTATAATAATTAGATTTTTCATTGTACTGATCTTGTCGTTGTTAATTGTTGTTCGAATGATTGAAAAATAAAATTTCAACAACCATCATTGGTGCTGTTCTATTACCTTATTTTCTTTTCGCCTTAATTTGCTCAATAAGTCGGACTCTTTCAATAATTCTATTGGCTTTAACCACGAATGGCGGGCCAATAAATTTACCATTAATAATGGCTACACCCTTCCCCAGCTGTTCGGCTTCCTTTGATAGGTTCAAAATTTCATACGCTTCTTGAATCTCTTCTTGCGTTGGGGCAAAATATTTGTTGGCCAACTCATTCTGTTTTGGGTGCAAAATCCACATTCCTGCGTACCCTAATGTTTTCCCAACTTTGAGATGATTCTCAAGTCCCTCTAAATCATGAACATGAATATAAGCTGCGTCAATTGGTATCAGGTTGTGTGTTCGGGCAACCATGGCCACCCAAGCCCTGGGCGAAAAAATACTGGTGTTTGCACCAAAATCGCGAATCCCTTCAATGTCACTTACAAAATCCTCCGAGCCAAAACCAATGGCAACCACCCTGTTGGAGGCTGTTGCTATCTCGTTTGCATTGACAATTGAGGCTGCTGTTTCTAAAATGGGTATTATTTTGAATTTTCCAACCGGGAAATTTCTTTCACGCTCAATGGATTCAAGCAACTTGTCTAAGAATACAATGTCGCTTGCTGTATATGTTTTTGAGAATAGAAAACCTGCGACTCCTTCAACGGTAAGTTGCAAAACATCCTGCAACAACATACCGCTGGCAAGTTCATTTATCCTTATAAAAACCTCAAAGTTTTTGAAGGTATCATCTTTCAAATATTTCTTGATAGTATCACGAGCAACCTGTTTATTTGAATATGGCATAACGGAGTCTTCAACGTCCAGCAATATAACATCAGCATCCGATTTTGCAGCGCTTTGTATAAGTTTTTCGTTGTGACCAGGCACAAACATCAAACTCCGCATCAAGAATTGTTCTTTTTTCATATGTTTATAATTTTTCAGTTTAAGGTCATATGGAACTTACCACGATTGAATTGATAAATCGACGAAGTCAATAATCATTCCCTTGTGTGATTTAATAATTATTCAATCGTGGACGTTTCATGGTTAATCCCCCTATCTTTTTTTTATCAATATCTTTCTGCGAAATTTTAAAACATCAATCCCATGTTGGTTAGAACCAATGGTTTCAACATATAAAACACCTCTGTCTGTCTTTGATTTAGACTCCGTCTTTTCAAGCACTATTGTCCGACTATAGATTGTGTCATTAATAAAGGTCGGTGCCAAATGCTGGATGTTTTCGTAACCTAGATTTGCAATTGCTTTTCCGCTGACATCCATTACTGACATGTGGACAACGAGACAAAAAACGAGGGTTCCCGGCACCAAAATCTGGCCATGTTGCTCATCCTTACAGTAATCAATATTTATGTGTACAGGGTGATGGTTCATTGTCAGCAAACTAAAAATATTGTTGTCACTTTCAAAAATGGTTTTTGATTGACAGTGTTTTATTTCCTGGCCTACCTCAAATTCCTCAAAATATCGACCCATTTCATTTGCTTCCATAGCTTTGTTTTATTTTAATGTTGAGATTCTTTTTCCATTTCTGGCAACAAAAGGGAAACATTTCATCCTTGATTATGTTTAATACGGAACTTTAATTCCGAAAATACCCAATCCTCCTCACAATCAATATCATGTGCTTCCATTTCCAAAATCTCAAACCCAAACTTATTTTGACCACGCAATCCCACATTGGATTTCATCCAGTAAAACTGTCCGGCATCATGATATGCGGGTTCTAGGTCCTGCGAGCGGGTCTGCTGAAATTCGGGGTAGAACATAGAGACCTTGCCATCACTCAATTTAAGTGCTCTTTGAATAGGGTAACTGAACCTGACTACCGGCCTGACCGAATCGGCATTTTGCGATAGAAGTAATTCGTAACCTTTACGTATATTTTCAACCGTAATTAATGGTGCTGTGGGCAAGATGCAGCAAATATTGTCGAAAACTAATCTTCTGTCCTTGTAACAAGTTTTAACTTCATCTATTACATCGGCAAGAGTGGCAAAATCGTTGGCTGTTTTTTCTGACCTGAAAAAGGGCACCGCGGCTCCATATTTTTGTGCTATTTCAGCAATTTCGGTGTCATCGGTCGAAACCATTACTTCGGTAAAAAGACCACACTTTACTGCGGCTTCAATAGAGTATGCAATAATTGGTTTCCCTAAAAAATCACGAATGTTTTTTCTTGGAATTCGTTTGCTGCCACCACGGGCGGGAATAATGCAGAGGTTTTTTGCGCTTTGTGTCTCATAGAACCTCCGGCCGTCATTGGATGTTTTCGCCTTGGTATTCATTGGGTCGTTTGCTGTGCGTAAATAAAATCGTCATTAGTCATTATTGATAATTTCCCAGTATCCGCCTTTTGCGGGACCAATGCGTTCTATGATACCATATTCTTTTAGTTTTGCTATATTTTCCTGTATTTTACGATGAGAAATTCCTACCAAGGGTGCAAGTTTGCGTGCCGAGATATAAGAATTTCTTTTTATTAGTGCAATGATATTCTTTTGGTTGTCAGTTAGCTTATCTGCGACTTTTCCTGCGACTTTTCCGGATTTGGTTGTGACATTTTCAGTGACATGCATTTTTTCTTTAAACAAAACAACACTAAATCCATTAAAAACTTCTTCGAATTTGGGTTGTTTTATGCCATATTGTTCACAAATGTTTACAATACGTTTTATTCCGGAGCCGTATCTTTCAATTAACCCAAATTCCTTAAATGCTTATGCCGAAAAGGAGTTGACTTTGTATTTCGGTGATACTTGTCATTTAAAGGGTATAAAACTCATCAATGCTCTTCAAAACAAAATGTTGTTCCTCATCAGTCAATGTTGGGTACATAGGTAAGCTCAGACAGCCTTCATAGTATTTCTCAGCCACAGGCAAGTCGTTTTCTTTCCAGCCAAACTGGCGATAGTAGGGCATTAAATGAACCGGAATATAGTGTACCTGGGCTGTAATGTTTTTTAAATGAAGATGTTTATACAGCTCTTTTCGGTTTTCAAATTCAACTACATACAAATGATAGGCATGCCCTTCAACCAACCCTGCCTGTCGGCGGACGTACTTTTTCCCGGAAAACCATTTTTCATAAACGGCAGCAATTTCTTTTCTTCTTTCCAATCCATCGTTGGCTCGCTTTAACTGGCTGATACCTAGGGCGGCCTGAAAATTTGTTAACCGGTAATTATACCCAAGTTCCTGCATTTCGTAATACCAACCGCCATGGTCCGCAGTTTTCAACTCGGGTCGTTGCTGAATTCCATGGGTTCGCAGCATTCTCAGCTTGTGGTACAGTTCCTCGTTGTTTGTGGTAATCATCCCCCCTTCTCCGGTGGCGATGTGTTTTACAGGATGGAACGAAAATATGGCCAAATCAGCATAAGATCCATTTCCACAGTTTTGTTTTATTCCCTTTGAATCGGTGAAATAACCGCCAGGGGCATGACAAGCATCTTCAATTATCCAACACCCATATTGATTGGCCAAATCTCTAAAGGCTTCCAGGTCAACCGCTCGTCCGGCAAAATCAACGGGAATAATCCCTTTGACAGTTCCTTTGGGAGTTGACTCAAGGATTTCTCGAACCTTGTTTATGTCTAATAAAAAAGTGTCTTTATCAATATCAGCGAAAATAACATCCCCGCCAGCGTATCTTACACAGTTGGCAGAAGCTGCGAATGTTATAGGTGTGGTTATGATTTTATGGCCCGCTGAAACGCCTAAAGCCAATGTACACAAATGCAAAGCAGCCGTTCCATTGGATACCGCCACGGCATATTTAGCTCCAATATATTCGGCAAAAGCGGTTTCGAATTCAGCAATATTTGGCCCCTGTGTAAGAAAATCAGATTTTAGTACATCAACAACTGCTTTTATGTCATCTTCGGTGATGTTTTGCCTTCCGTATGGTATCTTTCTCATTTTGTGTTATATAGGTTGATTTCCAAATGCATCAATAGCTTGCCGCCTTTCACGGCTCCGCCCTTTCACCCACACTAAGGCATGGGCTAAGGGTAAAACTATAGGTAAACAAAGATAGCAAACAAAGGGTTTGTTTTCACAGGAATTTTGACGAAACCTCAACGCTAATTATGGTTGACATGAAGTCTAAACGGACAATTAATTGTTGATCGCTCTTTTTTCTCAAAATCTCTCCTTTATACCCTGCAAAGGGCCCCGAGTTTATTTCAATGTATTCACCAATTTCGTGGTTCACTTCTAGTTTTTTTACGTTGTCGGAATTTTCCAACAGTATTCGCAAGTTCAATATTTCGCTGTCGGTTACCCGTGCCGGGTGTTTCTGAAACGTCAGAAAACGCACAACACCGGGTGTTTGTAAAACCGAAACATGATCTTTGTAATCGATCCTGACAAAAACATAGCCGTTAATTAGAGGAAGTTCCACCATTTTTTTTCTATCGCTCCATTGACGGAGTGTTTTGGTTAAGGGCAGGAAAACTTCTATTCCTTTTTCGTTCAATGCTTGAGCAACTCTTTTTTCGAAGCGTGAACGGGTCGATACTGCGTACCAATGTATAGTTCCGTCCATGTTTTTACTTTTTTTCAGAATAGTAGTTTGGTTTTCCAATCTCTTCAAACATCCTTTTTATTTCTTCACTCAGATTTGAATACTGGAAATTGGTTTGTTCAATAATTTTCTTTCCACAAAAACGGCTGTGTTTATATCCGGAAAGGGCAATTCGACGGGTGATTTTTGGTGTTTGAAAAAAGAGTCTGGCAAAAAACTCGTTTAGCAAAGCCACCATCCATAAAGCTTTTTTGTTTATTATGCGTGCTTCTCTTGTTTTGCCAAGGGCATTTTGGACAACCCCGAAAAGTTGTGGATAACTAAGGTTGTCAGAGCAAAGAACAATTCGTTCAGAATGTATTTCTGATTTGGCCAACATTATTGCAGCGCGACACACATCGTTCACCGATACGAATCCGGTTGAGCCACTGGTAACGAATGGTATTCCTTTGGCCATCTGATTTATCAACGCCGATGAACTTCGATTCGATTCTGTAAAACCCAGAATTACCGCAGGATTTAAAATTACAGCGTTCAGTCCTTCTTCAATTCCACGCCATACCTCAAGTTCCGCCAGATATTTCGAGTAACTGTAATGACTTTGCTGTGCAAACTCTTTTTGAAAATTTTGCTCGGTTACAGGCTTATTATCAATGGCATCGCCCAACGCTGCAATGCTGCTAATATGAATAAGTTTTGCGGGTTTTTTCGGTTGTCCCAAAAGAGCATTTACAAGATTCCGTGTACCGGAAACGTTGATTTCATGTATTGTCATTTTTTCCCGTGGGTTAAACGACACGTAGGCTGCCGAATGAAATAGCGTATCAATATCAGAAAGAAAGGCGGTTAAATGCTTTTTTTGGGTGATATCGCCCGTAAAAAACTCAAGGTTCCCGGAATCCTGATCCTTCAGAAATCGCAGAAGTTCATCCTTTGCTTTGGCAGAACGAATCATTGCCCGTACCCCAAATCCTTGTCCAAGCAACATTCTGACCAGATTGGACCCAACAAGTCCGTTGGCTCCGGTAACGGCAACACGCATACGATTGATTTTGGCTGCCAAATTTACGAATCTTTTTGCCAAATCAACTTTTTTCCGAAGCCTAAATTGTTGTCAGTAAGTTTAAGAGTTTGTGGTTCAAGAATCCATAAATTCAAATCTACCAGCCGGGCATAGGGGAAGCGCTTTAAATATCGCTTGCGGGCAACTTCTTCCAATTCGCCCTCGGCGGGGAAGGTTACGCCGCTTATTTGCAATCCCTGAATTTTTCCAACCAATCGCGTTTCTAACACAATGTTGGCGGCAACATGTTTGTTTTTTGTGGCCTCTGTTCCATGACGTGTTGTGGGATCGGTAGTATAAACAAAAAAACGTTCTGTTTCGTGCCAGGCATAGAAACAGGCGGCACACCAGGGAATATCTTCTACCGAAGTTGCCAATGTAAAAACATGATGTTTTTTTATAAATTCTGTTATTCGGTGATCAATTTCGGTTGACATAGTTAATTCAGTTTGCTCAGTACCAGTTCAGCAATCTTTTTGTTGTCAGACAAATGTATGGTTTGTATTCCCAAATCGCGGGCTGCTGCAATGTTGTTTTCCAGATCGTCGATAAACAAAATTTCTTCGGGCAGACATTTAAGGCGTTTGATGGCATGTTGATAAATTCGCTCCGATGGCTTCCGATAGCCAATTTTGTAGGAAAGGAACAATCCATCGAAAAGCGATGTCAGGTTTTCGGCCAGATTTTGCTCTTTAATAAGGGCGTTACAACGATTGAAATGAATGTTGTTTGTGTTGCTAAGCAAGAAAACGGGATACTTGGTTTTCAATTCTTTAATCAAAGAAATGGCTTGTGGGTTAAAATCCAGGAGCAAGGCATTCCAGGCATCGTCCAGGATTTTATCATCGACCGAAATATCGAGTTGCTTACGAAGGGCATCACGAAACCCGGCATCGTTGAGTATCCCCGATTCGTAGTCCTCGTAAGCAGCTGTTAAAAAAGTAGCTTGCCGCAAGTTTTCCTTGCTTTTACCGGTAATTTGACCGTATGCTTCAAATGTCTTGTCGAAGTTTATATCAATAAGAACTCCTCCCAAATCGAAAATCACATATTTAATTGCCATAAGTTGTTGTTTAAAAATCACTTGTTGAATCCTTGTTTTGGTGCGAATGATTTCATTTTTTTGTCTCATTGAGCCTATTCGCGCGTCGAATGAGGTTCATAATCACTTCAAACGTGTTAACGTAATTGTCATCATTTTCCTGCTCATTAAACGAATAATTGCTCTGATTGGTTAAAAGTAAAGCCTCTTCGGGTGTTTCCAAAACGTGAAACCCTTTTGTACCTTTCAAATGGTTTGCCAAATATTCTTGTTCCCCTTGTTTTGGGGTAGGCCACATAAACAACGGTTTCTCCAAAACATAGGCATCCATAATGGTTGTATAGCCTGCCAGCGCAAAAAGAGCCTTTGTGTTTTCCAAAACGGGCAAAAATTCTTCGGATTTTAACTGTCCATAAACGTCCACATTTCCTTCAACCATTTTTGTTGGCATTTGCCTGTTACCAACAATGGCAAATTTACCTTGCTTCATTTGAAACAGCTTCATTACCCGCGCAATAGTCATTTCGCGGAATGGCAGAGGGCCTGAAGCAATGAAAACCATGTCATAATAAGGTGTGGTTGTTGCTTTGTTTTTCTTTGAATGCATGAAACGACTCAGTGGACCACAAAAATCGACCGCAATTTTCAGGTTTTTATTAATTGACAGTTTCCCAGACAGAGCATGGTTGGGGAAGTCGGGAACAAGGCAATGATCAAACTGGTTAATTATTTTGTTGTAGATAGATTGGATACATCTCCCACAAAATCCGCTTATGGGCAAAGAAAGTTGGTGTGCAATATACACAGAACAAACTTTGGATGTTCGGAAAAATGGACGGTTGTCGCTTATAAGTGCCTGAATATTATATTCTTGGACAACCTTTCGTGCCCATTGAGGTTCGCGTATGAAAGTGAACAGAATTTTAGGAAACTGCAACATAAGCGAAAACAAAGGGGTAATCTTACTATAATATTTGATATTGTAACCCGGAACCGCAACTATCTTGTAGTCTGTTCCTTCTAACAGAAATTCCTGATTTCGGGGTATGGCGAACATAACCTCGGCACCGTGTTGGCGCCAAATTTCTGCTAGTCCAAGCATCCGGGCGGTATGCCCCATGCCCCAATCCAATGGAGCTATTAGAACTCTAAATGACAATGTTTTAGTGGTTATGCTCCAGGTTCCAGGTTATTTCTGTGTCCCAGTTTGCCCGTATTGTTATTTCCTTGCTATAAGGAACAACAAACTCGGGTTGAATGCCTTTGTAGTAATCGCCAGTATCCCATTGTTGATTTCGGTTCAGATCAATATAAAGTCTTAATGTATAGACCCCTGAATTTAATGTCCTTATTGTAAGGTTTTTGTTTTCGGGATAAGTTCCCTGCCATGCAATTTTTTTCGACTTGTCATACAACTCGAAAATGGTTTCCGGTTGAATTTCCCCAATCAGGTTGATGGCCAAAACGCCATATTCCGATTCTTCGGGAATGCGGAATTTGAATGTTTGGGGAGTTGAAAATTGGTTGTACATGTCGGCAACGGCCAAGGAATCGAAGTTTAGTTCATATTTAAAATCTGAAGAAAATGGGTATTCAAACGTTCCAACGGTACGGGTCGAATCCAGTTGAAGCGAAAATGAGAGGGGCGTTCGAATGGAATCTTCGAGAGAAACAAATTGTATTTTCGAAAAGTCGATGTTTGAAACCGGATGGTTAAATGTTAACACCAGCGGTTGTTTCCTTTCAAGGGTGCCATTAATGATGTTTGTTTTAAGGGAAACCAACGTATCTTCCTCAAAAATCTTTCTGGCCTCGATAGAAAACGTCAAGGTGTCAAATTGTACAGTTATGTTTTCAAGCGAATCGAGGGCAGAATATTCTAGTATTCCAACCAGAGTGTCGTTTTGTGATAGAAGTGTATCCGGAACAACAAACAACAACGAGTCAGCACGTTGGCTTGCAATGGGTAAAAAAACAACGCTATCGGGCGTGCGAAGAAATGATACGGAATATGGTTGACGATTAAAAACCACATTCAAAAGATTGCGGCGCGAACGCTTATGCGACTTCACAAACTGCTTCTGAACGTCGGGAATGAAAAGATTCAGCCTTATATTTCCCAGGGTCGAAAGTACTACTGTTCGCTGGACAATGGAGTCGGTATAAATGGTGTCACCGTTTGTTGGGTTTATTTCTTTTATAATTTTCAGGGTATCAAAGGTAATGTCCGAATACGTTTCTGGAATAAAGGGCTCCCGCTCGAAGGCAATGGCCTCGTTAGGTAACTTGTAAAGCATGTCGTTGGCAATATCCGAAAGTGCAAATATTTTATACTCCTTCTTTTTTATGTTATGAATAGTGAAAAGCCCGTCTTTATCAGATACAGCGTAGTATAGTGGTTTTTCTTTGGCAACTACCGAGTCGAAGAAACTATCATAAACACCTATTTGTATATTTGCAGCCGGTAGTCCGGTGGAAGCCTGGACGACTTTTCCGGTTAAAAAAATAGTATCAATCTCTGAGCCTGTCGAGAAAACATACTGAAAATTTTTAGCAATATTGCCTTCCGTAAAATCTCTTATTGCATCCTGAAAATTTATATTGTATGTTGTATTGCTTCTTAGGGTGTCATCAAAATGGACAACAATGGTTTTCCCCTTCAGTTTTACATCAGGCTTTGTGTTTAAGGGCGGCGAAATTATTACTTTCTGATGTGCTTCCTTTAGCTCAAGGAATTCGTTAAAGGTAATTTGGATTTTTTTGGCATCGAACAGGGTAGTGTAAAAAGGTGGTTTAACTTTCACCACCATGGGGGGATTAACATCCTTGGGACCTCCGGTTGGGGACATCTCTTTGGCACAACTCTGGAAAATCATTGAAGTGATCAGAAAAAATGCAAAAAAATTACTTGCTACTTGACCCAAAACGAGATGGTAACTTTTTCTTTGACTACGTTCAAGTTTAGCTCGGAACATCGGTAACTTAGTTTTTTTCCGTGTTTAATGGATTACAATTGATGGTTTGCCTAGAATCGGTAATTTGAATAATCTTCCAGCCTTTTTTAGTTTTGTACAGTTGATAGGCATTAATTCCACAATGTAAAATCCTGTTTTCCTGGTAAAAGACGTATTTACACCAGGCTGTAGCCAAAATGCCATTTGTTTCAATTGAACAGGCTCCCTGTTCTTCCCTATAAATTTGTGTTTTCGGTTTGGCTATTTCATTCAGCAGCATGTCAACGGTTTCAGCAGCAAGGATATTTTTTTTACCGTCATGAAAAACCGTTAAAAGGCCAATGTTGGGATCAATAACTTTTCGGATTGCGATTGTGTCATTGTTATTCATGGCATCAATAAAGGCATCAACCGTACTTTGGATTTGTTCGGGGACTGTCTGGTTTTGTCCGTTTAAAATAGCAACAAAACCCAACTGGGCAACAATGTAAAGAATTCTTCTGAGCATATTTGTCTTAATTAAACCCTGACAGTGCCACCTGATTCGCTGATTGAACGTGCTAATTGACCAATGGATCTGTTCTCAAAAAGTTGACGCAATTGTGCCCTTATTGGGGAATACTCTTCGTGTACCGGACAGTGAGCATGATCTATTGTTTCGCGGCATGTTTTAAGTCCTATGAGACAATTTTCGAAAAAATCAGGGCCGTCAATAATACTTACAATATCCATTATGGATATTTGCAATGCCTTTTTTGCTAATATAAAACCACCATTGGGCCCTTTATTTGAAACAAGCAATTTTTGTTTAGCCAATTGCTGGAGTATTTTGCTCAGAAACGGACGGGGTATATCTAAGTCGAACGAAATTTGTTTAATACCAATCATGGTATTTTTGTGCTCGTTCAAAGCCATATAAATCATAGCCCGTAAAGCGTATTTACATGTATTGGATATCATAATTTTACTTCGGGTTAATTTGATCTATTCTGTTTTGATGACGTCCACCTTCAAATGAACTATTAAGGAATGTCTCTACAATTTCCTCGGCCTCGAACAGTGAAAGAAAACGTCCGGGAAGAACACAAACATTTGCGTTGTTGTGCTGTCTTGATAGGGACGATAGCTGTGGATTCCATGAAAGAGCCGCTCTTACGTTGGAATGTCTGTTCAGGGCAATACTAATACCTATCCCGCTTCCACAAATGGCAATACCTGTAGCGGAGTCATTTATTTTTGCTGCAAGTTTGTGCGCGTAATCAGGGTAATCGACCGATTGTTCCGAATCGGGACCAAGATCCTCGACTGAATAACCCAATTTTTGCAAATAGCCGAAAAGGTGCCTTTTTAACAAGTACCCGGCATGATCAGAGGCAAGGTAGATCTTTCTGTTTATCATAAATTTAACGTATAACGTTTTGATGGGCAGTCAAATAGCAAAAACATTTCGACTTCGGCTTGCTTCCTGCCTGACTAGTGCAAAAATACGAAATACTGGTTGATTTCAAAGTAAATTGCTCATTTTTATATCCCTATTTCTTACATAGGATTCAGCACAAACAGTTAAACAAGACGTAAAGGTTGTACATTTCTTTTTTGAGAGGGAACACGGATGGCTTTGACTTGACAGATGGGAATTGATTTTTTATGTGTTTTTATCCGTGGGGTTCCGTTCAATCTGGGTGTTCTGTGTTCATATCCCCTAAAATTAAACCTAAATACCTAATTGCCCCCCCCTCTAAAACACCTGTCTAATAATATTCTCCACATTCTCAGGCTGGCTCATGGTAAAGAAGTGAATTACGGGAACGCCCTGTTCTTTTAGTTCGCGGCATTGCATAATGGCCCACTCCACTCCTACCCTACTGACATCGTCGTTGGTTTTGCAGCGGTTGACTTCGTTGACCAAATCCTGCGGCAGCTCAATGTGAAACAGTTGTGGCAGCACTTTCAGGTGATTGAAGTTAGCTAAAGGGTTCAGTCCGGGAATTATGGGAACGGTAATGCCTATGTTCCGACATGCATCCACAAACTGAAAGAACTTTTGGTTGTCATAAAACATTTGGGTTACAACGTATCCGGCCCCGGCATCCACTTTTTCCTTTAGTCGTTGCAAATCGGTCTGAAAATCAATGGCTTCAGAGTGTTTCTCGGGATATCCCGCCACACCAATACTGAAGTTTGTTTGTCGGGCTCCAATGTCGGGTTGATCGAGGTAAATTCCGTTGTTCATTTCCACAATTTGTTTCACCAGCCCAACCGCGTTGGCGTGTCCCACGGCATGGGGAACAAACGATTTTTCGCCTTTCAAAGCATCACCCCGCAGGGCAAACAGGTTGTCGAATTCCAGAAACGAGTAGTCAATAAGCATTTGCTCTATTTCATGCTTCGAAAAACCGCCACAAAGGATATGCGGAACCACTTCGACATTATATTTATATTTCACGGCCACCGATATCCCAACCGAACCGGGTCGGCGGTTAATTTTGCGCCGTTCGGCAGTGCCGTCGGGACGGGAAATATATTTTATCTCCTCGCGATGGTAGGTAACGTTTATAAAACTGGGTTTGTATTCCATCAGCGGGTCGAGGGTTTTGTAAATGTTTTCCAGCGAGTGCCCGCGTAAAGGAGGTACAATTTCTAGCGATATAAGGGTTTTTTGTGTGTTTTTTATGGTTTCGACGATGTTCATTATAAATACTATTTCTTTAACAATGGTGGTTTATATTTCAATAGAGATTGTAACTTTTCCACCAAATCCTTTTTCAACGATTTCAAAAAGGGTGTTCAGTGTAATATTGCTTCCGTTGTTCTCAATCCGCGAGATATAGGTTCTTTTTTTATCAATGATTTTCCCTAAATCTTCTTGTGTTAAATTTTTAGATTCTCTTGCATTTTTCAATAGCAATCCCACTTTAAAAGATTCTGTTGCTCTTTCCAAAGCGTCTCTTCTTTCGACCCCCTTTTTACCATAAACCTTGTTTTTAATGTCAGACCAACGGGTTATTTCTTGTTTATCTTCTTTTGTTTTCATAGTATTCATTCATTAAATTCAATACCTTTTCAATTTCATTTTTCGGGTTTTTTTGTGTCTTCTTCTGAAAACCATTTCAAAGAATCACTAATCGTCCGCCATCGAAGATACAGAATACTCTCCAAATATCACTACCAAGTTGAATCCTTGCTTCGTACAAACCATTAGTTCCTACAATTTGCCTTACATAATTAGTTGGTATTCTTTCAAGAATTTCAATAGCTTCCAACACTTTGTAGATTTTATCTTGAACCCTCTTTGGTTGCTCCATTAAGAACTCTTCAAAATAATGCTTGTAGGAAACTATTTCCCGAATTTTTTCCATAAACTATACCAATACTAAACGCACAGGTAACTTAAAAGTTACAATTACACAAACCTTTTCAACTCCTCCAGCCTCACACCCTTTCGGCGGGAAAGGTCGGCAAGTTGCTCATCACCAATCTGTTCTACTTGAAAGTAGTGGGCTTCGGGGTTGGCAAAATACCAGCCGGAAACCGATGCCGTAGGCATCATGGCATAGGTTTCTGTTAGCGAAATGCCCGTCATTTCCTCAGCATTCAGCAAAGCGAACAGCGTTTTCTTTTCCGAGTGGTCGGGACAGGCCGGATATCCGGCTGCAGGACGAATACCACGGTATCGCCCACGGAGCAGCGAATCAACATCGAATTGCTCGTCGGGCACATAACCCCAAATTTCCGTTCTCACCTTAAAGTGCAACCATTCAGCGGCGGCTTCGGCCAACCGATCGGCCAATATTTTGGCCATAATGGAAAGATACTCGTTGCCCTCTTTCGTAAATTTTGCGGTAATTTCCTCAATGCCAATACCTGCTGTAACAGCAAACGCACCCAAATAATCCTGCGTTCCGGAAGTTTTGGGTGCCACAAAATCGGCCAGACAGGGGTTGTGTTGGTTGTTTTCCCCAACCTGAAGATTACGGAGAAAATGAAATTGGCACAGTTCGTTATTGTTGTTCACGTTGAAAGTTTGAAGACTGTCACCCACTGATGCAGCCGGAAAAATCCCCACTACTCCCCTAACCTTCAATAGTTTTTGTTCAGATATTTGCGTTAACAGCATCTGTGCGTCATCCAGCAATTTCCTGGCTTCGGTTCCCTGTACCGGATCTTCGAGCAGCGCTGGATACCGGCCTTTCATTTCCCAGGCCTTAAAGAAAAATGTCCAGTCAACAATAGGGATAAGTTGTTTAATTTCAATATCTTGAAATAATGTTAAGCCTAGCTTGTTGGGTTCTTTAATTTGCGCTTTCCCGGCGTCAAACTGATATCGATTGGCCCGTGCCTGTTCCACCGACAGATAATTTTTTGATTTTTGGCGTTCCAAATAAGATTCGGCAAGTTGCTGGTAATGAGCCTTTGTTTGATTCGTGAAGGCTCCTTTTGTTTGTGGGTTCAACAACTGTCCGGCTACATGAATGGCCTTGCTGGCGTCCTTAACGTGAATTACCGGATATTTGTACTGCGGTGCAATTTTCAATGCCGTGGGCAACTCGCTGGTTGTGGCGCCACCAATCAACAGGGGCATGTCAAAATCATTATCGTTCATTGCTTTAGCCACTGTAGCCATTTCTTCGAGCGAGGGTGTAATCAGTCCGCTAAGCCCCACAAGGTCGGGTCTATGGTTTTTTATTTCGGCAATAATGCGCTCGGTAGGAACCATTACGCCCAAATCAATAATTTCGTAGTTGTTGCAGCTAAGTACCACGCTGACAATGCTTTTGCCAATATCGTGCACATCGCCTTTGACCGTGGCCAGCAAAATTTTTCCGTTCGACTTTACGGCCACGCCCTTGTTGGCTTCGCGAATTTTAGGTTCGAGATATTCGACGGCTTGTTTCATAACGCGGGCACTCTTTACCACCTGTGGCAGGAACATACGTCCCGAGCCAAACAGTTCGCCAATATAATTCATGGCACTCATCAGTGGCCCTTCAATTATGCGCAGCGGATTGTCGAATTTAGGAAGGATTTCGTCCAAATCGTTGTAAATAAACTCGGTAATACCCTTGACCAAAGCATGTTGCAGACGTTCTTCCACGGGAAGAGTTCGCCATTCCTGGATTTTAGCTTCGGTTTTTCCGGTGTCCTTAACCTGATCGGCATACATGAGCATGCGCTCCGTGGCGTCAGCACGGCGATTTAAAACCAAATCTTCGGAAAGTTGCAACAAGTTTTTCTCAACCTCTTCGTAAACCTGTAACATCGAGGGGTTTACAATCCCCATGTCCAAGCCGCTTTTAATCGCGTGGTATAAAAACACGGCATGCAATGCCTCGCGAACCGGATTGTTACCGCGAAAAGAAAAAGACAAGTTACTCACCCCGCCGCTGGTTTTAGCATGGGGCAGATTTTCGTGAATCCAAGCGCAGGCTTTTATGAAATCGACACCATAATTGTTGTGCTCTTTAATTCCGGTTCCGATGGAAAGGATGTTGGGGTCGAAAATAATATCTTGTGGTGAAAAACCTATGTTGTTAACCAGTAGGTCGTAAGAGCGTTTAGCAATGGCAATTTTTCGTTCAAAGGAATCGGCTTGTCCCTGTTCGTCGAAAAGCATAACCACCACAGCAGCGCCATAGTTTCGTAGCAATTCGGCTCGGTGGAGAAACTCCTCTTCGCCCTCTTTCAGGCTGATGGAATTTACCACAGGCTTTCCCTGGGTGCATTTTAACCCGGCTTCAATAATGCTCCATTTCGACGAATCGATCATAATGGGAACTTTGCATATCTCGGGGTCGGAGGCAACCAGGTTCATAAACGTGGTCATAGCGCGTTCTCCGTCAATCAGGGCATCGTCCATGCAAATGTCAATAACCTGGGCGCCATTCTCGACTTGTTCCAACGCCACCGAGAGGGCTTCCTGGTATTTTTCTTCGCGAATGAGTTTGGCAAACTTGGCCGAACCAGCTACATTCGTGCGTTCGCCCACGTTTACAAAGTTGCTGTCGCTGGAAACGGAGGTCACTTCCAAACCGGCAAACCGGGTAACCGGTTGATGAACAGGAATTACGCGTGGTTTGTGTTTTGCAGCTACGCGAGCAATTTCGCGAATATGGTCGGGCGTAGTTCCGCAGCATCCCCCAATAATGTTAAGCAGGCCGGCACTGCAAAAACCCTCGATAATTTCAGCCATTTGAGACCCTGTCTGGTCGTACTGTCCAAGCTCGTTGGGCAAACCGGCGTTGGGGTGAGCACTCACGAAACACGATGAGATTTTCGAAAGCCGTTCAATGTATGGTTTTAATTGTGTTGCTCCCCAAGCACAGTTCAAACCGAAACTCAACGGACGGGCATGTTCCAACGAAACATAAAATGCTTCGAGAGTTTGACCCGAAAGTGTTCGACCTGCAGCATCGGTAATGGTTCCGGAAAGCATGATGGGAATTTCGTTCCCGGTTTCGCTTTCCAATTTTTTGGCCGCAAAAACAGCGGCTTTGGCATTGAGAGTGTCAAATATGGTTTCTATCAGCAAAACATCCGCGCCACCGTCGGCCAGGCCCCGGATTTGCTCATAGTAGGATTCAACCAACTGGTCGAACGTGACTTTACGGAGAGCTGGGTTGTTTACATCAGGCGAAAGGCTAGCCGTTTGATTCGTGGGGCCAATGCTTCCGGCCACAAAACGGGGTTTTTCGGGTGTGCTGCACTCATCGGCCACCTGACGGGCAATTTTTGCACCTTCGAAATTGAGATTGTATGTGAGGTTTTCCAGGCCGTAATCGGCTTGCGAAATGGCATTGGCATTAAATGTGTTGGTTTCAATAATATCGGCACCGGCCATAAGATATTGACGATGAATATCTTTTATGATTTCAGGTTGCGTTATTACTAACACATCGTTATTCCCAATTAACGGATGAGAGTGGATTGCGAATTCGTTGCCGCGAAACTCTTTTTCTATCAGTCGGTGGCGCTGTATCATGGTTCCCATGGCACCATCGAGTACCAGGATTCGTTCTTCTAACTGTTTGAAAAGCAGTTTTTTTCTGTTATTCATAATGTATCCTTTCGGTTGAAAAATTGTGCAAATGTAGCTATAAAATCTCTGTATATCTACAATCGAAGTGGTGAATTGTTCATTATAAGAGGGTTATAATCAGAGGTTTGATATCATAGCGATGTTGTTACCTCGGCTTATCAACCATTTTAACCCGTTATTAATGATAAATGGAGTTTTTACTTGTTGCTATAAAACAAAGTTGTGCACATGAAGTGAATCTTAAAAAATGATTTAGATTCATAAACTATGATTATTCAATTCGCAAAGGCTTATTCTGCACAAGTTTTATTATTTTTGGCTCAGATTTTACTCAAATCATTTCGAAACACAATTTTTGTCAACCGGAACTATGAATACCGAACCCCGTAAAAAAGTCCTGATAATCACCTACTATTGGCCACCGTCGGGTGGGGTAGGGGTGCACCGGTGCCTGAAGTTCGCCAAATATTTGCGCGTTTTTGGTTGGGAACCCATTGTCTATACTGCCGAAAACGCACACTATCCCTATTTTGACAACACCAATTTTGTGCATATCCCCCAGGGGATAACCATATTGAAGCAGCCCATTTGGGAACCCTACGATATGTTTAAACTGGCATCGGGGCGAAAACCATCAAGTGCCATGAACAACCCCGTTCATGTGCGCGACAAGCGTTCGTGGGTTGACAATCTGGCCATCTGGATACGCGGAAACTTTTTCATTCCCGATGCACGTAAATTTTGGATAAAACCATCGGTCAACTATCTCTCCAAGTGGTTGGAAACTAATCCGGTGGACGCCATCCTCAGCGACGGTCCACCACACACAAACACAGTTATTGCCTGCAAGCTGTCACAAAAATTCAACATTCCCTGGCTGGCCGATTTTCAGGATCCCTGGACACAGGTCGATTATTATAAGTTGCTGAAATTGACCAGTTGGGCACATATAAAACATGTCCGAATGGAAAAGGAAGCGTTCCGGACAGCAAAAAAAATTACCATTGCCAGCCCTACCTGGAAAAAAGATTTGGAAAGCATTGGAGCTAAAAACGTGGATGTCATCTTCTGGGGTTACGATGAACAAGAGTTTCAGGCAACCCAACAAGTGTTGGACACAAAATTTTCCATCACCCATGCCGGTATGCTGGGTTTCGATCGGCTGCCGGAAACCCTTTTTAAGGTATTGGGTGATATGAAAAAAGAAGATCCTGCCTTTGGGGTACAACTTAGCATCGAGTTCCCCGGTATGGTCGATTACAGTATTGTTGATGAGCTGAAAAAGAACAACCTGTTGGAAAACAGCTGGTTGCCTGGCATCATTAGCCGAGAGGAAGCCATTGAGCGCACGTTCAATAGTCAAATTCTTCTTTTGCCACTTAACAAAGCCGACAACGCTCAAGGACGCATACCCGGAAAGCTATTTGAATGCCTCCGTGCCCAAAGGCCCATTCTTTGTCTTGGCCCGCGGGACTCGGACGTCAAAGGAATTGTGGAAGAAACCCGCAGTGGACAAAGTTTTGATTACGACGATTACCCGGGAATTCGTACCTTTGTGACCGAACGGTTCCAACTTTACCTCACTGGTAACAACACCGTAAATCAGGAAAATATAGAACAATATTCGGTACGGAACCAAACGGGTAAAGTGGCGGAATATTTAAACCAAATCACGATTATTTAATTATGTTTCAGACCGATAGCGTTCAAAACAAGGATGGCGGCAAAAAGGGTTTTCCGGTTCAGAATGATCAACACGATGAACTTTTGACACAATCATCGGACATTCCCGTGTATGATGTTTTGGGTGGAAAATATTTCGCCTCTCCAGACAAACTCGAGTTTATTCGTCAATCTTTTTCATTGCCTCAATTGACCACCGTCTCCAAAAAAAAAGGCGTTTGTAATTTCGATCCCGTATCAAATAAAGTGGTTCCTCAAAACAAGACAGAATTTTTTTTAACGGAACCCGAGGAGGTTTCTAAACCAGCTGAAACTATACAGACACAGGAATCCCGCGTCGTAAAAGAAGCAATGGAAACCGGGAGCCAAACTACTAGTTTTGACCTTTTCATAGGAAAAGAAACTCCGGTAAAGGACAGCTTCGCCCTTTCGCATTTTCCACAAGTTGAGAAAACAGAACTAAAAACTCAAACGCTTACATTCAATACTTTAGTAAGTCGGCGGGATCAAAGCGAACAGCTTCAGTTTACCAATGTTGATTGGGCTACAGGTTTATACGTTTTACTGCTTGTCGTTCTGGCATACACACGAATATCTTTTGGACGTTTTTTTCAGCCCATTTTTCAATCGGTCTTTGTTTATAACCTATCGGTTCGGATTTTTTCAGAGAAAAGTTTAGTCTTAGGTCGCTTGTCCGGGATCCTAAACTTCCTATTCGTCCTTTCTTTTACTGCTTTAGTTACTCTTGCTTTTGATTTTTACGGGTTCAAGGTTTACAATCTTCCAACCTGGCAAAACTATTTTGTTTTCCTTGGTCTGTTTTTGATATTCTTTTTACTCAGGAAAATGATTCATTTTTTTCTGGGTTCTATATTTAGTATCCGGGAAATAATAACGGAATATAGCTTTCAGGGAAATTTGTATTTGAAATTAACCGGTATAATGCTTCTTCCCCTTATTCTGGCCATTCCGTATATTCAAGAAAATCACGCTCACATATTGTTTGTTGCCTCCACATCGATCATTGGAATCATATACTTTTTTAGAATTTTGCGAACGTTTTCGATAACTATTCGCAAAGGATTTTCAATTTTCTATTTGATTTTGTACCTTTGTGCCCTGGAAATTGGTCCCTGCCTTGTATTTTTTAAAATGTTGGGCGGGTCAATGTAACGGGAGAAAACAACAAAAACAGCTAAGGCCTTGAAAATCAAGAGAATTTTAGTTTCGCAACCTGCTCCGGAAACCGAGAAAAATCCATATGCAGAACTTTCAACAAAGCACGGCATTACTTTTGACTTCCGCCAATTTATACGTGTGCAGGGAGTCACGGCAAAAGAATTCCGCCAGGAACGTATTAACTTCCAGGATTTTGGTGCAGTAATATTTACCTCCCGAACCGCTGTCGATCATTATTTTCGTTTATGCGAGGAAATGCGGTACATGGTTCCCGAAACCATGAAGTATATCTGTATATCGGAATCAACAGCTCTTTATCTTCAAAAGTACATTGTTTACCGAAAACGGAAAATTTCTTTTGGAAATGGAAAGTTTGACGATCTCACAAAACTGATACAAAAAAACAAGACCGAGAATTTTCTGGTTCCACTTTCCGATATTCACAACCACGAAATCCCCAATAAACTAACAAAGGAAAAAATCAAGTTCCGTTCAGCTGTTCTATACCACACCGTATCCAGTGACCTTAAAGACGTAAATCTCGATAATTACGATGCCATTATTTTCTTCTCTCCTGGAGGAATTGTATCCTTGTTTGAGAACTTTCCCAATTTTGTTCAGAACGACAAAAAAATTGGCGCTTTTGGTCCTGCCACACACACAGCAGTGCGGGAAGCCGGCCTGACACTTAATATTGAGGCTCCTACACCCAAAGCCCCGTCAATGATTATGGCTATTGATCAGTTTGTTACTGAACATAACAAGAAAAGCAAGTAGGGGAATATAGGGGTTAGGTGTTAGGCTTTTAGCTATGAGGAAAAAAGACCTAACAACAGCTCAACCCAATCAACCATTCTCCTTTGTGTAGCTTCGTGCGCTCCGTGTCTCTGTGGTAAAAAAAACCGACCTGACAAGCATTCAATAATCATTTTCTCCACCAAAAACAAGCGTATTTTTACGCCTTTTTGTACCCCGTAAACGTTAAAATTGGGTTAAAAACACCAAAATGACTGATATCTATTGCTTTTGGCTTTCAAATGTACTATTTTTGCACAGTCCGGTGATCTGCCCTGATGAAAGCGATGTCAACGGACAGTGATTTTTTTAAATTTATATTCCGGAATAAACGTGCGCGAAGACAAACAATCGGTTAGAAGACTTCAAACTTCCTATATCACCACCATTGTATCCATTACGCTTGTTCTCCTTTTGTTGGGTTTCATGGGGCTGCTGATTGTAAACGCACGCAAAATAAGTGTGCACGTCAAGGAAAATATCGGGATGAGCATAATTTTGCATGATTATATCAAGGAAGCTGACATCCTTAGGTTACAGAAAAGTTTCGAAACACAACCTTTCGTTCGCTCAACTCGATATATCAGCAAAGAACAGGCTGCCAAAGAATTGCAGGATGAGCTGGGCGAAGATTTCATCCAGTTTATAGGCTATAACCCTCTTCCCATTTCCATTGAAGTAAAACTTGCCGCAGATTATGCAAACAACGATTCAATAAGGGCCATTGAAAGCAGGATTAAAAGTTCAGAGCAAATCAAAGAGGTCTGGTATCAAAAAAACCTCATTTCACTAGTCAATGAAAACATCCGGAAAATAAGTCTCATTATTCTGGGCTTTGCTTTAACGCTGCTTTTCATATCGTTGGTTTTGATTAACAACACCATCAGGCTTGCGGTTTATTCGAAACGGTTTTTAATTAAAACAATGAATCTTGTTGGAGCAACAGAAAATTTCATACGCCTTCCTTTTATTAAAATCGGCCTTGTTCACGGTATCCTCAGTGGGCTGTTGGCTGTGTTAATGCTCAGTGGTTTAATTTATATCAGTAACAAGGAATTTCCTGAAGTACATATATTTGACAACGTTGAACTGTTGGTGTTGCTGTATGGGGCTGTTATAGCCCTAGGTGTTGCAATTAGCTTTTTATCGACTGTATTTGCTGTAAATAAGTACCTGCGAATGAAAGCCGATCGATTATATTTTTAATCTTAGAACTATGGATACAATGAATGAAAAAGATTTTGCAATCTCAAAAAGCAATGCACGTTTGCTCTTATTGGGATTTGGTATTGTTGTGCTGGGTTTCATATTCATGATTGGGGGCACTCCTTCTTCATCCGAAATTTGGTATCCCAACAACGATGCTTCGCTAACACCTGAAATGTTCTCGTTTACACGAATAACGCTTGCCCCAATTATTGTAATTTTAGGGTTTGTGTTTAATATTTGGGTAATTATGCGCAATCAAACAGGCAATCAATAGATACAATGGATATTCTTGAGGCATTTATCCTAGGTCTGATCCAGGGTATTACAGAGTTTCTGCCTGTATCAAGTTCAGGTCACCTGAAAATTGGTGAGGCAATTCTTGGAACACCCGTTGAGGATAACCTGATGTTTTCTGTGGCAGTACACGGGGCAACAGTGCTCAGCACAATCGTTGTTTATAGAAACGACATTCTTGAGCTTATAAAGGGTCTGTTTCAATTTAAATGGAACGAGGAGTCTAAGTTTTCAGCTAAAATAATATTTTCCATGGTTCCTGTGGCCATTGTTGGGTTGTTTTTTAAAGATTACATCGAAAATTTATTTGAATCAATTAATTTGGTGTTCATTGGGGCCATGCTCATGGTAACAGCAGCATTGTTGTTTTTTGCATGGCGCTTCAAAGGTGGAAATCGTGAAGTGGGTTATATAGATTCATTTATTATTGGTATCTCGCAAGCCATTGCCGTGTTGCCGGGTATAAGCCGCAGCGGCGCAACAATAGGCACGGCTCTGTTGTTAAAGATTGACCGTGCTAAAGCCGCCCGTTTTTCTTTTTTAATGATTATTATCCCCATTCTTGGGGAAAATATACTTGATTTGACAAAGGGAAACCTGACCGATAGTTCAATTCCAGTTATGTCAATCATAACTGGAGCAATAGTTGCATTTTTAGTCGGTCTTTTGGCCTGCAAATTCATGATTAAAATAGTAACTCAGGGGCGCTTACAATATTTTGCTCTTTATTGTTCGGTAGTAGGGGCTTTGACTATTCTATTTACACTATAACACCTGATACGGGTTTATTTTTAACGAGGTAATAACATGTTGGATCGTGGAGTGGTTGTGAATAAAAAGACCTCAAACATGAGCGAAAACCAGCTTGATGCGCTGAAAGAGAGCTTGTTGGAAGGACAAATTCTGCTATTTGATAAACCATATAAATGGACATCTTTTGACGTTGTTAATAAAATCAAATGGCATTTGAAACAAAACCTGGGACTAAAGAAAATTAAAATTGGTCATGCAGGAACTCTTGACCCTTTGGCTACCGGGCTTTTAATTGTTTGTACTGGAAAACAAACCAAAAACATTGAACAAATTCAGAATCAGCCCAAAGAATATGTCGCAACCATTGCATTGGGAAAAACAACTCCCTCGTTTGATCTGGAAACCGAAATTAATCAAACCTGGCCGATTGACAATATTTCTGAGGAGCTTGTTTTAAAGGCACTTGAAAGCCTTAAAGGCTCTGTAATGCAAGAGCCCCCATTATATTCGGCAAAGTGGATAGATGGCAAAAGAGCATACGAATTGGCGCGGAAAGGTAAAGACAAAAAGCTTGATCCCGTTGAAATTACTATTTACAAAAACGAACTTTTACACTTTTCGCCCGAAGAAATAACCTTAAAGATATTGTGTTCAAAAGGCACATACATACGTTCAATAGCCCGTGACATCGGGCTGTTACTAAATAATGGTGGTTACCTTAGTCAGCTTCGGCGTACGGCAATTGGCAGTTATAATGTTGAAAATGCTGTTGACGCCCAGGACTTTTGTGTAAACATGACAACATTGATAGACAAGTTATTAATAGAAAACAATAAATCAAATATACGACTATGAAGTTATCACAATTTCATTACACGCTGCCAGACAAGCTGATAGCATTAAACCCGGCGCCAAACCGCGATGAATCGCGTCTTATGATTGTGAATAAGTCAACCGGACAGGTGGAACATAAAATTTTCAGGGAATTGCTTCAGTATTTTAAGGCAAACGATGTTTTAGTTTTCAATGATACCAAAGTTTTTCCAGCACGCTTATACGGCAACAAAGAAAAAACCGGGGCAAAAATAGAGGTGTTTCTATTGCGTGAACTCAACCACGATCAGCGTCTATGGGATGTATTGGTTGATCCTGCCCGGAAAATACGCATCGGAAACAAATTATATTTTGGAAACGACGATTCGTTGGTTGCTGAAGTTATAGACAACACCACATCACGTGGCCGAACATTGCGGTTCCTGTATGATGGCCCTGCCGATGAATTTAAAAAGACACTGTACTCACTTGGAGAAACTCCGTTGCCAAAATTTATAAACCGTCAGGTGGAACCTGAAGATGCGGAAAGATACCAAACCATTTTTGCAGCTAATGAAGGTGCTGTTGCAGCACCTACAGCAGGCATGCATTTCAGCCGCGAACTTTTGAAACGGTTCGAAATTCTCGGGGTGAAAAAAACATTCATAACCTTGCATGCTGGTTTGGGTAATTTTCGTAGTGTTGAAGTTGAAGATTTAACAAAACACAAAATGGATTCGGAGCAAGTCATTGTACGCGACGAAACGGTTAATGTAATTAACAATACACAAAAAGCAAGGGCGAACGTCTGTGCCGTTGGTACTACGGTAATGAAGACGTTAGAGACAGTTGCCACAACCGGGGGAAATATTAAAGCGTACGATGGTTGGACAAATAAATTCATTTTTCCTCCTTACGACTTTACTGTTGCCAACCGCATGATTTCAAATTTTCATCTTCCAAAGTCAACGCTCTTAATGATGGTAACTGCATTTGGCGGTTACGACCTGGTTATGCATGCCTATAACGAGGCCATCAAAGAGAAATACCGTTTTGGTACATACGGCGATGCGATGCTGATCTTGTAATCGTAAAATAAAAGATGCTTTCATGGGATGTGGTTTCTTCATTACCCCTTTTTTTACCTGAGCATCTTACGCACAAATGCCACTGTAAAATAAGACATCATGAACATGCCAATGAAGCCTTCTAGCCCTGACAGAATACGCATATAACCAGCGGGATAATAATCGCCGTAGCCAATAGTGAAAAATGTGATTACACTGTGGTATAATGCTTTGGCAATGGGTCCCAACTGCCTTGGATCATCAGGAGGAAAAAGTGATGAATGGATGTCTGATGAGGTAAAAAATGGTAAAATATAGTACAAAAAGCTGAATATCAAAAACACATACAAGGTACTCTTCAAAACGCGTATTGGATTGGTTGCATAATGTCCCATAAAATCGAAAACCAACCATTGGAAAAAATGCTGTATCTTATAAATAATTTTTTTTTTTGGTTTTTCAGCAGTTTTTTCCAGTAGTTGTGCTTTTGCAAAAGTCCTTTTAAACTCAACATAGGCAAGATCCTCCTCATCATAGTGACCAATAACATTAAAGTTTTCTTTCAATAATCTAAATTGGTCTGCCTTAGTTCTATAACTAGTTTCTTGCTTGTAAATCAGCTCCTTTAGATTTACCTGGTGCCAATCAATATAAATTCGTCCCAACAACCGTATTCCTGCCATTTCAAGCGATTGAATTTCTGGACGGTAATCATGGGGGTGTAAATCAATAACATCTTTAATAATTGTTCCACTCAAATCGAGCTTACCACAATAGGCCAGACGCAAATCAAAAAAGTTATTTATGTGGCAACTTTTCAAAGTCAGTTTCTCAATTCTTGCCCTGCGAAATGTGACAAGTCCTTGCCCAAAATCAACGTCATCGAAACTTAACGAGGCTTTGTCAAATTCAAGGCTGTCAAAGTTAATTTTTCCCGAGCCAAAATCACATCTTTTGAGTTCAACGGATCCTTCGTCCAACTTTGATGCCTCAAAAATAATATCACCTGCTCCGAAGGAGACCCTATTTAAGCTTATACGTCCTTTTCCAAACTCTACGGCACGGAAATCAACACCTCCGTTTCCAAATCGTGCTCGATCGAATACAATGTCACCTTCACCGAAACGAGCGAAATGAAAATCAGTAAGTCCATTACCAAAAATAACGTGTTTAAAATTTGCTTTGCCATTACCAAAATCAGTCCCTGTAAAGGTTACTTCGCCAATTCCAAATTCTGATCCAACAAAATCAACGCCTCCATCGCCAAAGTCCACTCTTGAGAAACTTATTGCCCCATTTCCAAACTGGACATTTCTGAATAAAACATCACCGGAACAAAACTCGGACTTGTCGAAAACAACCGTTCCGTCGCCAAAATTTACATTACTAAAATTCTTTTTTCCATTTCCAAAACGCAGAACATCAAACATGATTTCGCTTGATTGAAATTCGCAATCGGAAAAATCTACCTGTCCATCGGTGAATTCGGCGCTTGTAAAAATGGTCGCCCTTCCAAAAAAGTGGGTGCGCTGAAAATTCACTTTACATTCTTTAAATATAGCATTTTTAAAACTAATTGAAGTATTTTTTAATTCAAGTTCCTGAAAATTAACCGTTTTAGCCCTAAATAAACTATATTCAAAATTAACTGAGCCTGAGTGAACTTTTGCTCCCTCCAACGTGAAAGAAGGGGCATAAAATATAGAGTGCGAAAAATCTGCCGGCTCACCCATTACTCCAATATGAGATAAATTCAAATCATTTTGTTCATTGTGCAAAAAACAATTTTTAAGTGAAAACTGGTTTAACAATATCAGTTCGTCAGGAGCAATTCCCTGTATCTGTCTATAATTGAGCAAATTTAACTCTTCGATGTAGCAATTTTCATAAACAATAGAACCTGTTTTCTCTAATTGCTCCATAGCCATGTTGGCGGTAACAAATTTTAGTTTTATCTGTTCCAATTCATGACCGTTTTGATCAATGAGCAACACAATGGCCATTCTATCTTCTTCGCCATTGTACTCAACGATTTTGATCTCAAAACTGTCAAAATTACGGCTCATCTTAACTGGGTATTTATTATTTTATGGAAACGCATGCTTCGTACACGAGGACATCTTTTTTCTTGCCGATTCGAATTGTCGTTTTGCCATAAAATCCTGTAATCGGGTTTTCTTAACTGCTTGTACAAAAATAAACAAATATTTGGTTTAAAAAAAAAGCAATCTGCAAATCTTTTCCTAGTGTCATACCCAAGCTGATAGTTTGACGACCGAACGGTTGACTTGTCAATCCTTCACTGGCATTATTGTATTCTGTTCCTATTTCGGTTCCCGATAAAAATCATTTAAAGACCTGGTGTAGTAGCTGTAATCTATTTCATTGTTCCTTTGAAATATCCTAGGTTCTTTATAACCAATTGGTACTAAGGTTACTTTCGTCATTCCGTTTATTGCCATTATTTTGTTGCTGTCCGCTGATTTTTGATCAAACAAGATATCGAAAAAAAACAGATATTTCCCAATCCATTGAATGTACTGTCCTGCATCTTCTTCTGCAAGTTCTCCCTGATTATTTATAAGCCTTAACTTATTGTTTTTGTTATATATTGCCTTTTGAAATTCCACACCATTTAGAGGAACGCCATCTACTGTAAGAACTATGTTAAACTGTGAATCTATGAATATCCACTTTTTAAACTCTTTCAGATAGACCTCGCTTACAACATGTCCCGCACCAACTCTTACTTTTTCAACATCCCTTGTTTTTAAACCTAACGTCCTTGATTTTAGGCCAATACTGTTTAAGGCAGCTGTGGTCACAATGCCGTACTCCACACAGCGAAATTTTTTTCCTTCTTTTGCTTCTTGTAAAATAGTAAGTGCATCTTGCCTTGTTGGAACGTTTCTTCCATTATGTTCCCACTGTTTGCTAGTCCATTCAAGTACTGCCAGTACTTTATCAAAATCGTTTTTACTTTCCGATATTAATAAGGAAATTTGGTATTTCTCACGCAATTCTTTCAGAAAATCATTGTTTGTAGTGTCAGAATAATAAAATTCAAAAAGCGGATTAGGCGCATCTAGCGAATACGATACTTCTTTCAATTTAGCCGAAGGTCTAACATTAATTAGTTAATAAAAAGAGCTACAGCTACTCAATAAAACGCTGCCAGCAATTAATACCATAATGGTTGATTTCATACTTCTTTGTTATTTAAGTTAATAGCGGTTCATGTTTCTATATCGTAAGTTACGATAATTTCAAGGTTTTCCTGCTTCGATGTTAACGCCCCTTCAAAAAATATAGCGTTCACACAAATTAATTTACCAAGTATTAATTCCAAAAATGCCATTCTGCGAGTCAAATCAGGGAAAATTAACGACCAAAGATATTGACAATTCTTACACCTACTCTAAATGTTACCCAAATGTTAAACCAGTGTTTACGGAATGTGAATAAAAACCGAAAACTTTTTTTGGCATTTCGAATATATTGTATAAACAGGCTTCCTTTTGAATATCCAAATAAGTTAGCCCAAAAAATACAGCTGTTTTTTAACCACTAATCAACCGGAGTGACATTGCCTAACTGTTTTTAACCGGTTTGCAGAAAGTTTATCAACAAGTGTGAATAACCGTAGCAATTGATTAATTTTGAGGCCTGTTTTATCAAAACTTCTGTTAATAAACTTTTATCAAATGTTTAGAATGATTTTTGCAAGAAAAAGTTACGCGATTTTTCAACCCTGTTAACACCTCATCATCATCATACCAGTTTTTAATTTTTAAGACTTTTTTATGATCAATAATGAAATGTTTAAAAACGGATATGGAGAAGAACAACTTCCCAAAGATATTGATTTGGTTTCCGAAATAAAGAAACTGAAAAAAGAAAAGAACGCTATTATTTTGGGACACTTTTATCAATCGCCTGAAGTACAAGATATTTCCGATTTTTTAGGAGACAGTCTCGCCCTTGCACAAGCAGCTGAAAAAACCGATGCCGACATTATTGTTTTTGCTGGTGTTACCTTTATGGCCGATACTGCAAAAATATTAAATCCGACTAAAAAGGTACTTATGCCCGATTTAAATGCCGGTTGTTCGCTCTCTGACAGCTGTCCGCCGGAAGCATTCCGCGCATTTCTTGGCAAGCATCCGGGTCATACGGTTATTACTTATGTTAACAGCTCAACTGGGGTTAAAGCGCTTTCCGATATAATTTGTACGAGCAGTAACGCCATTAAAATTGTTCAAAGTTTGCCGGCTGATGAGAAGATTATTTTTGCTCCGGATAAAAATTTGGGTACCTATATTGAAAAAGTCACCGGACGAAAAATGGTTATATGGGATGGTGCCTGCCACGTTCACAAACAGTTCAGCCTTCCACGTATTGTTAATTTAATGAATGAAAATTCTGACGCTGTGTTTATAGCACATCCTGAATGTCAGTCAGATGTATTGGTTTTAGCAAAATTTGTTGGTAGCACCACTGCATTATTGAATCACGTAAATAAATCGGATAGAAAAAAATTTATTGTTGCCACTGAATCTGGAATTTTACACCAAATGCGGTTAAAGAACCCTGATAAATTATTGATTCCTGCGCCTCCTGAGGATTCAACCTGTGCTTGCAATGATTGTTATTTTATGAAAATGATTTCCTTGAAAAAGATTTATCTCTCATTGAAATACGAGCTACCTGAAATTATCATTCCTGAGGTTTTGCGATTGCAAGCCCTAAAACCATTACAAAGAATGCTAAACCTGAGTTTATAAATTTCTAATGAGCCAATTTAAGAAATTAGCTGGTCAAACTGCCATTTATGGTTTTGGTTCTGTTGTTCCAAGAATACTTAATTATATATTATTAACTCCTTTTTACACAAGGGTTCTTACTTCCATATCAGATTATGGTACGCATACTTATTTGTATTCTTACGGCGCATTCTTGATTATCCTGCTTACTTTTGGAATGGAAACAACTTTTTTTAGATATGCCAAATCCAAAGGAATTGAAAAAGTGTTTACTACGTCGTTTGTATTTCTGTTTATTAACGCTTTTCTTTTTTCAATAATTATTCTTTTTAATGCGGATAGAATCTCACAACTTATTGGAATAATTAAAGTTGAATATTTGTATTATTTTTTGGGAATTATTTCTTTAGACGTAATTTCTGCAATACCTTTTGCCACGTTGAGGTATAATGAAAAAGCGCGTTTATTTGCATTTCTGAAAATTATAAATGTTTTGGTTAATATAAGTGTCAACCTCTTTTATCTTTGGCTGATACCTTTACTTATAAGTACCTATAACTGGGATTTTTCGATGATTTATGACAGTCAGAACCTTTTGGAATATACGTTCAAAGCTAATTTGATTGCCAATATCATAACATTCTTAATGCTAATCCCTAACACAAGAAAATATTATTCAAAATTTGATGTTGTTATATTCAAAGAGATGTTTTTCTATTCTGCACCAATCTTGATTAGTGGTATATTGGGTATGATAAATGAGGTGGCTGATAAAATTTTACTCAAATATTTACTACCAAAAAATATTTCTGCTTTCGAACAAATTGGAATATATTCAGCCAACTATAAAATAGCTGCTTTAATTACCATTTTTAATTCTATGTTTCGCTATGCTCTGGAACCCTTTTTCTTTAAAGTATATGGTTATGATGAAAGTAAATCTAGATACGCAATAATTTCAAAGTATTATTTAATTTTCGGTTTATTTATTTTATTGATTGTGAATTTATTCATTGATGTTTTTAAGTATTTTATTAGTGAAAATTACCATTCGGGTTTGCATATTGTACCCGTTGTGTTACTTGCTAATCTTTTGTTTGGTATGTATTACACAATGGCTGTTTGGTATAAAGTTACTGATAAAACATACTTCTCAGCTATATTTGCTTTAATTGGATCCACTGTAACTATTCTGGCCAACATAATTATGATACCATTGTTTGGTTATACCGGTTCAGCCTTTGCTACCCTTTTATGTTACTTTGTAATGTTTATTCTTACTGTATATTTTGGTCAAAAACATTATCCTATAAACTATAATTACGGGTATATGCTTAAATTGGCCCTCTTTTCTATGTTGGTGTTTATAGTTGGAAATTATTTGCCTTTCGATAATTTATACCTAAAATTTTCTTTTAACGCCGTTTTACTGATTGCTTATATTATTTTTGTAGTTTTTACCAACCGCGAAATACACGATAAAATTTTCAATTATGGTAAACATTAAAATTAGGGTTGAAGAGGGCGCCAATGTTCCAGTATATCAAACTAACGGAAGTGCCGGGATGGATGTTTGTGCTTTTTTGCCCCATGGGCCACAAACTATTGGCAAAGGCGAATTAAAATTAATAAAAACAGGAATTTACATTGAACTTCCTGATGGTTACGAAGCACAAATAAGATCCCGAAGTGGATTAGCTCTAAAGAATGGAATTTCAGTTCTTAATTCTCCTGGAACTATTGATTCTGATTATAGAGGAGAAGTTGGAATTATTCTAATTAATCACTCTGATAAAGAATTTATAATAAATTCAGGCGATAGGATTTGCCAAATGGTAATTGCTAAATACGAGAAAATTGAATGGATAAAATCAATTGAACTTGATGTTACAAATAGAAATGCAGGAGGTTTTGGGCATACTGGAATTTAGGAAATTAATAAATAGAACAATGAAACAATATAAAATCATAGGTCTGTCTTCTCTATTAGTCTTTCTGATTTCATGCAATGTGAATAAGAAGACTATTGTTACGATCCAGCATATTCCTGACTCAAAGTATAATCAAAAAATTGTTGATGCAAAAAGGGATATTTTATATGGAGCATTTCCGATTGCAATAGAGAAATATGAGGAAATCATTAAATCAGATTCAAATCACGCAACTGCACATTATGAACTTGCAAAAATATACCTTAAAAATCAGGAGTATGAAAAAGCAACCTTCCATTCTAAACGAGCTTTTGACTCAAATTCTTCAAATATATGGTATGCTCACATATACGCCCAGTCGTTAGACCTAAAGGGAGACATTGAAGGTTCTTCGAAAATGTATGAATATATGCTAGAAAACTGGAATAATGATGTCGAATTGTGGTATGAATACTTCCGTTTTCTTGACAGATATGAAAAATATACTTTATTAAATAAATATCTTGATTTATTTGAAAAGAAATTTGGTTTTAGCGATGAAATAATTATAAATCGTTATCAGTCATTCGTTAAGAAGGGTAAGTACAAAAATATTGAAAAATATTTATTAAATGTTTTGAGTGCCGACATTAAGAACGAATTTGCTAATTTAATTTTGGCCGATTTTTATTCCAGCACTAGGAAAATTGATAAAGCGCTAGAAATTTATGACCGATTGCTCAGTTATAACTCTAATAATGAACAAGCTTTACTCGGAAAAATCAAGATTTTTCTGCAACGAAATGACATCCAAAGCGTCATGACTATTGCTTCTAAAATTATTGAAAATACAAGAATAGAGTTAAATCTAAAATTGGGCATTATTTCCGAATTGTCTCAAGCTTTTGAAAAAGTAAAAGGTTTTAACATTAAGAAATTCGATGAATTCATAGTTTCGCTCTATAAGCAGTACCCTGAAAATCCTGACATAATTCAGTTTTACGGAAACACGGAATACCGTAATGGAAACTCAAAATTAGCCATTTCATTATTTTTAAAAAGTTTAAATATCAAGCCATCTAATTTGCAGACATGGCTTTTTACGCTCTACATTTTGGAGAGAGAAAAGGAATTTAATAGAATAGTTTCTGTAGCCGACTCTGCACTTATCTATTTTCCTAACCAAAAAGATCTTTTCCTTTTGCGCGGTTTTGGTTATTTGCAAACAGAGGAATTACAAAAGAGCTACGATGATTTTATTTTTGCACTGAAAATTACCGGAAAATTAGATAAGGACAGAATTCAGATATTACATTATCTTGCCGAAGTTACTTACAAAATGAAAAGAAAAGAGGAGGCCTTCAAGTTTTATGATGAGATTCTTGAAAATGATCAAAACGATATTGTTGCTTTAAATAATTATGCTTATTACTTATCTATTGAAGGATTACATTTAGAAAAGGCCTTGGAGATGAGTGGGAAAACTATTAAGAAAGAGCCAAAGAATTCCACATACCTAGATACCTATGCATATATTTTATTTCGTCTTGAAAGATATTCAGATGCTCTCAAGTATATTGAATTAGCCATATTAAATGGCGGTACCAATAGTGGGGTAATTCTTGAGCATTATGGAGATATCCTTTTTAAAAATGGCAAAATTGATTTAGCTGTTTCTACCTGGAAGGAAGCTAAAGAAAGAGGAGAAAATTCAAAAATTTTAGATCTAAAAATAGAAAGAAAGGAGTTTATTCATGAATAGAAAATATTTTGTTGCCTATTTGTTAATCATAGCAGTTTTTAGTTCTTGCAGTACTCTACGAAAACATACTGTTATAAAAATGAGGCATATAAGCAAAAAAGAGTTATTCAATTTTGCAACTGTTAAAAATCCTTCCTTTGATAATATAAGCATAAAATACGCTGCCAGTTTTGAAAAGGGTAATGTAGAAAATTCTTTTAACGGTACAATTCGTATTCTTAGAGACAGTGCTATTTGGGTAACCATTAATGCAGCTCTTGGTATTGAAGTGGCCAGGGCGCTTTTCGAAAAAGACTCTTTAAGATTGATTAATTTCCACGAGAAAGTGTATTATTTTGGAAATTATCATAATACAAAAAATGTTATTGGTAGTGAATTGGATTTTAATATTCTACAAAATATTTTAACTAGTACGCTTCTATTACCTGATGAATATCAACCAACTAATATTGACGAAACAATTGTCGAAAACGAAGTTGGAGAATTTGAGGTAAATGAACGTTTTAAAGATTTTACGAGTAATCTAAGGATTGATTCTCAATCGTATAAAATTAAGGAAATTAAAATTGTAAAAGCATTAAGTCCAATTACAATTACTGTATCATATGATAGATATATAACTATTGATGATAGGATTTTTCCGCAATCAATAATTATCAGGACCAAAGATTCGCAGAGCAAATCAGTATTAAATCTCGTTTATAATAAAATAACACTTGATAAAGAGATTAAAATACCGTTTAGGGTTCCTAATCGTTTTGAAACTGTACCCTTAAAGTAATATTCTATGTATTGGTATCTCAACGTTAAATATCTAATAGCGTCTCTTTTTTTTCTTTCGGTCTCTGTTTTAATTGCTCAGGATAGGAAGGATTTGGAAAATGAGCGAAAAAAAACACAGGAAGATATAGAGTTTACCAACAATTTATTGAAAACAACCCAGGAGAAAAGACAAAAATCAGTAGAAGAGTATATTATAACTACTAAAAAAATTGAACTGCGACAAAGAAACATTTCTCAAATTAAAACTGAAATTCAAAAAATAGAAAATAGTATAGTTTATGAACAAAATGTTATTGCCAGTCTCAGAAGCGATCTCGAAACACTGAGGAAAGAATACGAGAAATTGATTTATCAAGCCTATAAAACAAAACAAACGAATGACAAAATGATGTATGTACTTTCAAGTTCTGACTTTAATCAGGCCTACAGACGTATTAAGTATTTGAATCAATATTCGCGGTACAGAAAAACACAAATACAATCTATAGAAGCCACGCAAACTGTCTTGGAAAAACGGGTTTCCAGCTATGAAGAATTAAAATTAGAAAAACAAAATTTACTTGTAGAAGTAAGTAGCGAGAATCAGAGGCTTAATTCTGAACGTAAACAACAGGAATCTTTGTTAAAGGAATTATCGCAAAAAGAAAAGCAACTTAAATCGGAAATCAAAAAAAAGCAGAAACTTGCCGAAGAACTTAAAAGAAGGATTGAAAAGATTATTGCCGATGAAATTGAAAAGAGTAAAAAGGGGGCAAAAGTATATCAATTGACGCCGGAAGAGAAGCTGACTGACGATCAGTTTGCTTCAAACATAAAACGTTTGCCTTGGCCGCTTGAAAGGGGCATAATCACAGAACGATTTGGCGAACATAATCACCCTGTTCTATCAGGTATTAAAGTTCGAAACGACGGCATTGACATTTCTACTGGAAAATCAAGCCCCGTAAGAGCTGTTTTTAATGGTACAGTCAGGAATGTTTTTGTTATTCCCGGAATGAATAAGGTCGTAATTATAAGGCACGGAAGCTATCTTACTGTTTATTCAAACCTCATTGACGTTCATGTGAAAACAGGGGAGAATGTAACAACTAAACAAATTATTGGTGTATTAGCTAGTGATTCAAAATCGGATGTTTCTATTTTAAAGTTCCAGATTTGGAAAGAAAATGAAAAATTAGATCCTGAAAGATGGTTAGCCGGGGCAAAATAATACTCGATAAAAGTATAGATAAGGAACTTTGCAAGGTTCGGAAATTCATGTTTAAAAATGAATTTTTGTTTGGCCTTAGTAGATGTTCCATTTATTTGTTTCCTGTTCTTTTCTTTTTCCTTTTTATTGATATAGCGTTTGAAATTAGTCTTGTATTACGTCTTTTATTATTGTTCCTTTTTTTAATTTTAAGCTCCTATTTTATTTATCTATATTTATTAAAACCTATTTTAAAATATTTAAAAATTATCAACGGGTATGATGAAATTTCTTTAGCGCGTTATTTGATCAATGATCCACAGGTAGAAGATAAATTATTGACATATATAGAATTAAAAAATTTTAATCAAGCTGAAGTTATCATAAATAATGCAATAACTCAAAAAGAGAACGAGATAAAAAAATTCTCTCTCGAAAAGTTTTTTACAGTCAAAAGTAATTCAGTAATTATTAAATTTTTATCTATATCGTTTTCCTTTTCAATACTATTGTTTACTGTTAGAGATTCTGTATTTCAAATTGCTGCCATTCGATTATTTAATCCAACATATTCTATTTCTTATAAGATATTGAAATTTGAACTTAAATCTCAGACGTTGGAAATTAAGCAAAACGAAGATATTGAACTTAAAGTTTTGACAAGGGGTTCTTATATACCACAACAAGTATATTTACGGATTGGTGAAAAGGATTATTTTGCTCAAAAGATAAATGATTCGGTATGGGTTTATACCTTACACAAAGTCAATCAGATTACCCGTTTGTATTTTCACGATCTCTTGAATCAAAGTTCTATCTTTACAGTAGTTGTTTTAGATTTACCTGTATTAAGAAAAATCAATATCGAAATTTTTCCACCATCCTATACTGGTATTAATCCATTTATTATCAAGGATGTTGGAAATTTTAGTTTCCCTAAAGGAAGTAAGATTCTATGGACTTTGGATGCCGGAAATACTGATAAATTATTTTTTTATCTACTAAAAGATACATTATTTACCAATCGCAACGGAAATTCTTTCGATGCCAGTTATACAAGTCATAATAGCTTCGAATATGAAATAGCCTTGTTTAGTGGCAAAATCTGGAATACTGATAAGTTTGTTTTTCAAGCGAGTGTGATACCCGATGAATATCCAAACATTATTGTAAAAATTGATGATTCACAGGATGTTCCAGCTTCAATAATTGTTGATGGGCAGATTGTTGATGATTATGGGTTCACTGGTTTGCATGTAGTCTTAGCTTCTGAAGATACATTAATTCGTATACCAATACCATATTCAAAAGGAATCATTAATCAGCGTTTTTATTATCAGCTTAATTTATTTGAATTGTGTAAGCAGTTTTTTATAACTAAACTAGATTATTATTTTGAAGTTGCTGATAACGATTCTGTTAGCAATTTTAAAACATCTCGTTCTCAAAATTTTCAATTCGAAATTCCTGATGCTTCTAAAGTGAATCAAAAAGTAAATCAAATCACCGAGGGATTAAAAGAGAAAATGACGTTAGGATTAGAATTAATGAAGAAATTAAATGTTCTACAACATGATTTACAGCGACGTTTTAAAACCGAGGGACTTAATCAATGGGAGAAATCCCAATTGCATGATCAATTATCGCAGAGTAAAAGCGAAATGAAGAAGTTACTTGACGAAATGAAAGTTTTAAATGAAAAACTTAAATCAATTTCAAATCTTCAAAAGGGGAATGCTGAAAATAAAAAGTTATTTGAAAAACAGATGCAAATTCAGGAGCTTATGGAAAAGCTTATGGATAACGAACTTAATGAAATGTTTAAGGAATTTGAAAAACTGAAAAGTGAGCTTAAAGAGAAAGAAAAAAATAATAATAATGAGCAACTTTCTTTTAAATTTTTAGAAGAGATGTTAAACCGCAATCTTGAGATGCTCAAGAGATATGAAATTGAAAAAGGAATAAATGATATAGCAGAAAAACTAGATAAGTTGTCTGAAGAACTTTCAAATACTGAGAATACAGATAATCAAGAAAAAATTGAGGAGAATGTACGTAAGGATTTTGAAAAACATAAAGAGTTGTTAAAGAAGAATGAAGATTTACAAAAACCATTTGAATTAAATGAATTTAATAAAGAAAAGAATGAGATTCAACTAAGTTTTGAAAAAAACAATGGTAAAGAATTATCGAAAACAGAAAACAAAAACAACTCAGAGAAACTTAAAAGTCTTTCCAATGAAATAAAGAAGAATATGGATAGCAATTTAGAAGGTCAAATGGCCGAAGATATTGACAATTTAAAACAAATACGCTCCAATCTGCTACTGGTATCTTACACTCAAGAGGAACTAATTGATAGCTTAAAAAGCCATTCTAATAAGCAACCTTCGTTCAATCGATTACTCCTTCGTCAGAAATCTATAATTAATTATTGGTATTTTATAAAAGATTCAATAAATTCTTTAGTGACCCGAAACCCAATGTTAGGAAATATGATAGCCGAAGATATGACCGGTGTTGAAAACATGAATCAGTTGATTAGTCAGACGATTATTGGTGATCAATATAAACCGGTAACTGTTCAACAATCTAAATCTCTTTCTCACTATAATAATATTCTTTTATTTATCGATGAGGCTATTCAAAGAGCAGAAGAAGACATGAACAGTTCCGGACAGGGTGGGGGATGTCCAAAACCCGGTAAAGGAAAGCCAAGTCCTAGTGATATGGCAAAAACACAACAGGGTCTTAAAAGTAAGTTAAAGGATTTGCTGGAGAAAATGAAACAAAAGCAGGGTGACGGGGAAAATGGAGGCGAATCAATTAGCGAACAATTAGGCAATTATTTATCGCAGCAGGAGCAGATGCAAAAAATGATTGGCGAATTGATGAACCAAAGTGATATGGGACAGTCAGCCAAGGAGCTCTTACGAGAGGTAAACAACCTGATTGATAAAAATATCAACGATATTGTAAATAAAACCGTTAATAATGAAACAATTTCCAGGCAGGAACGAATAATTACTCGGCTCTTGGAATCCGATAAGGCCGAACAGGAAAGAAAAACGGAAGAAAAAAGAGAATCACAGGAAAATAAAAGGGAATTCATTTCACAACCGATTGAAATAAAAGATGACTCTCTCAGAATTAACTACTTTGATGAGACCATGAAATATCGGTTATTGAATTTAAATAAATATTATTTAGATTTGTATCAAAATTACCTTGGAAATGAAAAGTGATGTAACGGTAATGGATATTCACATAAATAGCGAGATTAAGAATATCGCTATTATTGAGAAACTAATTGAGGAAATCTGTGGAGATGTTATTGGCGGGAATGAAATGTTTGGCAATATCCTGATTGCTGTCCTCGAGGGAGTAACCAATTGCATTATCCACGGTAATAAACGAAATCCAACCAAGTTAGTACACATAAAAATACGATACAGTGAAAATGAGATTGTTTTCGAAATTTCTGACGAAGGAGTTGGTTTTGATTTGAATTCAATTCCCGATCCAACAAAGGTTGAGAACATACAGAATCCTCATGGACGTGGAATTTTCCTAATGAAACGATTGGCTGACGAGTTTAATTACTTTAAAGATCAAAAGACATTTAGCCTGAAATTTTACCCCGAAAAGTATAAAGAACTGGTATAATGATTAATTTCTATACGGACCAAACACCCTTTCACTATCCTTGGGGTTTTAAAGGGCGTTGTTCTCAATGGATTAAATATACGATAGGGAATGAAAATTACATGACCGGCACTATTAATATTATCGTGACTTCCGATGAAAAATTACTTGAAACCAATAAGAATTACCTGGGTCATGATTATTATACTGATATAATTACTTTCAATTCAAATAAAGGAAACATAATTAACGGGGAATTGTACATAAGTTTTGATCGAGTTTCTGAAAACGCTTCAAATTATGGTGTTTCTTTCGTTGATGAATTAAAAAGGGTCATCATTCATGGGGTTTTACATCTAGTTGGTTATAACGATAAACTACCTGAGGAAAAAAAACAGATGACCATCAAAGAAAACCAGTACCTGAATAAATTTTAATGCTACCCGAATACGATATTATTGTTGTTGGCGCCGGACATGCCGGATGTGAGGCAGCTTCTGCAGCAGCCAAAATGGGATCAAAAGTATTGCTTGTAACCATGGATATGGAGAAAATTGCCTCCATGTCATGCAACCCTGCTATTGGTGGAATTGCTAAAGGTCAAATTGTACGGGAAATTGACGCCCTGGGTGGTTCTATGGGAATTGTGGCAGATAAAGCAGCCATACAATTTAGAATGCTAAACCGAAGTAAAGGTCCGGCTGTTTGGTCTCCCCGAGTTCAGTCCGACAAACATTTATATTCCTGGGAATGGCGTAACACTCTTGAAAACTTGCCCAATGTTGATTTATTTCAAGATAATGTTGTTCAACTTTTATTTCACGGCGCTAAAGTCGCTGGTGTTATTACTGAAATAGGATTTACTTTTCGGGCAACATGTGTTATTCTTACTAATGGAACATTTCTGAACGGATTAATACATATTGGGGATACAAAGGTATTCGGAGGCAGATTTTCTGAACGAAACAACACGACTATATCTAAGCAATTACTAGAAATTGGTTTTCATGTACGAAAGTTAAAAACAGGAACGCCAGTAAGAATTGATTCCCGATCCATTGATTTTTCAAAATTGACAGAACAGAAGGGCGATGAAAATCCCGAGCTTTTCAGTTTTTTACCGCACATGAGTGTACCTCTAAAGCAGCTTTCTTGCTGGATTGCCATTACAAACGAGAAGGTACACGACATACTTAGAACTGGTTTTCATAAGTCGCCACTATTTACAGGAACCATACAAGGGATTGGGCCCCGATATTGTCCAAGTATTGAGGACAAGATTGTAACATTTTCTGAAAAGCAACAACATCAACTTTTTTTTGAACCCGAAGGTTGGAATACAGTTGAATATTATTTAAACGGTTTTAGCAGTTCTTTACCTTGGGAGGTGCAATTAAAAGCATTAAAAAGCATCGAAGGATTTGCGAATGTAAAGATATTTCGACCGGGTTATGCCATTGAATATGATTTTTTCGATCCTCTTGATTTGAAGGCAACACTTGAAACAAAATCAATTGAGAATTTATATTTTGCAGGACAAATCAATGGAACTACAGGTTACGAAGAGGCTGCAGCACAAGGTTTAATGGCTGGAATTAATGCTGTTCTTAGAGTTCAAGGCAAAGAAGAATTTATTCTTGGACGAGATCAATCTTATATTGGAGTTCTGATTAATGATCTAATTACAAAAGGGGTTAACGAACCTTACCGAATGTTCACAAGTCGAGCAGAGTTTCGTATATTACTAAGACAGGATAATGCCGACGAAAGATTAACCAGAATAGGATTTGATTTAGGCTTAGCCACGAAAGAAAGACTACTTTTAATGGAAGAGAAATACAATCGAATTGAGCGTTTTATACAATATACAAACCAGAATAGCTTTTCGCCTTATGATATCAATGCTATTTTGGAAAGGAAGAATTCAGCCCCTTTGCAGCAAAAGACAAGAATTTCAAAGATAATTGTAAGGCCAGAATTATCATGTGCCGATTTCAAAGAGTTGTATTCTTTCCACGAAGATCTATGCCAAACAGAATATCAAGCTGTCGATATTAAACTTAAATACGAAGGTTACATTGAAAAGGAAAAGGCAAATGCTGAAAAAATTCACAAGTTTAGTCAATTGTCAATCCCCGAAACAATTGATTACGATAGATTGTTAAGCATAAGTACTGAAGGAAGGCAAAAGTTAAAAAGGTTAAAACCAAAAACCATTGGAGACGCAACAAGTATTAGTGGAGTTAATCCTAGTGATATTATTGTAATACTGATGTTTTTAGGTCGTTAATTAAACAATCAGTTATTTTTTATATATTTACAATGCTCCACGTGGAGCACGGTTTTGTGTCTAATATTTTCGTTAAACTCAATGCTCCACGTGGAGCGTTTTGAAATTACAATAAAAATGGTCATAAGTGGAAACATAGTAGATGTGCTGCGTCGTAAAATAATAAAAGGAAGACTTTATATAAAGGACGGTAGAGTATTTGATATTCAGCCATCTGACAATGTTAATCCGGTATATATTTTGCCAGGAATGATCGATTCTCATATTCACATCGAGAGTTCTATGGTAACCCCAGCTAGGTTCGCTCAAAACGCGGTGCGTTTTGGAGTTGTATCCACTGTTTCCGATCCACATGAAATTGCTAATGTTTGCGGAACGGATGGGGTTGTGTTCATGATCGAGAATGCTGCCAAGGTCCCTTTTAAGTTTTGGTTCGGAGTGCCGTCGTGTGTGCCGGCAACACCGTTTGAAAAAAGTGGAGCAATACTTGGTGTTGAGGACATTGCCAGACTTTTTGATCAATATGGATTAAAATATCTGGCAGAAATGATGAATTTTCCCGGTGTTGTTAACCAAAATCACGACGTAATGGCCAAACTTAAAGTTGCCCTTGATCGTAACCTTCCTATTGATGGCCACGCTCCGGGATTAGCAGGGGAACCCTTAATGCAATACATAAAGTCAGGAATTGAGACAGATCATGAATGTACCAGTCTGGCAGAGGGTGAAGAGAAAATCAAGTTCGGAATGAAAGTACTCATTAGAGAGGGTTCTGCGGCTAAAAACTTTGAAGAATTGTACCCGCTTATAGACTTGTATCCTGATCATGTTATGCTTTGTAGTGACGATTTCCATCCGGAAAATTTTGCAAAAAGTTATTTAGATAGGCTTATAAGAGTGGGGCAGGAGAGGGGTCTCGATTTCTGGAATCTAATTCAAGCCGTAACCATAAACCCTGTAACTCACTACAGGCTTGACGTTGGTCTTTTACAAATGGGAGATAAGGCTGATTTCATTGTGGTCGATAATTTGAAACGTTTTAATGTTCTTCAGACATGGATTGAAGGAAACCTTGTTTTTGACGGTATCAAAACCTTCGATTATGAGGGAGAAAACAATGTAATTAACACGTTTAACGCTAAACCTGTTACAAAGTCTGATATCCTGATTGAACCTAAAACAAAAAGAGTTAATGTTATTAAAGCGTTTGATGGTCAACTTTTCACGGACCAATTTGTGGCTGATGTTAAAGTGCAAAATGGCAATTGTGTTTCAGATACCGAAAATGACTACCTTAAATTGGTTGTACTTAACCGATATGAGGAAGGAGCAAAACCTGCTCTGGGATTTATCCAGGGATTTGGACTGAAAAAAGGAGCATTTGCCGGAAGCGTAGCACATGATAGCCATAACATAATAGCTGTTGGCACCAATGATGATGACATTATTTCAGCAATTAATTCAGTTATTGAAAACAAAGGTGGACTGTCGGTAGCGCAAGGTAATTATACCAACACTCTTCCTTTACCTGTCGCTGGCCTGTTATCAGACGATCCTGTTGACACCGTTGCCACTAAATATCTACAACTCGATAAGAACGTTAAGGATTTTGGATCAACACTGCAAGCCCCTTTTATGACACTGGCCTTTATGAGTTTATTGGTTATTCCAAAACTTAAGCTTGGAGATAAGGGGCTGTTTGATGTTACTAAATTTGACTTTACTGAGCTTTTTGTTAATCAGGATAGTATATGAAACGTCCATGAGCAAATAATCATTATCTCACACAAGGGCATGATTATTTGCGAATGGTAAGTTCCATGTGACCTTAAACCGAAAAATTATAAACATATGAAACGAACATGCCAACCAAATTAT
>JBBISE010000010.1:0-72791 GCA_037441445.1 Salinivirgaceae bacterium
AAAGTCGGGAAATCTTAAACTTTACACCCAACAACGTGGTGAAACTTTACACTTATTGAAACAATCGGTTGATTGATGCCAACATAGAACTTTGTATCAACAAAGAAATACTGTGTTGACGCTGTTTTCGTGTCCGAAACCTGCAACACCACTATATCAACCCTGCCTGTATCGGCGGCGGTTACATATCCTGATATAACTGCATTGGTGTAGTTAGTTTGCTCAAATGTGTGCCATTCCGGTTTCTCAACACAACTAATAACCAGGGTTGTATCCACAAGGTCTTCATCATGGGCTTCAATCAGATATTCGAAAAAGATATTTTCGGCAACCTGAATAATTTGCGATTCGGGGTTAGTTACAAATACAGGAGCAACGTTATCGCCTGACATACCAGTTCCGGGAAGCACTATATAGTCAACCCACGCCTTGTCCTGACCTGTGCTTACAGAGCCATCCTTGGAATATTCCCATTTAAACAGGCTGTCTCCGGGTTGCACCTGATAAGCAAAACGAGCCCAATCAAGATCGCCGTCCCAAACGCCTTTTTGCACACCATTGATGTAAAAGAATAATTTGTCGTAGTTCGACTCGCTCGATACTTTTCTGTAAAAGGAAATGGAATCGACTCGGCTAACGTTGTATTTTAAGGTAATCTCAGAAGATTGGTTGTGGCTTGTTGTGGCTGATTTCATGGAGAATGAGCCCTCAAAAACGAGGTCTGCGGCATTTTCTATTAACCATGAATTTGAAGCAGGGTTCTGCCACTGGAAAGAAGTAAACCCATTGGATTCGAAGTCTTCCAGAACCAGTCCAACGGCTTGAGAAACGCTTCTTACAGCACTTGAATAATTACCTGAATTAGAACCGGCATTGAACCAAATACGTTGTCCAACCGGTATATTCCCATCAAGGATGATTGTATGGGAAGTTAAGACAGTGCTGTCGGGGGCCACTGGATCCATTTCTTCAACAGAATTGATAATACCGGAATATCCATCGTTGCTCCAAAACTCAGTTTCGATAGTTTGAGTAGCTGCCTGTCCTGAATTTTTTGGTAGTTACATCAACTTTCCATATTTCGCCGGCATCCATACGTCCGGTTCCATTTCCAAAATGCTCGGCAAAGGTCATATTTGTTACTTCAGGAACGGGAGCAACAGCCATAAGCCGCATTTACCCTGTCCACACATTCTCGGCATCGTCATATATGGAAACCGTAAAAACCAGGGGCGTTAAATTGGGAACACTGTCCGATAATTCTACTGTAAAAGCGGCAGACTGTGACACAATTTCTCCGAAAGCAACACCACCTATTTCAACATTGTCCTGAATAATAGTTACAAACTGGCTTTCAGTTGAAAGGGTTGCTGTGCAATTGCTTGCCAGTTCTATCCCCACATTTTTAAATGCTACATCAATGGACACTGTCTGACCAGAGGAAATTTTGGTTTCGTTCTCGGTTCCTTCCAGTCGGTAAGAATCAATACCGACGTAAGGCCCTGCAGCAGGAATAACTTCTATTTCAGCAACATAAGGTATTGCATTGTATCCAGTAATCGTTAAGGTTGCAACCATGGGTTCATTAAATGGCTCGTTCAGAAGAATAGAAGCCTGACCATCAACAACCAATCCAGATGCAACCAGTTCTCCATCAACAGAAAGCGTTGCTCTGGCATTTTCCATGTCGCATGAAACGTCAAACTGGGTTTCGCCTAAAAACAAAACCGCATTGTGCGATGCATCCAAAGAAACAGGGGTATTAGTCCTGATCATGACAGTAGGATCGCCAAAAATTGTCCATGTATCGGTCATTTTGGGTCCACCGGAGGCGTACTTGTCGTTCATAAACATACATCCGTTTACCACAATGCCCCCGTAAGTATATTTTAAGTTGTTCTCGTAGGATTTTACCACCAAATCGGCCATTTCATCTTGCCCGGCCATGGGCTCATTCCACGATTGGTTAATTGTGCTTGCACAAATTGCCAGAGCTCCTGTAGGACCATTGGCATGCGAGGCACGCATGAATGCTTCGGCGAAACATGTCATACCTACAAATCGGCCATTTACGCATGCTACATCAAATACAAATGGAAATTGAGTGTTATTGGTCAATGAGGTCATGTTGCTAACACCAAATCCTGATGTAACAAAAGCTGTCTCCGAGCCGTGTCCTACATAGTTAATATATCCGCGACCTGAGTTAATAGCTGTTCCAACATTTGCTGAAGTGGGATTACCGGCAGCATCTTGTTGCCCCTGGCTACCGTCGAAAAGTTCGTCACCACTTGTATAGTTGTAGTTCAGCAATTTGTTTTTAATTACCCTTGAATGCGCAACATCGCTTTCGCCATTGTCACCTTGTGAGCCTCCTCCTTCGCTGGACGCAATAAATGTGAAGTTTTTGTACCATGTTGCATCAACGTCGGGCTGACTTTCATACATGATTGACTTTTGAACCTGGTATTCAACTTGCTGTAACGATTCAGCCGAAAAGCGGCCAACGATAACTTCAGCATAGGAATCTGTACCAACAATGTGACCTAGGGATGGATCGCAATATGCCGGACTGGGAGTTGTCCCCGACAATGTCTTTACCGGCGATGGGATGTGCTGCCCGTCGCCAACTAAAAGAAGAAAAGTTAAAAAATTTGTTTCATAATAGTTTTGAACATAGGTTTTCAACTGTTCAGCCGTAGTTCCGATAGTTGACCATTCCACCTTTTCGGTCGGAATACCAATTTGCTTTTTCCAAGCAATAAATGGCTGCATTGCTTCCATGTAATCCGAATGCGCAATAATGAGCAAATTGCCTATTTCGTTAACAGGGGTGTATTTTGCACCTTGAGCATAATTTACAAAACGGTCGCGGTATAATTGATCAAAAGTATTATTAATCTTAGGATTCTTAGCCCGAACAAGTTCGTTTTCTCCAGCCATATCTTTGTGTACCAACGTGACTTCAATCGTCCGGTTGATTTGCATTTGCTTGGTTACAGGATTATACTGAACCGGATAAAAAGCGACAACTTGTCCCCTCTAATCGTTCAAAATATAGGGAACATCAAGGCTTGCAGCTTTGGCTGGAAAGAATTTGTTTTTCTGATACGATTCGCCATATGTAAAAGGAACATCGTTAGGGTTTATATCCCTGGCTATGCTTCCCTTTGAAGGCGGAACCTCCATGTTTTCAACAATTTGCGCATCAATGTTAATTGCTGTAATTTCCATTGAGCCAAGGTCAGGAATAAGTACAGATTCAGCCACTCTGGGAACGTCGGGGTTACCTGTAGAGAGGAGTGGATATGCTTTGTCGGCTGAGATTACAAAAGCTTCGCCACGCGGAGTTTTTACCGCTTGCAGGTAAGGTTCGGAAAAAGTTACCTGAAGAACAATTTTAGATTCGTTCGACTGGATGACTTTTACTTCCGTTTTGTTTGCAAATGTTACCGTGGAAAGCAACATAAATGCCAGTAAGGCACATGATAAGGTAATTGATCTTCGCATATTTGAGATTGATAAAAAAAGGGGAACTTACGTTCCCCCTTTTAAAGTTAAGAAAGATTATTTTACAACTACGTATAAGTTGTCAGTGGTATCACCGGCAATAAGACGGACAATATAAACGCCCGAAGCAAGTCCTTCGAAGTTTACAGTTGTTTGTTGTTCGCCAGCTGTCATGGGTTGGTTCATAACGGTTCTGATTTTCTGTCCGTTCATGTTCAAAACTTCAACAACAACGCGGCTTCCTTGCATCAAATGGTAGGTCAAGGTTGACTTACCTTCCGATGGGTTTGGATACACGTTCATTAAAGTTGCATGGTCAGAGGCAGGTATTCCGTTAATACCATTCACTGTAAGGTTAATAACTTTTGTAGTTACGTACATGCCATCAGTCACAGACACTACAATTTGTTCATTTTGAACTGCAGTGGCACTGGTAGGCACTCCAGACAAGGAGGCTGTTCCATCACCGTTATCAGTTAAGGTCATCCATTGTGGCAAAGACTCGGCAATAAAGGAAAGGGCGTCATTCTGTGCATCCTGCGCTACAAGCTCTGCTTCGTATAGAACATCACAATCAGCGCTGTCAACATCTTCTGATACAAAATAAGGAGCAGTGTTTGTGGCTGCAGCAGCACCTGGGAAAATGATCACATCAACCCAGGCAGCATCAGCGCCGGTTGAAACTGAACCATCTTTTGAATATTCCCAGCTAAAGGTACGGTTTCCTGCTGTTACAGGATAAGTGAACTGTTCCCATGATTGATTGCCTGACCAACCTGAACCGTTGGCAGTTGTGCCATCAATTTTGAAGAAAAGTTTGTCGTAGTTCGATTCGCTATCGACTTTGCGGAAGAAAGAGATATTACCTGCTGATGGTACATTCATGGTCACACTCAAAGAACTGCTTTGGTTGTGGCTAATTGTACCTGATTTTGCAGCAAACGTTCCTTCGTAAGCTCCTGTGTTATCAATTGTCCAAGGGCCTGTGGCTGATTGTGTCCAGTTATAACCTTCGAAAGTACCACTTTCGAAATCTTCGATCATCAATCCAACGCTGTAAGTTTGAGACGCAATAAAAGAGAATATATCCGAAAAAACATGTAGTTCCAAAGTTAATGGAGTTCCAACTGGTATTTCAGAATCGGTTGTAATATCAAAAATGAAGTTTGCAGTTTCGTCAGCTTCAAGAGCCTCGGCTGATGTTTCAACATTCGCAACACTCACAGCAACCAAATTTGAAAACAACGCTGCGGTCATTGGATAACCGGTCGCATGTCCAGTGTTTTTGACAGGTACTGTTATTCTGATCACTTCACCGGCATCAATGCGTCCGTTTCCGTTTCCTTCAACCTCTTCGTGTTGGTAGCTTAAATTGCTAATTGATGGAGCATTCACAGTAAGGTTAAAACTGGTAACCCAAGGGTCGTTTACGCCATCAGTAGCTGTGATTGTAAACGCAGCTTTTGTTTGGTCTGGCGTGTTCTTAGCAGCCTTAATGGTAAATACGTCAGTCAAGCTTACCTCAGTTTCGGCTGTGATGTTACCAAAACTTTGTTCTGCATCCAGAATAGAAATGAACTCGCTATCAGTGGTTAGCGTAGCAGTAACATTGTTAGCATCAACAGTACCCACGTTCTTGAGAGTAACATTCAATGTAACAGTTTCATCGAAATCGAGAGTGGCGTTTGCATTACCGTCAGCATCGTTTACTGTTGAACCAAAATAAACCACAAAAGGACTGTCAGATGGAATTATGTCAACTGTACCAATGAATGGGGCATAGAACGGGGCTGTAACAACCAGATCGGCAGTTGTTGGAACTGTGAAAGCGTCAAATGTCAATTCAATTTCGCCATTGGCATTGGCAAAACCGGCAAATTTAATTTCACCGTCGTCTGTCAAAGCAACGTAGGCTTTCGAAGGAAGGTTGGTTATGCTTAACGAGTTCAATCCTAATGGAATTGTATTCAAATAAGCGGGTTCCATAGCCGGAGTTGGGCCAAGAAACGGCGTAAGTGTTGGGTCGCCCATCAGGTGATAAACTTCCCAATAGTACAATTTGCGGGTCGAGTTGCTCTCTTCAACAGCAAGACAACCAGCAACGTTAACCTGGCTTTGGGTTGTTGAATACACATCATCGTTGTCCAAATTTTCGTGGAACAGGGCGTCATAAGCACCGGGACCGAAGTTTGCTTCAACCGGGTTTTGAACTACAGTTCCATAACCAGTTGCCCACCAATAGTCTTCTGACCAATAGGTACTGTTTGTTCCACCAATATAACCAATGGCGCCTTTATTGGCAGCACGTGTAATAGCCTCAGCAAAAGCAACATCGTTATTAAACTGGCTTGACTGACAACAGTTACCTATCAACAAACCATATTTCTCGTTATTGTTCAACGAACTAATTGCTCCTGTTTCGAAACTGGGGTCAGCCCAACCTGAAGGGCTACAGTGTGCAGTGTAGTTACCCCAGGCAATACCCGTGTTTACCACTTGAATGATTTGTGCAGGAACGCCTGCGCCACCAGAGGCAGGATAGAAAATATTGGTTGAGTTGATATTATGGGCAGGATTCAGATAGGTATCAATGATGTAATTCAAAGCACCGTTTCCGTAGAGTGGAGCATACCCTGCATCAACACCAGCAATTAACAGAGCGTTTGACAGATAAGAAGGATCGCTCATCTGGAATTGCTCATACAGTAATGTTTTTTGAACCAGTGGCTCAAGGTGTCCAACGTTTTTAGCAGACATACGACCAATGTTCACATCGGCAATTCTGTCTGATGCGCCATCGTAAGTTACAAAATAAAGATCGGAAATATGCGAATCTGACTGGCCGTTAAAGGCAGGTATTTGCTCGTGGTCGCCAACAAGCATTACAAAAGAAGGGGCAGGATCCTCTGCGGTTCCAGCAGTGTACAAACCTTGCAGATAAGTTTTAATGGCTGTAGACGTGCTTCCAACTTCTGCTTCATCAGTAAAGCGCAAAATAGTATTGAAACCTTGTTTTTTCTTCCAGGCAACAAAGGGGGCCAACGTCTCTTCGAACATACGGTGCGAAATAATGACAAATTTCATGGGAGTTCCATTGATGTTTAAATCTTTGGTGGCTGGTGTATAGTTCAATAATCCTGAAAGAACACCGTTGAAAGCCGGAGAACTTAGACGTGCCTTCTGAGCATCGGTTTTCGAGAAATTGGCATTTTGGAAAGAAACTTCAATTTTCATGTCATTGAAGATTTTCAATTCGCCCGTTACAGGATTGTAAGCCAATGGATTGATTTCAATACGGCCAATCCTTACCCCACGCATAACACCAACCTCATGGTATTGAACCATAGGGTTAGAAAACCAAGCGTTGGTAGCATAAACCCGGTCGTTTTTGACGTAAGGTATCTTGTCCGGATCGGCACTTTTTGAAACTGATTCCTGAGCTGGTGCAATCAGTTTGTTGATGTCAAAGTCAGTAAGTTTCAAAGTAACCTCATCGTATCCGACAACATTAACAACTACATTAGCATCGGCGGGAACTTCAATCAGCCTGTTCAGTACTGGTAAATCAGGGTTTCCGACATTGAAGGTGTTGCCATAACCCATCATAACCAGCTCTACATTTTCGCCGCTTGTTCTTTTCTCAAGCTGAACATCAATGAAGGCAACCGAGTTTTGCAATGACAGTCCTGACTTTGCAGTATTCACCACTTGCAGTTGGTTTTCTCCCGCTTTCAAAGGAATTCTGGTTTGTGCGTAATTTGAGCCCAGCATCAGCATCGAGAGAGCTCCAAAAATTAGCAGTTTTTTCATAGTTTGTTGATTTAAAAATTATAAAATTACGGGGATAAAGTTGACAATAATTTGTAAACTCACAATAGAAATGTCGGTTTTTTTTGAGGTGATATTTCATTGGTACTTGTAAATCAAGACTAAAAACGTGACGGTGCTACTCCCCAAAAATTATTCCAACAAGCCTGATTTCTTGTCTCATTTTAGGATTTGTTCATAATTTCGTAATATAAAATTCATCCATCTGATTTCCGATAGCCCAAGCACAGGTGTTTTTCGCAACCTGTGAAAAGATTTTTTACTTTTTACTAAATAGTGTGTAACTATTTGCGTTAAAGTACGTCACTCTTTTTTAGTTTTTCATTAGATTTGCAAGCAAAACCCTTTAAACCCGTTCCCCATGAAAACTTCGCATATCACTTTTCTTTTATTTAGTGTTCTTACTGTTCTGGCTGCCCAGCCACAGGTAAAAACCTTGAATTTAAGATATTGCATAGACTTTGCTATTGAAAACAACCTGAACCTTAAAAATCAGGAATTGAACCAAATTGTATTGCAGAACAACTACAAACAATCGAAGTACGATTTGTTGCCGGACATAAATGCCTCCTCAAGACTTTCAAGGAATTTCGGACAGAACTACAATTATGATCAATCGAAATTTATTGATGAGCAGGTGACCTCGTTTAGTATTGGAGCCTCATCGGATATTAATCTTTTTGAAGGGTTTCGGAAAATGCACTTGACCAACAAAAAAAAGTTGGAGGTTGAATCAGGAAAAATCCGCTCCGAAATCCTGAAAAACCAACTAACATTGGAAATCGTCAACGCCTATTTAATGATTCTCTATAATCAGGAACAAACCGAAATAGTAACGAAACAGCTGTCAACTACGGAGCAACAAATTGAGCGAACAGAAAAATTGATTCAATCGGGGACAATGACAAAGGGAGATTTGCTGTCTTTACTGAGCCAGAAGGCGGAAGAGGAATCTCAGTTGGTTGGTTTTAAAAACCAAATAAAAATGTCCTTGTTAAATTTATCGCAACTTATGAATTATAACCAGGGTGAGTTTGAGATTGAAAAACCCAACCTGGAGGAATTTACGTTGTATCTGTGCGACTCGTTAACTGTTCAAAATATTTATTCGGAAGCACTGGCTTTCCTACCAGAAGTAAAAATGGCCGAAAGCGAATTGTCAACAACAAGGGAAGACCTGAACATTGCAAAATCAGGGTATTATCCATCATTGACTCTAAGCATGGGCTTCTCCTCTCCTTATAGTAGTTCAGCTGTTAATCCAACGGATCCCAATCCTTCGAATCCAACCATTGACTATCCCGTGGGTGAGCAACTAAAAGATCGTCGTCAGGCAGAGATTGGATTAAGCCTTTCCATCCCAATATTCACTAAGTTCAGGAATCGTACCAATGTTGCTAACGCGAAAGTTGGGTTATTGACCGCGGAAAACGAAATTGAAAAAACAAGACAAGACATTTACAAGCTAATCCAGTCAGCGCACAACGACGTCATGGCATCGCGTGAGAACTTCAATGCAAGAAAACAAGCGGTGAATGCCAGCGAAGAATCATTCCGCTTTGCCGAACAACGCTTTAATGCCGGTACCATCAGCGCCATTGACTATAATTTGGAGAAAAACAAGTTAAACCAAGCTACATCAAGGCTGCTGCAAAGCAAATACGATTTGTTGGTTAAGGTCAAAATCCTTGATTTTTACCGCGGTGCTGAAGTCCAATTATAGGGTTTTATTATCTTTGCGGGCTAAATTCCGACCGTAATGAATACCCTTTTATGCATCGAAACAGCCACGCAAACCTGTTCTGTGGCCCTGTTCAGAAACAAGTCGCTGGTTCTTTTCATTGAATCGGACGTGGAAAATGCCCATTCAAAAACCCTTACAGTCTTTATTGAGCAGGTGTTGAGAACGGCAGGTATTACCCCAAAAGAAGTCGATGCTGTTGCAGTCAGCTCGGGCCCTGGTTCCTATACCGGATTGAGAATTGGCGTCTCGGCAGCTAAAGGTTTCTGTTATGGTTTGTCGAAACCACTAATCATGATCCCAACAACCGAAATTATAGCACAAGCCTGCCTTCAGTGCAAAACAGTGAAGGACGGAGAATGGATTGTTGCCATGATTGATGCCCGCAGGATGGAAGTTTATCATGCCTGCTACAACACACAGCTGCAGCTACAAGGAAAAATAGAACCACATATTATTGAAGAACAGTCCTATAAAGAACTTCTAGACAAAAATATTATTCACGTTTGTGGTAACGGTACACACAAACTTTTAAAATTCGCGTTACATCCAAACGCACAAGTACACACGGATGTGGAACTCTCGGCTAAATACATGTTACAACCTGCGCTGGACAGAGTAAAAAAGAACCAATTTGCTGATTTGGTTTACGATGATCCTTTGTACCTCAAAGAATTTGAAGCCAAAATAGCAAAACCATATTTCGAATAAAACAAGAGTCTTATAGAATAAATGAGGAACACATTAGGGTGAGAAAAGATTTATTCAACTATTTTTGCAAAAAAAAATTAAACCAACATGGGAGATACAACAGATATCAAGAACGGCTTGACAATCAAGTTCCGTGACGGCCTGTTTCAGGTAGTGCAGTTTCAGCACGTGAAGCCAGGGAAAGGGGCTGCATTCGTGCGTACTAAGTTAAAGAACCTTGAGAATGGGCGGGTAATAGAAAATACTTTCCCCTCGGGAGCCAAGTTAGATATTGTAAGGATTGAACGCCGACCTTATCAATATTTGTATAAAGACGAAAATGGTTATGTATTCATGCATAAAGAAACCTACGAACAAGTTTCTATTGAGGAAAAACTAATATCGTCCGTTGACTTAATGAAAGAAGGTCAGGATGTTGAGATTGTGTTTCATGCTGAAACAGAGACTCCATTAACGGCAGAACTTCCCACCCACGTAGAACTTGAGGTTACTTACACCGAACCCGGTCTGAAAGGCGACACCGCTTCATCAACAGCACTAAAAGATGCCACTGTTGAAACCGGTGCTACGATCAAGGTTCCCTTATTTATAAACATTGGGGATAGAATTAAAGTAAATACCGAAGAGTATGTTTACTCGGAAAGGGTGAAATAAAATAAATGCTTATTCTTACAGAGAACTCTGTCCTGGTATTCCCCTCGACAGAGTTCTTTGTTGTAAAATGAGCAGGGATATTTTAAAATAAACGTTTGCAGAAACAATAAAAATTGCATACCTTTAGAAATCAATCGTAACCGGAAAATTATTTCAGATGAACATTGAAAAAGGCAGTTCGGATTTAGGCAAAAAGGCCTCCCTGAAAAGGCTTCAGTTTTGTAATTTTAAGTTAGATTTTCTACTGAACCTTACGCTGGCAATTAATGAAAACCTGCCTGTGAATAAGATTTTAGAGAAATTCCTGTCTATTCTGAAGGAAGAATTAAACATTGGGAAAGTATTGCTTTTTAATTACAATGAAAAATGGGAGAGGCTCTTAATTAGTGGGGTTCCGCACAGGGTTGCCGACGAAATTAAAGTCCCCAACGATCTTATTTATTACAATCAGATAACCAACCTGACCATTGCATTGAACCCCCATCTTACTTTTTTTGATGTACTGGTGCCTGTTTTTCACCATGAAAGGCCTATAGCGTACCTTCTAATTGGTGACATTGAGGAAGAAAGAGCAGGAATGAGCCCCACAATCAAACATTTGCATTTTATTCAAACCTTAACGAATATAGTGGTTGTTGCAATTGAAAACCGGAACTTGTATAATCAAAACCTGCGACAAGAAGTACTAAAAAAGGAGTTGGATTTGGCAAGCCGCATGCAATCAATGCTAATCCCAAGTCACTCGTCATTGCCCAACAATTCTGATTTTAATGCCGCAGCCTATTATTTGCCGCACTTTGAAGTTGGTGGAGACTATTATGATGTTATTCAGCTAAATGACCACCAATATGGCTTCTGTATTGCGGATGTTTCCGGTAAAGGGATATCGGCAGCTCTACTAATGTCAAACTTTCAGGCAAACCTCCGGGCACTTTTCACAGCCAACAGAAAACTCGACGAAATTGTTCATGAGTTGAACCAGAGAGTAATGAAAAATGCTAATGGTGAAAAATTCATCACCTTGTTTATTGGAGAATACGATTCTCACAGCAAGAAATTAACCTATATAAATGCCGGACATAATCCTCCGGTTTTCTATCAGGCTGGAACAAAATCTATAAAAATTTTGCAAACTGGATGCATTGGAGTTGGTATGCTCGATTTCATACCCGCATTAAGCATAGGCGTTGAGTTTACTACCCCCGGCTCAAGACTAATAATGTTCACTGACGGAACAGTGGAGCTTGAAAATGAAAAACAAGAAGAATTTGGTACTGGTGTAATGGAGCACGAATTGATGCAACCACAGAACTTGGAAGCGGTAATAGAAAGCATTGTAAATGAACTAGAAAGTTTCAGGGGAAATGGATCGTATGCTGACGATATTACTCTTCTTGCACTTGAATTTTCTTCCTAGCCTTGGTTTGAAGGTCAATAAAAACAATGATAAGGGTAAAACTCCAAAAGGGTAACGAAATTTTATCCGTATCCAGGAAATTATTTACGATCCCATGTAAATAATAGGTTACCAACCCTATATAGGAACAAATTACCCAAAGTTTAGTTTGTTTGTCTTCCAATTGATAATAAAGCCTGACTGCTGTTACAGAAGTATAAGCTATTATGAGCAGAAAGGATAACAGTCCAAAAATCCCAGACTCGGACAGAACGCCAAGATACTCGCTATGGGCATTTCCAAGATCTCCTGAATTTGTGCTGATCGGGGTTTTATCGACAAACATTTGAAAAGGGGCATAATTAAACATATATGTTCCCGGACCAAAACCTACGATGGGTTTTTCCTCGAACATACTATAAGCAGATTTCCAACGATTAATGCGCTCAAGATTAGAAATGTCGTTACTAATATTGTAAATGGAACGCACATGTTTTGAGATTTCGATAGACGATTCCTGTTTATTCTGCTCGAGATAGAAAACGAGATTGTTTGACAAAAGCATTCCAACAATAATAACTGAAATTAGAATAAAAGCCCATACATAAATCCTAACCCGTAACCTGACAACCAAATAAATAACGAAAGCTCCCATGAGGCTTACCCAAGCTGCACGTGTATAGCTGAATATCGTTGCCGTCAAAAATAGAAGGGCCAGAAAACCAAAGAGAACCCTCTTCCATCGTGAATAGATGTCAGATAACGTAAATCCCACCAGGAATGGCAGGTACATGGCTAATAACGCCCCATAGGAAGTGTGATCTTTGAAAAAAGGAGATGCTGCCCAATAGGCTATTTTTTTTATCCCAATCCCATAATAATATTGCCGTCCCAAGGCATAAAAAATAACAAGGGTAGTTGACACTGTAAACACAACTATCCAATATGTTATTCTCTCGGGTTTCCTTTTAAAGAGTTCATAAGCAAAATAATAAAAAGCAATCACAAACCACAACCTTGCCATAAAATGCTTGATAGATACTAAAGGCATTGTACTAGTGAAACATGTAAACAGCATCCAGGTAAGGTACAGGACAATTGCAACAGATACGGGATGTTTCAATAAGGAAGCGTCGAATTGACGATTATGCAGGAAACGTAGCGCTAGTAAAATCAATAAACCCAATATAAGTACTTCAGAAGGAAGGAAAACATCAATTGACATATCGGGGTAAAAATGAGACAAAGGCACACTTAGCGCTACTGAAGTCAGTATCAGGAAACCAAAAAAAGGCACATTCCGGGCAGCAGATGTCAACAAAATCAGAACCACGGGCACTAACAGTACCCACAAATTCTCCGTGTACGTGGCTGTGGCAAGAACAGTCATGAACAGTAAAACTGTAACGAGAAATAATTTATTTCGGAATAGCTCCATTTTGGGGGTTGATAGGTTATTCCGGTTTTCCGGCTACTACTTCGGAACCTTTATCTTTGGGATAAACCACATCCAATACAACTATGGCTGCTGTGAATCCCCAAAACAACAAAGAAAACTTGTCAATATCAAGAAAATTATTTAAAAATCCGTGCATATAATAGGAAAACAAGCCTAAGAACAAAGCCATGGATAGTAGCCTTATCTCTCTTTCAAGTGCCCTTTGATAAATCCTGAATGCGGTAATACCCGTTAAAATCAGTATCATGGTAAATGTCAATGTTCCTAATATACCCGATTCGGCCAAAGGTCCCAAAAATTCGCTGTGGGCATTTCCTACTTCACCAAAATTGGTGCTGATGATAGTTCGTTCGTAGGTAAATTGATACGGTGCGTATTGAAACATATATGTTCCCGGCCCAAAACCCATTATAGGTCTTTCATTGAACATTCTAAGTGCCGAATTCCACCTATTGATGCGTTCAAGGTTTGATGCATCGGTGCTGATGTTGGTAACCGAACTTAATTGCTCACTGAGGTTATCAGAAGAATCCTGCTGATTCTTTTCAAGGTGCATGACAATTTGTGAAAAAAACGTTATGACGACTGTCAATGCAACAACGCCCATAACAAGTATGGTTCTTCCCTTAATCCGAAGTACAAGTAGTATCAACAATACAAAACTAAGCGCCAGGCCTAGCCACGCAGCGCGTGTATAGGAAAGAACTAAAGCCAGCAAGTAAAATATCCCTATCGCAAAAACAAAAACTCTTTTTCCAGAATTGTAGCGCTTTAGAAAAATACAGAGAAAAATAAAAGGAATAAGCATTGCCAAGATGGCACCATAGGAAGTATGGTCAGGAAGAAGAGGCATAACCACATAGTTTGCTGCTTTTTTATCGAAAAAACCGAAACCACTGATCCTTACCAATGTATAGACAATTACAAAAAGAAACGAAACAATGTAAAACCAAAAATATTTATATATGTTGTCTTTGTTTTTAAACAAGTGCAGTGTTAAAATGTAAAAAGCAGCAAGATACCATAACCGTGTTAAAGTAAATTTGAACGATATTAAAGGCATTGTACTTGTGAAAGATGTGACGACAATCCAAGCGAAATTCAGGTAAATTGCAATGGATACCGGATGTGTTAAAAGCTTTTTGTCAAAGGAATGATTCTCAAAGGCAAACTTGTACAAGACAATTAGCAAGACGCCAAACAAAAGGGGTTCAATAGGCAGGCTTAAATCATTCTCTACGCTCATAAAGAACCTCATCTGGACTGACAATGGTGCCAGAAAGGCAATGATATACATCAGTTTGTCGAGAGAAAACGCAGCAACCAAAACCAAAGCCAAAGCAAACGGCAGGGCAGCAATATAAAATTTTTCGATGGAAACAAAATACGTTGCAAATGCTATAAATACTATAGCACTAAAATACAGCAAAATGACTTTACTTCTTTGCACTGATTATCTTGCTTTAGGCATTTATATTTTTTCGCTCAATAAATCCTAAAACCATAAAGCTCAATACTAAAACCGATAATCCACCGATTAAGGCAATTGGAACCCGCATTGGAGAATATTTTTTATCAGGAGCGTAAGGTGACGAAACCATTGTATAGTAGGTTATCTCTTTATTTGCTTCTATTATTTGTTGATCCATTTCAATCTTGATGGAAGCCATAGCCGACGCCTGCTCCCGGTAAACTTTAAAATAACGTAAGAACTCTGTGCCGTATCCTTTTATCAAATCCAATTCCTCGTCGGAATCCTTGGTTCTTAATACTATTTCATCGTTCTCAATGCGCGAATCTCCTTTGGTCAGATTCATTATCTTAGAAAGCTCTTTATTCCCCGAACGAGTGATAATTGTTTCTAAAATCTTGTTCGAATGCCCGACCTGCTCTTCAAACATGGAAACCAATTGCCTGTTGACATTTACATATTCCAACATCTTCAGTTTGTGAATTTCCCTTACCTTGTTGTTGTAGTGTTTCAAAATAGAGTTTACAATTTCACATGCCAATTTTGGATCGGTGTCTAAAACAGAAATTTCGACCGATTCATAGGGAGTTTTACGAATGGAAACCAGATCATAATAATATTCGTAGAGTTTAGAATTGTATGTTTTGTCTTCCTTCGAAATTCTCCAATGGTTGTCAAGCCCAAACTCGGTTATAACACTGTTGGCAACATCCCGTGAATTAAGGATAGCAACCATCTGCTCGGTATAGCTTTCCTCAGAATAGGCTCCCAGGTTCACGGGATAAACAACTGCATATGATTTGTATTTTGGCTTAATCAGGTAGGTCGAGGCACCAATTATGACTGTTCCTAAAAATGTTATTGCAATCAGGTGTTTCCACCATTTAGTAAAAATGTACAAAATGTTCTTGTTGCTGAATACGCCTTCCATAACGTTCTATTTATTAGTGTTTTAATTCTGATTTACGATTCCTTCGAGGAATTCAACGATACAACCAGGAAGCTGGTCATAACAAACAGGGAAATTCCTGAAAGCACAACTACAAGCCATGTTATTGGGTATGATTTCTTCTCACTGGGGGTAGCTTGATTTACAACATATTTTCTTGGAATAGTTTGTGTTGCATTGACTTGGGCGGCAAGCAATTTATCCCGCAGCAGTGCTACTCTCTTTTGCTCAAGTTCAAGTTCCCCAATCAATGACAGTGATGGCCCTCCAAATTTCGATAATGTTTCTATTTTTTGTTGTAAAGCCTTCAGTCCAGCGTTTTTGCCGGTTGCAAGAGCTTCAGCATAGGCAGCATTATAAACCTCGGCCTCAGCCCGATAGTTATTTATTCCTTTTGCCCGTATTTTGTCCAATGAATCTTCAATTTGCCTTACGTAATGCCTTGCTGCCTGATATTCTCGCTCAACAATCGAGAGTGCTTCTTTTGTTCTGTCCGATTGTATTTTCTTGTAAACCGTGTCCACAAGTTCAGTTATTTTGTTGGCAATATCTGCTGCCATTTGGGGATCAGAATCAAAAACCTCAATTTCAATAGATTGAAAGCGGGTTTTGCGAATATGAACATTTTTTTCGTATCGATTACGAAGCTGCGTTTGGGGGTAACGCGATGTCGGGTCAATCTTATAATGATCCATCAATTTAAAGGTGGCAGCTACTCTGCTCTGAATCTCGTCAGAATGTAATATTTGTTGTAATTGCTCTAACTCGCTCTCTTCACCAAACGCCATGTAATCTTTACTACTTCCCCGTTCATCAAGCAACACTTGAGAAACGGCTCCCAAATTCGCAGGGAAAACAGTTACGGTTGATTTGTATTTGGGAGGTACAAGTAAACAGACTCCCAACGATATAAAACTTCCCACTATAGTGGTCAATATCAAGACTTTCCAATTCTTAATCAGTATTCTTACAATAGGTATGAAGCTAACTTCATTTTCCTTTGATGAATGAACCATTATCCAATTTTTGAGGATGCAAAAATATAAAAATCCCTGAAGGAAATGACATGAATTCGATAAAAACGAGTTTTTTTTCCAGAAAACACAAAATTATTTTTTTTAGAATCAATTTGATGTAATTTTATATTTTCATTTGAACCTCCTTAAAATAATAGCTTTCTGTAATTCCTGTTTCCTTCTGAAGCGTTAACCTCCCATCGAATCCAACATCTGTAATCATGGCTTGGAATTCAGAATTGCTATCGACATAGGTTGCCCCTTCCTTTCTGAACAAAAGGGAAAAATACATCTCTCTTAACAGGTTTGTTGGTTCACTAAACTCTTCAAATGCCATTAACATAAATCTTTGTAACTCAAGAGCCATAGATTCAGGTTCGAAATAATGATTAGTTAACATTCCAAGACTGGTAGCATTGGGAACGCCGGCAAACTCTTTTTGATTTAGGTTGACCCCTACACCAATAATGGTGTGATCGACAATTTCACCCATAATACTATTTTCAATAAGGATTCCGGCAATTTTTTTATTTCCTGCAATTATGTCGTTTGGCCATTTGATTTCTGCTTTACAACCATAAGAAAGGATAAAACGATAAACTGCCAACGACGCTATCATAGAAATGGCGAAGCTTTCAGTGGCATTAATCCTGGTCGAAAAAATAAAACTGGCTAGAAGGTTGCTTTCCGGATCGGATTCCCAACTATTGCCAGCCTGTCCTCGTCCCGATTCCTGAAAACCCGCAGCTACACAGAATCCCTGTTGCTTGTGCATGTACTGTTTAGCAATGTCATTGGTGGATGTGGTTTTTTCTAACCAAAGTATCTTTTCCTCTCCCATGGGGTCGATGCTAACCTTGTCTTAAAAATAAAAGGATTGCCCACAAAGGTTCTGATTATTTGTATCCCAATCCCTTTATCTGAAAATTAATTATAAACTCCAGTATTTTAAATCGTTAATCTTGCTTTTAAAAATTCCTTTAATGTCCACGAAAATGGCTTCTGGTGCTGCCCACTTCTTAAAATCAACCTCGGTGTATTGCTTGAACTTACTATGCTGGACTGCCACAACAATTACATCGTATTTTCCTGTTGGCTCGGGCTTAATTTTCAATCCATACTCCTCTTCCACCTCATGGGCGTTGGCATGCGGATCCACTGTATCAACCTGTACCTTGAAACTTTCAAACTCGCGTATAAGGTCAACCACCTTTGAATTTCTGATATCACTCACATCTTCCTTGAACGTCATGCCTAACATTAAAACCCTGGAATCACGCAAGTTTTTTTCGCTACCTACAACTTTTTTAACAATTTCGCTGGCGATCCACTGTGCCATACCATCGTTAATGGATCGTCCGCTATCAATGATCTGTGGATGGTAACCCTGCTGCTTGGCTTTATATAACAGGTAATACGGGTCAACGCCTATACAATGGCCTCCAACCAATCCCGGGCTGAATTTTAAGAAATTCCATTTCGTTCCTGCAGCCTCAAGAACTTCAAATGTATTGATTTTCATTTTATTGAAAATAATCGAGAGTTCATTCATTAAGGCAATGTTGACATCGCGCTGCGTGTTCTCGATAATTTTGGCGGCTTCGGCAACTTTTATACTGGAGGCTTTGTAAATTCCAGCCTTTACAATCATTTCATATACAAGGGCAATTTGCTCCAGCGCCTCGGTATCATTCCCTGAAACAATTTTCAGGATTGTGGTTATGGTATGTTCCTTATCGCCTGGGTTAATCCTTTCGGGCGAGAACCCAACCTTGAAATCGGTTCCCATTTTCAGGCCGCTTAGTTCCTCTAACAAAGGAACGCAGTCCTCTTCGGTGCAACTAGGGTAAACAGTCGATTCATAAACCACATAATCGCCCTTTTTCAGTGCTTTCCCCACACTACGTGTGGCTGAAAGCAAGGGTTTAAGGTCGGGAAGCCTGTGATCATCAATGGGGGTTGGCACAGCCACAATATGAAACTTTGCCATTTTCAAGTCTTCCGGATTTGCCGTGAACAGGATATTCGTATTATTGAAGGCTTCCGGCTCAAGTTCATTGCTGGGGTCGATGCGATTTTTCATCATTTCCACCCTGTCCTGGCGAATATCGAACCCAACAACATGTGTTTTTTTTGCAAATTCAAGTGCAATGGGCAGCCCAACATATCCTAATCCTATTACACTGATAGAGGCTTTTCCATTAAGTATTTCTTGGTAAACTGACATAAGCTACAATTTTTTAAGTTTAACAATCGGGTGAATTTCTCCCACTGATGAGAGTTGTTGATTTCGAATCTGATGAACTATTTCAATTGAGGTGCGAGCCTCTTCTGGACCAAAACCCTGGCCTTGTAAAACATTTTTATAGGTTTCAGTATGCAGGTCAGTAAAACCTTCGCTGAATTCTATTTCCTGTCCGGCGACTATTATTGACCTGTATGTTCTCTGTCCTTTGGCCTGAACCTCTTTGGGAAGATCGTTGCTATCAATACTCAGAAACCAACGTACGTTGGCAGTTTCCAGTTCGAGATATCCTGAAGCCTTGTGGGGTTCCCTAAGGTGTACTGTGCTTTTTTTTAGATGGCCAAAAATCCAGATTAACATATCAAAAAAATGAACACCAATGTTAGTTGCTACTCCGCCGGACTTTGTCATATCTCCTTTCCACGAGTAATCATACCATTTTCCACGACTAGTAATATAAGTCAGGTCAATATCATACATTTTTGCGGTGGCAGACTCTATTTGCTTTTTTAGGGCTATAATTGCAGGATGAAGCCGGAGTTGCAATACTGTGTATATTCTTTTATTGTATTCCTTCTGTAAATCGACCAAAGCATCGACATTCCATGGGTTTAAAACCAGGGGCTTTTCACAAATCGCTGCAGCTCCCTGTCTTAGTGCAAAGCGAATATGTGCATCGTGCAAATAATTTGGCGAGCAAATGGAAACATAATCGAGGGGTTGATTAATCCGGCGCAGTTTGTCAACATGGCGGTCAAAACGCTCGAATTCGACAAAAAAATCACATTCCGGGAAAAAGGAATCTATTAGTCCCACACTGTCAAAGGGATCAAGAGCGGCCACCAACGTATTACCTGTGTCCCTGATGGCTTTCAGATGACGGGGTGCAATAAAACCGGCTACTCCAATAAGGGCAAATCGTTTCAAATCAAATCGGTTTATTTGTTACTATTATCTTTCTTCCTGACATAATCTAAAATGCGCTGAATTCTGGTCAAATGAGGTTTTTCGTACAAACGACCATCAACCATTATAACAGAAAAATCGGTCAGTTTCGAAAAATCCACCTGATTGCCAATCTTCAATGCATGATCTATTTCTTGTGGACTGTAATACTCAATTCTCTGCAAAATATCAAGTTGGTTAGGATGTACTATCATTTTTGCGGTGTACCCCATCTGAAATCCTTCAAGAACCTCATCTTTGAAAAGCGGAAGATCTCTGATTTCCATACTTGCAAAATCAATTGCTTCAACATTATAGGCAACCGCGGCATTTAATACAACATTGCGTGCCCAACGAATCCTGTCCGGAGAATAACTCATTCCCACCACGGCTGCATAATCCTGAGCTCCCAAAGCAATTCCCTTTATTGGGAATTTCTTTTCATCAAAGAGCAATGGAATGTTCATTAACGATAAAGGACTTTCCAATAAAAGAATCCACTCTATATCGGTAATATCGTAATAATCAAACACATTGTAAATATCATGCAACTGTTGTGGCGTGTCTATCTTAGGAAGCACGTAGCGTTTGAATCCCAAATCGAACAACATCTCTAACTGTTTATTGTTAATCTCACCATTACGGGAGAAAAGACGTGGCCTGACCCAATAAGTGTGTCTGTCAGCAAATTTAGCGATGTTTTCAATGGCAATTCCATATTCAGACTCAGCAACAGCATCCTCAAAATCGAGGATAAATTCATCGGCGTTTATTGACTTAATTTTATCAATAAACCTTGCCTTCGATGCAGGAACAAAAAAATAAGATCGCAACATATTAGCTTTTTCGTTTTACAGAATTATTTTCCAGAATATATTCGATGTTCGTTTCGGGGCATTTTGCGCGTCGATCACAATCAAAGGTAAGTTTATGTCCGGCCTCGCTCATCCACCCCGCTTGTCTGGCCGGGTTTCCGACAACCAAAGCATAATCAGGGACGTCTTTCGTTACTACTGCTCCGGCCCCTATAAATGCATACCTTCCAATAGTAATTCCACAAACAATGGTTGCATTGGCCCCTATTGATGCTCCATGCTTCACAAGCGTGGTTTTGTACTCATCGCGCCTGGTTACAGCACTTCTTGGGTTGATGACATTGGTAAAAACCATGCTGGGTCCGAGAAAAACATCATCTTCGCAAATTACACCTGTATAGATTGATACATTATTCTGAACCTTAACATTGTTTCCAAGAACAACATCGGGAGATACAACCACATTTTGACCTATGTTGCATTTCTTCCCTATTCGGCAGTTTGTCATAATGTGGCAGAAATGCCAAATTTTTGTTCCCTCGCCTATTTGGCAAGGTTCGTCAATAAAAGACGATGGATGTATTTGAACGTTTTGGTTCATCGGGTTTCGAAATAACGGATTACTTCATTGACGATTTTTGATTGTTGTTCAAAAGTAAGTTCCGTATGCATTGGCAACGAAATTACACATTTTGACAACATTTCGCTAACCGGAAATTGACTGATTTGTTCAGATTTTTGATTAAAAGCTTTCTGTTGATGTATCGGCACCGGATAATATATCATAGAAGGAATTCCTTTTTCCTTAAGCTCTTGTTGCAGCTTCAGGTTTTCGCCCTCGGGGACAGTAAGTGTATATTGATGAAAAATGTGTGTTGACTTACTGTTTCTTGCGGGAATTTTCAATTTGGGGTGATTTTGAAATGCCCGATCATAAAACTCAGCCGCTCTTTGCCGACGTAGGTTGAAATCATCGAGGTGTTTCAATTTAACATCGAGGATGGCCGCTTGCAATGTGTCCAATCGACTGTTAACACCTATGGTTTCGTGGTAGTATTTTACTGTCGAACCGTGGTTGGCAATCATTTTTAGCTTCTTAGCCAACATATCACAATTTGTAAAAATGGCACCGCCATCGCCGTAACAGCCCAGGTTTTTGGATGGAAAAAAGGAAGTAGTCCCAATGTCTCCAACAGTTCCTGCCATTCCTTGGAATTGTGAACCATTATAGAAAGCACCGGTAGCCTGGGCTGTATCTTCAATAACAAAGATATTGTACTTTCTGGCTATGTTCATTATGGCATCCATATTTGAACACTGGCCAAACAAATGCACAGGAATTATTGCCTTGGTCTGTTTTGTAATTAATCGTTCTATTTGCTCAGTATCAATATTGAAATCAGCGGGGTTAACATCTATCAAAACAGGGGTTGCCCCGAGCAAGGCAACGGCTTCAACGGTGGCAATGAAGGTGAAATCGGGTGTAATTACTTCATCACCGGGGCCAATCCCAAGGGCCATAAGCGCAATTTGTAGCGCGTCGGTGCCATTGGCAACTGGTATGACATATTTAACGCCAAGATATTGTGACAGGTTGGCCGAGAAATTTTGTACTTCAGTGCCATTTATGTAATGAGCAGACTCTAACACCGAATTTACGGCACAGTCTATCTCATTTTTCAGACGTTGATACTGTCCTTGCAGATCAACCATTTGAATGCTATTTCCCATTTTTGCTTTCTAAAACCCATTTTACCGTTTCGTGCAAACCTTGGCGTAGATTATGGGTGGGATTGTATCCTAACAGTTTGCGGGCTCGTTCAATTGAGGCCATGGAGTGAGGTATATCTCCGCCACGGGGAGGGCCATAAATAGCCTGCACTTTTGAACACGAGGGATGGTATTGCGACAACTCGTCTCTGAGTGATTCGAACAATTCTGTAATGGTTGTCCGATCACCTACAGCAACGTTATATATTTTGTTGATTGCATCAGGATTGGTTGTTGTAGCTGCCAAAATATTGGCCTGCAAAACATTGTCGATATAGGTAAAATCGCGGCTGTAATTTCCGTCTCCGTTAATCACAGGTGATTCGTTATTCAAAATTTGGTCAATAAATTTGGGAATAACCGCTGCATAGGCACCTTTGGGATCCTGCCTGCGACCGAAAACGTTGAAGTAGCGCAGCCCTATGGTTTCAATACCATAGATGCGTGAAAAATTTTCAGCATATAACTCGTTTACATACTTTGTAATAGCATAAGGCGATAATGGTTTCCCAATGTTATCTTCTTCTTTTGGCAGTTTGGTACTATCGCCATAGGTCGATGAACTCGCGGCAAACACGATCCGCTTGATATTGGCACGGCGTGCAGCGTCGAAAATATTTACGGTTCCCACAATATTTATCCGGGTGGTTAATACCGGATTTTCAATTGAGCGCGGTACTGAGCCCAGAGCTGCCTGGTGAAAGACCAAATCAATACCCTGCATTGCTAAAGTACACGCATCATAGTTGCAAATGTCCGCCTCAATAAATTTAAAAGTAGGATTAGACATAAGATGCTGAATATTAATCTTCTTTCCCGTGATAAAATTATCGATGACAACGACTTTATTTCCTTGAGAAAGTAATAAATCAACCAGGTTTGAGCCAATAAACCCAGCACCTCCGGTGACCAGTACGTTTTTGCCTGAGAGTTCTAGATTCATTATAGGTCTGTATAGTTGTTTTGTGTTCACGAAAGTAAACAAATTTCCGGTTTATTGCACTCACCAGTGGTCTAAAAAAAATCAATAAAAAAAGTTGATCCTTCCGTTTGTTAGGCAAATAAAAGCTGCAAGGCTGTTAACTGACGTCGTGGAAGGATCAACTTTTTATTGTGAATTACCTAGCAAAGCTTACTGAACGGGTTTCCCGGATAACGGTAACTTTTACCTGACCAGGGTAAGTCATTCCGTCCTGAATTTTTCTGGCAATATCAAACGAAAGGGTTTCAGCATCCTTGTCCGATACTTTATCGCTGCCAACAATTACGCGAAGTTCACGACCAGCTTGTATAGCATAGGTTTTGAGTACGCCATTGTAACCTAAGGCAAGTTCTTCAAGCTCCTTTAACCGTTTGATATATGACTCTACCACCTCACGGCGCGCACCCGGTCTTGCGCCTGAAATTGCGTCACAAACCTGAACAATTGGGGCTAACAGGGTTGTCATTTCCACTTCTTCGTGGTGCGAGCCTATGGCGTTGCAAACTTCCGGTTTTTCCTTGTATTTCTCAGCCAGCTTCATACCAAGAATTGCGTGCGGCAATTCCGGCTCATCGTCGGGCACTTTTCCAATATCGTGGAGCAAACCGGCACGTTTGGCTAATTTTGCATTCAGACCCAGTTCAGAAGCCATAATGGCACAAAGGTTGGCAACCTCGCGACTATGCTGGAGCAGGTTTTGCCCGTAAGAACTGCGGTATTTCATTTTTCCGATCAAACGAATAAGTTCGGGATGCAGGCCATGTATTCCCAGGTCGATAGCAGTACGTTTTCCTGTCTCGACAAGTTCTTCCTCGATTTGTTTCTGTACTTTGGCAACCACTTCTTCAATGCGCGCAGGATGGATACGACCATCGGTAACCAGTTGATGTAGAGCCAGACGGGCAGTCTCGCGACGCACAGGATCAAAAGCCGAAAGAATAATGGCTTCCGGGGTATCGTCAACAATTATCTCAACGCCTGTAGCAGCTTCGAGCGCCCTGATGTTCCTTCCTTCGCGGCCAATTATTCGTCCTTTAATTTCATCGTTCTCGATGTGGAATACGGTAACCGAATTTTCAATAGCATGCTCGGTAGCAACACGTTGAATGGTTTGTATAACCACTCTTTTCGCTTCTTTACTGGCAGTTAGTTTAGCTTCGTCCATTACCTCGTTAATATAAGCCATGGCTTCAGTCCTGGCTTCAGCCCTGAGCGATTCAACCAACTGGTTTTTAGCTTCATCAACTGAAAGTCCGCTAATGGCTTCCAACTGCTCAATGGTTTGCTTTTGCATCCGCTCAAGTTCTTCGGCTTTTTTCTCAACCATTTCCAACTGCTGAGTCAGGTTCTCGCGGATTGCATCTACTTCTTTGCTTTTACGATTTGTCTCCTCAATCTTTTGTGCAATGGCCGTTTCACGCTGTTTGGCCTTTGTTTCCAAAGCCGTAATTTTCGAGTTTTTATCGGCAATGTATTTTTCATGTTCTGACTTCAGGTGAAGAAACTTTTCTTTTGCCTGAAGGATTTTTTCTTTCCTGATGACCTCGGCTTCGGCCTGAGCATCTGCAATGATCCTCTCGGTCTTTTTCCTCTGTGCTTTTTGCCATAGTATATATGAAAGCACTGCTCCTAATAGGAAGGCTACGAGCAGCATCACATAGTGTATTACGCTTATTTCCATAATTTTAATAAGTTAAGGTTTATAATTGAGTTTAAAGTGCCATTAAAAAAAACCCGCACCAAAGAGCTTTAGTCGTTTAAGGAAAAACCCTTATTGACATGAATGGCGTTGCAACATTGGGTCTGACTTCCACTGTCCCTTGCGGGAACCTTGCCGAAACATGGTTGAGGCCTGTCATTGCCAAGTTTAGCTTATCGCCAATGTTTAATAGTGTTGATTTTTCTAAACCCCAAAGTATTGGTGCGGGCAATATCTTGCTATGTTAAAGAACGTCGTTTTTTACTCTTTCTCAATGGCTACATCAAGTTCATAGTTCAATTTTTCAAGAATTTCGACAAGGTGATTGTCGGTTTTATTATCCTCGAGCTGTCCTAATTTTGATACGAATTGCAAAGCTGCCATAGCTAAAAAATCCTGTGTGTCTTTATCGACATAGACTTTTTTGTATTGCAGGACAGCATCATTAATACGCCGGGCTGCAACACGGATGCGCTCCTCGTCGGAACGTTCGATTTTTATCGGATAGTACCGCTCGGCTATGTTTACCCGTATGGTAAAATCATTTTCCATCTATTGCAATTCTACTGAGTTAAGAGTGCTAAACATTGGTCAATCTCCCGCACAATGTTGCTAATTTTCTGCTTGGCTTCCGACGAATTTTCAGGGGTTTCGGTTAGTGAACGAGCTGCTTTCAGGTTTTTGTACTTTTGTTCCAACTCTTTGTACTGCAACTCTTTTTCGTCCAATCGTGACCTTATATCCTGAATTTCTGATGTCAGCATCGCGTTTGCTTCCCTGCAATTCTCATACAATACTACCAACCTGCTCACTTTCAATTGCACTTCGGATAGCAATGCTTCTTTAGTTTTTGCCATACATCATTAATTAGCTCCACAAAACTACTAAACAATTCACAATTTTGCAAATGTCGTAGTTCAATTTGTAAACGTTTGAATGGGTAGAAAAGTTTACATGTACCTGTTTTTTTCAGAACCCATATCCTGCAAGCTGCAATTGTTCAAGGTTTTCAACGGGCTTGGCCGGTTTTAGCTGCTTGGCCAGAAATTTATATATTTTTACCCTTATCTTTTTAGCCGTCATTGTGTCCATGCGGTCAAAAGAGTGTCCTCCTGGCAAAGCATTAAAAATTTCGTACTCAAATTGCTTTCCCTCTGCTTTTAACGATTTAATTAAATGTTCGACTTCCAGTACATGCACATCCTCATCGTTAGTGTTTGTGTGGATCAAAAGCGGCGTATCCTTAAATTTATGTACATTCCAGGCTGGTGAACGTCGCCGGTACTCATTCACATCCTCATGCGCTGATTTACCAATATGATAGTCAGCTTCAAACAGTTCCCTATAGCTATCGGGGTAGTAACCCATTCGTGCCACCAAATCACTGACAGGTACCCCTGCAAAAGCCACTTTGTATTCCTCGGGGTACTCAAAAATATTCATTAGGGCAATTAACCCTCCGTGGCTCCACCCAATGATTCCAACTCGGTTTTTATCAATAAATCCGTAGTTTTCAACCATAAAATTTTTGCTAGCCAGGGCATCCGCAACTTCCAAACCACCGTAATCAATTTTCTTGAAATGCTCATCACCATATCCTGTACTACCACGGTACTCGGGAGCAACCACAACGTATCCTTGTACAACTAATTCCCTGACAATGTGATAATAATAAGTTGTGAAATCCGCGTGAACACCACCATGGGGGAGAACTATCAGCGGGTACTTCGAATTACGGTCAAGGGTCTTTGGAAAAAACGCGTAAGTCCAGAATTTAAGTGGATTTCCAGCTCCAAGCGCTGTTGGATTTTCTTCATTTGCCACTGGAGGTCCCGTAATAAAAAGTTTGTCAACATAAGCAACGTCGTTCAAGCGCTGAAACCACATTACATCATCAACCAGCTTTTCAACGCGATCTAACCGATGTCGCAATTTCTGATCTAAGTTTTCAACAGGTTGATCGATTGTTTGTGCCATTGTAAAATTAATTGCCAAACCAAACAACAGGAAAAATATTACTTTTGTGTTCATAATCTGGTATTTAAGAATGTTCATAAAGCGATTAATAAAATTATGCCAAAACATTGTAACAGAAAATGTTTTCTGCTATTTTTGTGACTGCTAAATAAAGCATTATTTTTAGACGCTCAAACACAAATCAAAATGCAAGACAGAAAAATTAGCTCCGCATTAATCTCAGTTTATGACAAAGACGGACTGGAACCCATTCTAAAAAGCCTGAACAAAGCAGGATGCTGCTTTGTAAGCACCGGAGGAACTGAACAATACATAAAAAGCTTGGGTTATGCAGCAACCTCGGTGGAAAGTATAACGGGTTACCCTTCGATACTTGGTGGTAGGGTTAAAACATTACACCCCAAAGTTTTTGGTGGGATTTTGGGCCGCCCCGATGAAAAATCGGATCAGGACGAGATGGGCTTTTACGAGATTTCTCCCTTCGATTTGGTCATTGTTGATTTGTATCCGTTCGAAAAAACAGTTAGAAGTGGGGCATCCCACCAGGAAATCATTGAGAAAATTGATATTGGCGGTATTTCCCTTATTCGTGCAGCAGCTAAAAACTACAAAACAGTATTGATAGTCAGCAATAAAAACCAGTATCTGAGATTACTCGAAATTGTTGACAAAGGATACACTACTGAACAAGAGCGCCTTGCATTTGCAAAAGAGGCATTCATGAACTCTTCGCATTATGATACCCAAATCTGGCAGTACTTTGGAGGAACCCCCGAAGATTGTTTGAAAACCAGTGTTTTAGAACATAAAACCCTTCGCTACGGGGAAAATCCACACCAAGCTGGCTTTTTCTATGGCAATTTGTACGAAATGTTTGATATAATTGGCGGTAAAGAAGTTTCCTACAATAACCTATTGGATATTGATGCTGCTGTTAACTTAATTGACGAGTTTGGATTTAATGAAAAAGCCATGGCCATTCTGAAACACAACAACGCTTGTGGAGTTGCCGTAAGAGATACCCTTTTAGATGCCTGGAAAGATGCGTTGGCAGGAGACCCGATATCGGCATTTGGTGGCGTTGTCATTACAAATCAAAAAATTGACAACGAAACAGCCAAGGAAATTGACAAACTGTTCTACGAAGTGCTCATTGCCCCCGATTTTGATACAGAGGCCCTTGAATTACTGAAGAAAAAATCCAATCGAATTCTTATGCGCAGAAAATCCTGTTCCCTTCCCAAGTGGCAAATGAGAACAGCATTGAATGGCACCTTGGTACAACAGAAAGACCTAGCCCTAGCCAAGACTGACCAATGGAAAATAGTGACCGAAAAACATCCCTCAACATCTGAAATGGAAGATTTGGCGTTTGCCAACATATTGGTAAAACACACAAAATCGAATACCATAGTTTTGGCAAAAAACAAGCAGTTGATTGGCAGTGGAACCGGACAAACATCGCGTGTCGATGCACTGAAACAAGCCATAACCAAGGCCAACTCGTTTGGATTTGATTTACGAGGGGCAGTAATGGCCTCCGATGCGTTTTTCCCATTTTCCGACTCAGTCGAGACTGCCGGAAATGCAGGAATAACAACTGTAATTCAGCCCGGTGGCAGCATAAAAGACCAAGACTCAGTTGATTTTTGCAACAAAAATAACATGAGCATGATAATGACAGGAATCAGACACTTTAAGCATTAACATAGACCAACATGGGATTATTTTCATTTTTAACACAGGAAATTGCAATTGACTTAGGCACAGCCAATACAATTATTATCCATAACGATAAAATTGTAGTTGACGAACCGTCAATTGTGGCTATTGAGAAACCTTCAGGAAAACTTGTTGCCATAGGTACACGAGCCCAACAGATGGAAGGAAAAACCCACGACGACATACGCACAATCAGGCCTTTGCGCGACGGGGTAATTGCGGACTTCCATGCAGCGGAGCAAATGATTCGTGGCATGATTAAAATGATTGACAAACGGACAAAATTGTTTTCTCCCGCATTGAGGATTGTAATTTGCATACCCTCGGGTAGTACCGAAGTTGAAATGAGGGCAGTCCGCGATAGTTCAGAACATGCCGGAGGCCGCGAGGTATTCATGATATACGAACCCATGGCTGCCATGCTCGGTATCGGAATTGACGTAGAAGCCCCCGAAGGAAACATGGTTGTGGATATTGGTGGAGGAACCACAGAAATTGCCGTGATATCGCTTGGCGGAATTGTTTGCAACCGATCAATCCGAATTGCCGGTGACGATTTTACTGCCGATATACGGGAATATATGCGACACCAGCATAACATCAAAATCGGTGAGCGCACCGCTGAAAATATAAAAATAGAGGTTGGCAGCGCCCTACCCGATTTGGACAACCCACCACCAGACTTTGTTGTCCGTGGACCTCACCAAATGACAGCCCTTCCGATTGAAATTCCTGTTTCTTACCAGGAAATTGCACATTGTCTAGATCGGAGTCTTTCAAAAATCGAAGCCGCAATTTTATCAACACTCGAACACACGCCTCCTGAATTATACGCCGATATTTACAATAAGGGTATTTATCTTGCTGGTGGCGGAGCGCTGCTTAGAGGATTGGATCAACGCCTGGCTGAAAAGACTAAAATCCCTTTCCATATAGCCGAAGATCCTCTACATGCTGTAGCCCGGGGCACTGGGATTGCGCTTAAAAACGTTGACAAGTTTCAGTTCCTAATCCGTTAGGTAAGGAATTTTAAAATAACGATGAAATATATTTTTACCTCCTAGCTCAACATCGTGTTGATTATGAATCTAGTAGTCGCACGGTGTTGTGTTTTTGAGCAACTATCTTGTTCTAAATTGGTTGGGAAAATTGTTTATTATCAAAGCCCACACACGAAAAGATAATTTCCAAAGGTATGAAAAACCTACTGCTGTTGTTAACCAGATACCACCTGTTCCTGCTATTCCTGCTCCTTGAACTTTTGGCATTCGGCCTACTAGTTAACTATAATAATTATCACCGTTCATCATACATTAATGTATCAGCATCCATTACGGGTGGGATTTTTGCCAGAGTTCAACGTGTTAAAGACTATCTGATTCTGGCAAAATCGAATGAACAGCTTGCAGCAGAAAATGCCCAGATTAAGAATACCCTTGTTTCGTCCTATAAATCAAACAGGGTATCCTACCAGGACATTTACGATTCTGTTTATCAACAGCAATGGCGCTACTTTGACTGCAAAATTGCATATAACAGTATAAATAAGCAACAAAATATTCTAATTCTCGACAAAGGCGCTAAACAAGGAATCGCACCTGATATGGCTGTTGTTTCGAACCGCGGTGTGGTTGGAATTGTGCGAAATGTTTCCAACAATTACTGCACCGTGCTCAGCTTGCTGAATACCAATGTGGTTATCAGTGCAAAACTTAAAAAATCAGGGCATTTTGGCACTTTACGGTGGGATGGAAAAAACACGAGATATTGTTATCTGACTGATATCCCGAATCATGTAATAATTGATGATGGCGACACGATTGTCACATCCGGGTTCTCGACTGTTTTCCCCGAAGGAATAATGATTGGAGTGGCTGCAGACGTGAACAAGAGCGATGATTTGAACTTTTACCAAATAAAAGTCAGGTTGACCGAGGATTTTGGTTCGTTGACCCATGTACACGCTGTGGGAAATATGTTTAAACAAGAACTGGACAGTCTAAAAAAAATGACGGGAAATGATTAGGCTAATATTTGAAAACGTTTACAGGGCTTTAATTCTCATTGTTCTTCAGATCTTTATCCTGAACAACATTGAACTGGGAGGATACATTAACCCTTACCTTTATATCCTTGTTATATTGTTGTTGCCTCTGGCGACACCTGCCTGGCTTACACAGATAATTTCCTTTCTCATTGGGTTTATAATTGACTCCATTGTCAGTACCCCGGGAATGCATACCACAGCATGCGTTTTTATCGGGTTTTTGCGTCCTTTTGTTTTAAAATACATTGCACCACGCGATGGTTATAATCCAGATACAGAGGTGAGTATAAAAGATTTGGGATTTTCGTGGTTTATGCGGTATGTAATACTATTAACTTTTGCCCACCACGCATTCCTATTCTTTGTTGAAGCCTTTAATTTAGTGAATTTTGAACATACTATTGTAAGAGTACTTTTGAGTGGAATCTTTTCTGTTTCGCTAATTATACTCTACCAATATCTTAAATTTGAAAAAACAAAAAAACGTTAATCAACAAGGGTTTAAACGTGAAGCGGGATTATTCATACACGCCATGGGTCATAGGGGGAATAGCTACCATACTAATGGTCATTTATATCGTTCGCCTGCTTTTTCTTCAAACCATTGAAAAACAGTATCAGGAATCGGCAAGTAGCAATGTTCTCCGTTTTATTACACAATACCCAACAAGGGGTTTAATCTATGACAGGGAAAACCGTCTGCTTGTCTTCAACGACCCTGTATATGATATAATGGTTATACCCAGACAGTTACAACCATTTGACACTGCCACCTTGTGTGATCTCCTGAAAATCACGCCCGAATTTTTAAAATCGCAGCTAAAAGCAGCCACACGGTATAGCCGTTTTAAACCGTCCATTTTTCTGAAGCAGGTTTCCAATGTCGATTTTGCGAAATTTGCCGAGAAAAGCTACAAATTCGCCGGGTTTTACGCCCAAACACGTACTGTCAGGAAATACCCCGAACACAACTCTGCCCACCTTTTAGGGTACGTGGGTGAGGTAACAGAAAAACAAATAAAGGAAGACCCCGATTACAAAAGTGGCGACTACATTGGCGTTAATGGATTGGAAAAGGCCTATGAACAAATTCTTCGAGGCGAAAAAGGTGTCGAAATTTTCATGGTTGATGTTCACAACCGTATAAAAGGGCGCTACAACGAAGGCAAAAACGATAAGCAAGCTGTTCCCGGTCTTGATATACAAATAACCATTGATGCCACATTACAAAATTACGGTGAACGGTTAATGCGAAATAAGAAAGGGGCTATTATTGCCATTGAACCCCAGACTGGAGAAATTTTGTGCATGGTGTCAGCGCCCAGTTTTGACCCCAATTTACTTAGTGGCCGTGAAAGGGGATTGAACTATCGGCAGCTAGATTTTGACACACTAAAACCTTTGTTTAACCGGGCTTTGCAAGCGCAATATCCCCCTGGATCGACCTTTAAACTTATAAATGCTTTGGTAGGCCAACAAATGGGCGTTCTAAAAACCCATACAGCACATGCGTGTTACTCTGGATACAGGGTTGGTAGGTTCTTTCTTGGGTGCCACAGCCATAAATCCCCTCTGCGATTAGTGGAATCTATTTCAAATAGTTGCAACGCATATTATTGCAACGTATTTCGATATCTTCTGGACAAAGATGGTCCGGTTTACTTCAGAAACAACTATATGCGTTGGTATGAAATGGTAACTTCCTTTGGATTAGGACAGAAGTTGGGACTCGATTTTCCTTTCGAATTATCAGGTCTTGTCCCTGATACAAGTTACTATGATAAAAAAATCGGGAACAAACGATGGGTTTCCCTCAACATCGTTTCGAATAGCATCGGGCAAGGAGAAATTCTGACAACACCCCTTCAATTGGCCAACATGACGTGCGCCATTGCCAACCGCGGATACTTTATTATCCCTCATTTTGTAAAAGGCATTGAGAAACAAAAAGAGATAGACCCAAAATACCTTGCGCGAAGGTACGTGAAAATCGATTCGTTGTATTTCGATCCGGTAGTGGAAGGGATGTACCAGGCTGTTCATGGAGGGCCCGGGACAACTGCGCGGATTGCCCGCATTGATGGCCTTGATATATGTGGTAAAACGGGAACTGCGGAGAATCCCCATGGAAAAGATCATTCCATTTTTATTGCCTTTGCCCCCCGAAATAATCCGAAAATTGCCGTGGCCGTGTATGTTGAAAACGCCGGCTTTGGGGCCACATGGTCAGCGCCTATTGCCAGCTTTATAATCGAAAAACATTTGAGAGATTCTATTGATAAGTCGAGAATTTGGCTCGAAGACAGAATATTAAACGGAGATTTAATCAATGTTCAAACGTCAGACAACTAACATTTGGAACTCCGTTGACTGGTTTACAGTGGCATTATATGCCATTCTGGTTATAATGGGATGGTTTAATATATACGCTGCCGTGTTTAACGAAGAATTCCAGAGTATTTTCGATATTTCACAAAAATACGGGCGCCAAATGCTATGGATTATTGCCTCAGTAGCCATCATTATTGCTATTCTTTTAATTGACACAAAGATATACGTTTTCTTTTCCTACCCAATCTATATCTCTGTATTCCTGCTACTTGTTGCTGTATTGCTTTTCGGAGTCGAAGTAAACGCATCGAAATCGTGGTTTGAAATTGGAGATTTGCGCATTCAGCCAGCCGAGTTTTCCAAATTTGCTACTATTCTGGCCATTGCCAATTACCTTAGCGACCCAAACCGGAAACTCATGAATTTTCGTTCTCTTTTTGTAGTGGGAACGTTGATTGCCATTCCGGCCGGAATGATTCTATTACAAAATGACACCGGTTCTACGTTGGTTTTTGCCGCTTTAGTGTTTATGCTTTACCGCGAGGGTCTGCCAGGTTGGATTTTACTCGTCGCCTTCTTTTCCGTTGCCTTGTTCATTATTGCTCTGACCAAACCTTTTTATTGGGTTGTAGCCATTGTCATGTTTGGTAGCCTCGCCTACGGTTACTTAAGCCATATCCACAAAAGAGACATTGTCTATTTTGGTATCTTTAGTTTTGTTTTACTGGCTATTGCACTGACAGCCAACTGGTATTTTGCCTTTGGAATAGTACCTCATTGGATTATGAGTGGCTATCTAATGGCATTTATACCTGCACTTGCCTACTATTCGTTTCTGAAGAAATCCCCACAATTGGTTGCCATTTGGGCAATAGCCATCATGCTCATTGGCTTTTCCTATTCGGTTGATTATCTGTACGATAATATATTACAATCGCATCAACGGGATCGAATTGACCATGTTTTGGGAATCAATTTTGACCCACTTGGTGCGGGATACAATGTAAACCAATCGAAAATTGCCATTGGTTCGGGTGGATTTTGGGGCAAGGGTTTCTTGCAGGGAACCCAAACCAAATATGATTTCGTCCCCGAGCAAAGTACCGATTTTATTTTTTGCACCATTGGCGAGGAGTGGGGATTTGTAGGATCATCATTAATTGTGATTTTGTTTTTAACATTGCTTTTACGCATAATATATCTGGCTGAACGCCAGAGAAGTAAATTTAGTCGTATATATGGTTATGGGGTGTTCAGTGTTTTGTTTTTCCATGTTGCCATTAACATAGGGATGACCATTGGAATTGCCCCGGTTATTGGCATTCCGCTGCCATTTTTCAGCTATGGAGGTTCATCGCTGTGGGCGTTTACCATTTTGTTGTTCGTATTTATTAAACTGGACGCCAGCCGTACCGAACTTGTTAAATAGAAGTTGCTATATACTGGAATCCTCATTGAGAACGGTTCTTGGCGACCAAGTTGTTTAAACTGAACAATGTAGATAACTCCAGTTAAAAAAAATTGAAACTATTGCGTTTTTTTTTTGTCAGGTTCGATAAAAGCCCTATTTTTGCATTCGCTTTTGCGGGGAGATACCAAAGTGGCCAACTGGGGCAGACTGTAAATCTGTTGGCATACGCCTTCGGAGGTTCGAATCCTTCTCTCCCCACTAAAAGGCGGGAATAGCTCAGTTGGTAGAGCACGACCTTGCCAAGGTCGGGGTCGCGAGTTCGAGTCTCGTTTCCCGCTCCAGGTTCTTTCACAAGTTGCCGATGTAGCTCAGTTGGTCAGAGCAGCTGATTTGTAATCAGCAGGCCGTGGGTTCGAATCCCTCCATCGGCTCTACTTCACCCTGCGGGAATAGCTCAGTTGGTAGAGCATCAGCTTCCCAAGCTGAGGGTCGCGAGTTCGAGTCTCGTTTCCCGCTCATTAAAAATCAATTAGTTATAAAATTTTAGACTCTCGCGTTTTTCGATTTTACTTATATTTTACAAATATCTTTTTCCTCTTTTGGTACATCCCCCCTCTCCCTTCAACGCATATACAGACAATAAGGGGGATTAAGCAGGCAATTTTAACAATATAGCTGCCAAATAAAGCCCTAAAAAAGACATTATTAGAGTTTCTGAAAAAAATAACGATGTTTAAAAAACAGCGAAAATGCAATAAAAGGAGCATCGACACAACATTTTGCGTCGCTACCTCCGCCATTCCTGAATTCCGTAGGGTTGACACCAACAAAATTCGGTTTTGGTGCTGAACCCCGTTGAGGTTGTTCCTGGAACTCCCTGGTATTATTATTGATTTCAATTCAGAAGGTAATATGGATGGGATTGAGACCTTACAAGCTTTATCAAAAGTGGATAAAGTTGCCGAAATCAGATACGAGACAGCATAAAGCAATTCCAACAACGTTTGGAAATAAGATTTCGATTAATTTGTATTGGCCACAATAACCACAAAAAAAACAGTTTCTAGTGCCCATTCTAAACTAATTTTCAGTTAGGCTGTTTACATAAAAAAAATCGACCATGATCTCGATCAAACAGTTTGTTTTTAATCCCTGGCAGGAAAACACCTATGTTGTTTACGACAAAACGGGTGACTGTGTCATTATTGATGCTGGCTGCTTTAACTCAAAGGAAATAAATGATTTACATGACTTTATCAAATCAAACAACCTTACAGTAAAGCATATTCTTAATACGCACCTGCATATCGATCACATTTTGGGCAATGCAGCCCTTCTTTCCATTTTTGGATTAAAACCGGAGGCTCACGAAAACGACGAGTTTCTGATCGATCAAACCATGGCCTATGCTTCACAATTGGGCATCAGTCTTTCTATTGAACCACCCTACCCCGCCAAATATATCGATGAAGGGCAGATTATTGAGTTCGGAAATTCGCAATTAGAGATTTTTCACATACCTGGCCATACTCCGGGACACCTTGTTTTTTACAACCGAGAAGCGGGTGTGCTGTTTTCGGGCGATGTTTTATTTCAGGAATCCATTGGGCGCACCGACCTGATTTATGGCAATTACGAAACCCTGTTGCGGGGGATTATTCAAAAATTAATGCCCCTGCCGGATAATACCAAAGTCTTCTCGGGACACGGTGATTCAACCACCATTGGGCACGAGCGGCAGAACAATCCTTTTATCAGGCATATGAATTTCAATTGATTTTCGAAGGTTACAATAGCGCCTAAACCGATTTGGGGTTTTGCTTATCGGAAACTGATGGAACCCGCAAATTTAAATGCCAGATTTTCCTTTTCATTGGGAAATCGATATTCTCCATAGCGATAAAAAACTCCGACACCTAAACCAATATAATAATACTGATAGTCAAACCGTATAATATCATTAATAGCCAATCCACTTTCGAGAAAAAACTTATCCATTGTCGAGAATTCAATCCGGTGGTTTTGAGGTTTTGAGAGTTCGCCATATCCCACATTTTGATATACTGTGAACTTTGGTTTTGTAAATGGCTCGTTAATAAAACGATTCCCGAAATTGTGCGAATAAAAGAGATTGACATACCTGTCGGACAGAAATTCGTAAGGCTTCATGGTTTGAAAATGGTTCTGGACTATGAGTCGAAACGATGGGTCAAAGGAACCAAATCCGGTAAATAATTGATTATAGGGAAGGTCGCGATCAACAATACCGCCCGTAACCCTGATTAAGGAGTGATCAATACGGCCCTTGTACAGCGACACGGAAAATGCAGCTTTTATCTTGTTATATACCAGGCTTGTATCGCTAAACAAACGTTATCCTTGTTTGTATTTAACATCAATTATAGGATTTCCCGGATTCATGACAAACCTCTTCCCAAACAATGTAAAGGTTTGTTCTCCCGGAGCATACCGGAAACTCAGGATTAGTTCATCGGCGCGAAATTTGCCTGCTGTGCTGTCAATGTAGAAATACGCATATTTGGGCTCCCAAATGCCCGCCGAAACTGTTGCCGAAACAACCAGAGAAGACAAGGGCCGATCACTGATTTCCCCTGTAATTTCCTGAATCCTGTCGTAGCGGTAACCGAAAAAAATTGCGGGTCATTTGTCCCGGGAAAAAAAGATTTACGTCGTCCACATTGTCACGCCCCACTTCTTTGTAAGAATTGTTAAATTTAAATTTCAACTTAAAGTCCCTATCTTTTAGCATGTTGAATGTGATTCTGCCGCCGTACTTTTCCTTCTCGTCTTTAACACCGTAACCATAATAACCTCCCAAATAAAACCAACGGGAAACTTTGTCATTTGTTGAAAGTGCCAATCCCAGTCTGGCTCCCTCGAATTTATTGAAGCGAACCATATCAAACACTTCGAGGTCGAATATGGATATAGGCAAACTACCAAAGGCAAAGGAGGTTGCAATTGTCATCATTTTCTCAAGATGAATCGCTTTTGAAACACTATCAATAACCCTGTAGGTCTCTTTCTCTCGCAATGTAAGAGGTGTTGGCCTGATTTTTTCCAGAATCTGGCCACTTCGGGATCCAGCCATGGGGTTAACAGTAAGTGCATCCATGGGGGTACGAGACTTTGGGCGTGTTTTTCCATCGGCTACTATCGTGTTAACTGGCACTGAAACCGACGGATGTTTCTGAGTGTACTCCAAATCGTATCTTCCAAACGAAACGCTGTCGATGGTTGATGTCAAATTTATGACAAGTAACGCTTTTGTTTTATCGTTCAATTTTTTTTATTTGACCGATTTCTCGGCTTTGAGCCCCGAGGGAACCCAACGTTCGCGCACTTGTACATGTTCCTGAACTATCCGAAAATTCATAAGTACAGGCTGAACCGGCTCAACTACCATTGTTTTTAAGGCATAGCTGTCTGAGCTTATAAAAGAGCTACCTTTCAACCCATTAAAGAGTTTTCCTTTTTGTGGGGCAGAGCGAATCTGGAAGAGTGTATCGGACGTACCAATTAAGGTGTTCTCGAGCTGAAAATCGTACAATTTCAAACAATTATCGGCAAACGGGCTGATAAATGTAAATTGTGTTTTATCAGGTACTCCTGAAAGATCAACAAACCTGATATCGTTTTTGTAAAAGGAAACGGAACTGAGAATCAACGATGCAAAAATCTGGGCAATTTCGGGCTTTTCAAAACCCTAAATTTTATAGGCATCCATTGTTCGGTTTACCTTTATCCTGGTTTTATTTTCTAGAATGACGTATTCCATCAAGAGAGCGGCCATATCCCTGAAATCACCGCCATCTTTCTTTTTGAAAAAACGGGCGCTATCTTCGGCTGTTGCTTCGGCAAACAGTTTTACATCTAACAGAGCCTATATGTAATTTTAAAACGAATATGAGTCGTACTTTTCGTGGTCGTTGATGGCTTTGTTTTTCAATACGTTTTGGACAACAGGAATGGCCGGATTATACCGGGCACTAACAACCACTTCTTTGAGCGTAATAATACTTCGGGGAAGTTCAATGATAACAATTTGATTTTCAGTAAACTTATCCTTCTCAACCCTAATCTTTTCATAACCAACACACGAAACTTCAATAAATTCGACCTCGGCCAATGAAATTTCAAACCAATTGTTCACATCGGAAACTGTACCTTTTTGAACCGTTGCCGAGTTGTAAACCACTGTGGCAAAAGCAATGGGAATTTTGGTTTCTTTTTCAATTACGCGTCCTTTGATCAGGTTTTGTGAATAGATGAGTTGTGGAATTAAAAGACTAATTATGAGAGAAATAAACAAATTTTTAGCGCATCTTTTCATACATATTTGCCGTTTTTGGTTCAATTTTCAGTGCAAAGAAAAATAAAAAACGGTGTTGAGAAACGTTTGGCGTGAAAAAGGTTTGTAAATGAGGTTTCGTGGGTTTCTTCTTCGTTATTTTCACCACGTAAACACGAAGGCTTACGAAGAATCTGCGGAAATTCGGTTAGTCATACTTCCACTCCGCTCAGCATGACCTTTCTTCCCACTTCCCGTTTCGGACTTTCGACATTTTCAAATTAATTCATTTTCAAATTTTCAATTTGATTCCTTTTCAAATTCCCCTTCCCTGTTCGATACATATCCACGCCACTTCTCAACCAGCAACCTGAAATCATCGGGCCAGTCTGAGTCGAAATCCATGGACTCTCCAGTGACAGGATGCTCGAAACCCAACGTCTTGGCGTGCAGTGCCTGACGGGGACAAATGTCAAAACAGTTTTGGATAAATTGCTTGTACTTAGTGAAGGTTGTGCCCTTTAATATTTTGTCGCCTCCATATTCGGAATCATTAAACAGCGGATGTTTAATATATTGCATGTGAACCCTTATTTGGTGGGTTCGTCCGGTTTCCAGTCGGCATTCAACCAGCGAAACATATCCAAGGTTTTCCAACACCGAGTAGTGGGTTACGGCATGTTTCCCAATATCGTCATCGGCGTAAACATACATTACCTTTCGGTCGCGGGGATTGCGGCCAACATTGCCTGTAATAGTTCCGTGAGGTTCGGGGAATGTGCCCCAAACCATGGCATTGTAGGTGCGGCGAGTTGTATGGTCAGCAAATTGTTTCGACAGGGCTATTTTAGCTTGTTCGGTTTTGGCAATTAACAGTAATCCCGAAGTGTCTTTGTCGATTCGGTGCACCAAACCCGGTCGCGGATCGTTGCCCCTGAAAATGTCTATGTCTTTAAGGTAATAGGCCAGCGCGTTTATTAATGTGCCTGAGTAGTGTCCGTAGCTGGGGTGAACCACCATGCCAGCCGGTTTATTTACAACCAGCAGGTAATCATCTTCGAAGGCAATGTTGAGTGGAATATTTTCCGGAATTATTTCAATTTCACGCGGAGGATAATCCATCATTATCTGGATAACGTCGCCCGGCTTGACTTTATAGTTCGATTTTACAGGTTGCTCGTTTACCAGAATATTTCCGGCATCGGCGGCTGATTGAATTTTAGTGCGGCTTGCATTGGTAATGCGGTCATCAAGGTATTTGTCAATACGCATCAAACCTTGTCCCGGATCGACCACAAACCTAAAGTGCTCGAACAACTCCTGGAAATCTTCTTGTATCATTTATTCGTTTTATCTCTGAATGACGATTTTCTGGTAGTGTTTCTCCCTTCCTTCGATGAAGGATGCTATATAGATTCCGTTTCCGAACGACAGCACATTAATTTCCTGTGGTCTTGTGGCTTGAAAGACTGTTCGTCCCGATAAATCGGTAATGGTCACTAACCAAGGCCTTCGCAGATCAGGATAGGTCAAAGTGACAGCATGGCTGGCGGGAACCGGGAATATCAAAGGCTTTTCAGTATCGGTGACGGGATTTTCCATTCCGCTGATTTGCTGGTGCGCTATGATTGGCCTTATCATGATAGCATAGTTAAACGACGATGCTTCCCACTGCTGACCACGGTTGTAGAAGTTCTTCTGCGATGTGGGCGTGTTCAGGTCAATCCCGACACTCATTATCCTTTCGGTGGTCTTTCTCCACCCGACAAAAAAGTGGTCGTTAACTACTATAGCCGAGTCAAACATTAATTTCTGAAAGCGGTTTTCGTTGTTAAAAGATGGGGTAAACCCCGATTTAACATAAATCAGTTGCCCCGGAATCCCACCATCGTTGGCCCAAACACACAGATCGAAATAATTGGTATTGAAGGCAGTGTCACGTGTGGTGTTAAAGTACATGTAAACCCCCCTAAGGGAATCCTTTTGTTTTGTTTCGTATTTAATTGCCACCATGTTTCCCGCTTGGTTCAGGTCGTATCCGTTCTCGGCTGTTCCGTCATCATAGGCGTAATAGTTTGAGAAACGGTGCAATCGGCTGGCCACGTTGTTTGTTTTTGGATAAATTGATGATGCAATAATTTTAGTTTCTACCAGATAATCAACCGAGTCAGTACCCACAAATGGGAACAGGTTTCTGGTAACCGGCTCAGAGTACTCTGTATTTTCAAAGGCGGCGTAATTATTGGCTCCAATTAGGGTGCTGTCAGCATAGCTGCTACCGGGACGACTTATCTTGTAATAAGAGGTAATGTTTTGATTGCTAACGTTGTCGTGATTGGCAAAGTAGAAGTCTATATTTCCCCTTTCGCTGGTTTCAACCAACTTAAAATGTCGCCAAGGCATGGCTGCGTATTGGCGTAAAACCGAATTTGGCGGGCGTGTAAAGGCTACGTCTTTGACCACCGTGTCGTTGTGGTGGCGGTTTTTGTTCATGCGAATATAATCCAGATTCCAAAAATCACAGTTAGTCGGTATAACTCCACCTCCGCTTGGGCTTATAATATTTCGAAACCTGAACCTGAACTGACCATGTAAAAACTTGTCCTCTTTTATTGGCAACAAGACCTGACGCCACTCCACATCACTAATGTTTCCATTTACAGCCCACACGTTTTCCCAGCCTGTACCATTGTGAAAATCGACTATAAGACTGTCCCCGTTACCCGGTTTTAGCCCCAACCCACCACATTGGTAGAAAAAGCTAAGATACACTGAGTCGGAAGGAAGAATGGTTTCCAGGTTAATATATTGTGACGTAAGAGAATCACCTGGCCTGTGGATTTCCCCAAAGCCGAGTGGATAAAGTTCGCCATTGGAATCGGCACCATCGAGTGTGGCCATGCCAATGCTTATGCTATACAGGGACATATGTTGGTTGATGTAGGCTGTTGAATCGCTCCACCGTAATAAGTCAGGGAAACCGGTGTAAGTGGAAAAATCTTCGAGAAAGGGCAAATCAAGGGGTGTTTTGACAGTTTGCTTTTCCATAGTCCTTGGCAGCGCCTGCACGGTTTGGTTGCCAAAAGTGCCTGTAAGCTTCTCCTGTGCATTCGAGGATAGGAAAATACTAAGCATTATGTAAAAACAAAAATGTTTCTTGTTATAGGACTTGAGGTTATTCATTTCTTTATGCTTTAATTTTAGGGTTGAACGGTGCAACTTTATGTCAACCACTGAAACGTATTGTACTTTAAATAATTGTACTTACTCGGTAGGAATATATTGTTCGGGATTAACGGTTAGCCAGAGGTCAACATACGTTCCAAGACGAACAGTTCTTCCGCTTAGAGGTGCTTGTTTATAAACCCTTGAATTGAGGGTATCGGCGTATGTTTTGACAGAAACATCGTAGCTGACGGCGCCAATATTTATGTATTCGTTGTTTAGGGCCTCAAAAGCCTCTTCTAAGGACATTCCCACCACTTCAGTCACCAGGGTTGATTGACCACTAACACCTTGACCCAAGAGCAAATCAACAGGTTCTCCCCGAGCAATTAGCCTTCCGGGTTCTATGTCTTGCCCATTGTATTGTTGCCCAAGAACGTAGTTACGCATGGGATCGGGACGGTAAACTAATTTTCCCATTTTCAGTCCATTACTTTCCAACGTTACTTTTGCCTGTCGGTAAGAAACGCCCATGACATTGGGCATAGGAACACGTGGCACCGAAAACGCGTTGATGGTTACAAAAACCCTTCTTCCTTTTTTCACCCGTTCATCGGATCGGGGGACATGCGAAACAATTGTTCCTTTTTGCCGGCCACCCACAAAGGTGGAATCGGAAATCTGGAGAACCAGCCCATGTTTTTTTGCTACTTGCTGAGCTTCCGATATCGTCAGACCGGTAAGATCTGGAACTAATTGTGAACGTCCATGACGAGTAAAGAGTTTCAGCGAAAAAAACACAAGCCATAAAAACACAAAGGCACTGGCAATGGCTATTACAACGTGTTTCCAAAACAGTTTTTGTTTCAGGAATGAGAATGCACCCATGGTTTACAGTTTAAATAAATTCAACTGCAAAGGTAGTATTATTCGGGAAATATGCTGTTTCCTGAAGGGGCGAATTCTTGTTTTACCACGGGTTGAATGTCTTTTACTTCGTAAGGGACACAACTATTGGAAACAGTATCACACGTCAAATGGTATTTTCTTCCCAAGGTATTCCAGTATTCGGTGTCCACATATCGATAATAAAAGGGCTCTAAATGCGATCTTACACTATTGAAAATTCCGTTCCCTTTCCCGTAAGTCGAATGACAGCCATTAAGAGTGGGTTGTGGTGTGGTGTCCCAACATATTCCGCGCGCAAGGATTTGATTCTCGTCAGGTAAAAACACACGCCCGCCACCATGTGCCATTGTGGTTGTAACGCTCGTAATGTTGTATGTTTCAAGTTGAACAGGTTCCTCTTCCTCCTTCTTACATTGAAAAAGAAAAATCAACAAGAACCCGGTTAATAACTTTGTTTTAATAAACACAATAACAATTTTTCCGCAAACATACAAAATTGTTATGCGCTTTACAATAGACCTGCGAAATATTCATAGGAAAAATGTGTATTTTTGTATCCCATCAAAAACTATTGTATTGTGAAAAACTATTATCTTGACTTTCTGTGCCGCGCTCTAAACGTCCCGGCAAAAAACCTGAATGCAGCCATTTCCCTTCTCGAGGAAGGAAATACCGTGCCTTTTATCAGCCGATACCGGAAAGAACGTACGGGTAACCTCGATGAAATGGTTCTGTTCGAGGTAGAAACACACCTGAACAAATATAATGAACTCGAAGATCGCAAAGACACCATTCTGCGTTCTATCGAAGAACAGGGTGCATTAACGCCTGAACTGAAAACAAAAATTGAGAATGAAGTTGAGGCAACCAAACTCGAAGACCTTTACCTTCCTTATAAACCAAAAAAACGCACGAAAGCCCAAATTGCCCGCGAAAAAGGGTTAGAGCCGCTGGCTCAGATAATTATGCGTCAATCCAACGACGACCCCGAATTTCTCGCCCGTGCCTACATTAACGAAAACGTCCCTTCTATTGAAGATGCACTGGCTGGTGCACGCGATATTATTGCCGAGACCATAAACGAGGATGCCGGGATACGGAATGTTATGCGCCAGCATTTTGTCAGAAATGCCCACATCCGTTCGCAGGTGGTCAAAGGAAAAGAAGAGGAAGCCGCGACGTACCGTGACTATTTTGATTTTACCGAACCTGTAAAAAACTGCAAACCCCACCGCCTGATGGCCATGATGCGTGCCGAGCGTGATGGATTGCTTCGTGTACACGTGGCTGTGGAGAGCGAAGAAATGGAGGAAATTGTTTCCCGCCGGTTTGTGAAATCAAAAAATAAGGCCTCAGGACAGGTTCTGATTGCCCTTAAAGATTGTTGCAAAAGGCTGTTGGCTCCATCCATGGAAACCGAAACCCTGAAACACTATAAAGAGCTGGCCGATGCCGAAGCAATCAAAGTTTTTGCCTCGAACCTGCGCCAGTTACTTATGATGCCCCCGGCGGGTGAGAAACGTGTTCTGGGAATTGATCCGGGTTTTCGGACCGGCTGTAAAGTGGTGTGCCTCGACGAACATGGAAACTTATTACACCACGAGGCCATTTATCCTCATCCTCCCAAATCAGAAGAGATTGCTGCTGCCCGTAAGATTCACACACTCATAGAGGCCTACAATATTGAACTCATTGCCATTGGCAATGGCACCGCAAGCCGCGAAACGGAACGTTTTATTACCTCTTTAAAATTCAGGAGCGATATTAAAGTGTATGTTGTCGATGAAAGCGGTGCATCCATCTACTCCGCTTCAAAAGTAGCCCACGACGAGTTTCCTGAATACGACGTAACTGTACGCGGGGCAGTTTCCATAGGCCGCCGACTTTCTGATCCGCTGGCCGAGTTGATTAAAATTGACCCCAAATCCATTGGTGTTGGGCAATATCAACACGATGTAAACCAAACGAAATTGAAAACCGAGCTCGACCAAGTGGTTGTAAGTTGTGTAAACAAAGTTGGCGTAAATCTCAACACCGCTTCGGTACAGCTGCTTTCCTACGTTTCGGGACTTGGACCGTCTATAGCACAGAATATTATACTTTACCGTAAAGAAAACGGCGCATTCCATGAACGAAAGGAACTGCAAAAAGTTGCCCGTCTGGGAGCCAAAGCGTTTCAGCAATGCGCTGGATTCTTGCGCATTCCCGGGGGAAAAAACCCGCTTGACAACTCAGCTGTTCACCCCGAAAACTACGACGTGGTGCACAAAATGGCAAAGAAATTAGGCGTATCCGTTTCGGAGCTTATTGGAAATACAGCGTTAGTCAACACAATCAATATAAAAGAATTTGTTGACCAGACTTGCGGCGAATATACCCTAAAGGACATCATCGAGGAATTGAAAAAGCCGGGTCGCGATCCCCGTGGAAAAATTACCTCGTTCCAGTTCGACGACCGGATTACCTCCATTGACGAACTTTCCGAAGGCATGATTCTTTCGGGAATTGTTACAAACATTACCAACTTTGGGGTTTTTGTCGATATTGGCATCAAACAAAACGGGCTGGTGCACGTGTCGCAAATTAGCAACACCTACATTACAAACCCAGCCGATTATGTAAAATTGCATCAAACGGTCAAAGTGAAAGTCCTTTCTGTTGACCGCAAACGGGAGCGAATACAGCTGACCATGAAAAACGTGGAATAAACAGGCGGATATAGCGTTGTATTTCAACCTTCTAACATCTTGTTTTTAATAATTTCGCTTTTTTTATGGTATAAAATGCCAAAAACTGTTTTGAGAAATAAAAAGAATCTTTATCTTTGCGCTCTCATTCGGAGAGGTGGGTGAGTGGCTGAAACCACCAGTTTGCTAAACTGACGTACGGGTAACTGTACCGGGGGTTCGAATCCCCCCCTCTCCGCGAAGACGTTCTGATGAATATGAATTTTTTCTACGGGGTATAGCGCAGTCCGGCTAGCGCACCTGCTTTGGGAGCAGGGGGTCGTAGGTTCGAATCCTGCTACCCCGACATTGAAAATTAACCACTTACAACGATTTTGTTTGTAGGTGGTTTTTTTTTCTTACAATTTGATCCCACAGGGTTGAGGTTTCGTAATCTATGGATCAAACTTTTACAATTAAAAGTATAAAAATTTACTAGTATATTTGCGAAAATTTACTTTTGTATATTCTTATGGCACAGTTAGAGAAGCATACCATTGACAATATAATTATGGTGGGCGACAGGGTTTTAATTAAACCCAAGAGTCCAAAACAACAAACACGTTCTGGATTGTACCTCCCCCCAACCGTGTCGGAAAATGAACTTATTCTGTTGGGATACGTTATAAAAGTCGGTCCCGGTTACCCAATCCCAATGCTGTCAGAAACTGAAGAATCGTGGAAACCATCGACCAACGAAGCCAAATACATTCCTCTTCAGCCTCGCGAGGGTGATTTAGCAGTGTATATTGCGAAAAGTGGTTACGAAGTAGAAATAAATACTGAGAAATACGTAATAGTCCCTCACTCGGCCATATTGATGCTTTGCCGTGACGAAGGCCTGTTTACCTAATTAAATCAGGTTTTAACAAAAACGATAGAAAACAGAAGATCGAATTTTGCAAAGTCATAAAAAGCAGGTAAACGGAAAAATTTCCTCAAACGCTATTAAACATACCTGCACGATAAAAAACGATTTATAATTAGCTTAACCACCATTCCATGAGAAACATAGAACTGCAACACCCGGCATTTTACACGCTTACCCTCAGCGACAAGGAGCAGTTGCTTAGGAATAGTGCCATCCTGCATTTTGCAAAAAATGAAATCATAATTAAGCAAGGATCTTTTATCACACACATCTACTATTTGCTATCGGGAATGGCCAAGGTGGACTACACTATACGAACGCAAAATAACACTATCCGCGTTATTCCCGAACAACGTTTCATTGGATTATTATACAGTTTTCCCGGTCGTCATTACGATATCAGGGCAACAGCTTTAACAGATTCGCAGGTTTTACTAATTGATATCGAAACCTTTAAAACTGTTTTGCGAACCAACGGGAATTTTGCCCTCAGTATTCTTGACACCGTAGCACTCACAGGTTCGCGCATTGTGAACCGACTGCTGACCTACCATAACAAGAATATCGAAGGTAGCCTGGCCGCATTTTTACTGCAACTCCACGAACTCTACAACAAAGACACATTTGAACTCCCTTTGAGCAGAAAAGAAATTGCCGAAACCATTGGCTACACCCGCGAAAGCGTTGTTCACTCTTTCTCCAGATTCATTAAGCACGGCTTAATTGCACAGGAAGGCAAGGTCATTAGCCTGAAAAACACAGCCATGCTACGGGAGATAATGAACAAAAGTTAATTTTTCCATTCAAAAAAACGAATCCATCCAACTGGAATTTGTATCTTCAACCATTACAATTATAAATGGTGAGGATGCGAAACGACCATGCCCACAAACGATTTTCCACACATAAAGGGAATATTAAGAGCGGCATGAAGTTCCACATATCCTTTTACAGAAAAATGATAAACATATGAGAAATCCAGTTGAATTTAGAGCAACGAAGCGATTTTGTTGGCTTGCGTCCGTTTTTTTCGCACTCGTATTTTCGGCCTGCACCGATAAAAAACCCCAAAAACGACCTGACATAATCTCGTCGCATACCACAGGTGTAATATCTGTAAAATCGCCAGTCAGGGTACATTTTCAGTTCCCACTTATTAATATGGATGATGTTGGCAAAAATGGCCCCGATAAACTAATTGAAATATCACCCAAAACAAAGGGAAAAGCCATTTGGTTAAGCCAGCATGCTTTAGAATTTGTTCCCGAGTCCCATTTCGAACCCGACCGGGAATTTCGTGTAAAAGTTAATTTTCAGGCAGTTTCCGATTCCATAAAAAAAGCATACGAATTCACGTTCAGGACGCTGAGGCCCTCGCTGGAAGTTGCAATTTCACGTATCGAATCGGTTGATTTCAATGGAAAACCAGGTTATACCGTGCAGGGAAATGTTTCGGCAACTGATTATGTCCCGTTTGAAGATGTTCAAAACCTTATTGAAGCCAAACTAGACAGACGCAATATAAAACCCTCGTATCAAGCTCATTCAGGTCAGAAATACACATTCATGCTTGACTCCATTGACCGAACCTCGAACCCACAAACGTTGCTCATTTCGTTTAATGGATCGGATTTGAAGGCACAGGAAAATGGTGAATTCAACTTCAGAATTCCACCCATTAATGAGTTTGGAATCATAAGCCATTCCGTGGTTTACGAACCAGAGGCAGCTATAATACTGAATTTCTCTGATATACTGCAACCCAACCAGGATTTAACAGGCATGATCCAGTTGGAAAAAACACCCCAGCTGCAAACCCTTATTGATAAAAACATTTTAAAGATATATCCACACCTGACATCACAGGGAGAATTAAAATTAAACCTGTTCAGGGGTATCCGATCGATAGACGGGTCAACATTGCCCAATGACGCCCTGATTCAGCTAAACCTGGTACATCTGCAACCCGAGCTGCGAAAAACCAGCAATAAAGTGGTTTCCTCACCAACGCAACAAGGATCATTATTCGAATTTGAGGCAGCCCGTTTGCACTCAGTTGATGTGCGAATTTTCCAGGTATTTGAAAATAATGTTATCCAGTTTCTCCAAATTAATGATTTTCAGGGAAATTGGGAGCTTGAACGTGTTGGAAAACTGGTTTACCAATCAACTGTAAGTCTTGAAGGTCAAGCAGAAAGCAGTCATGAAGGCTGGAACAAGTATTACCTTGATTTGTCAAAAATGGTACAAAGTGAAAAGGGAGCCTTATACCACATCCAGGTAGGCTTCCGAAAGCAGCATACTGTTTGGGACTGCTCTGAAGAAGAATCTGAATCTGTCCAAACCAATTTAAACGATTACTGGGACAGGTTCGAAGATTACAGCTACGGCGAATATTCATGGGACTATAGTAATAACCCGTGTAACGACAACTTTTATGGTTTCCGTAAAGCTCTGCGCCATAATTATCTAAGCAGCAATATTGGCCTGATTGCCAAAAAGGACGGGAAAAACCGGCTTTCTGTTTTTGCTACTATTATAGACCAAAACAAACCTATGGCCGATTGTATCATAACGGTACTCAATTATCAGCAGCAAAAATTAGCCGAAGGAACAACAAACAAAGACGGGATGGCCACTTTCCCGGATATGGAAGATAGTTATTTTGTTCTGGCACAATGGAAAGAAGACAGGAACTACCTGAAACTTCCGCCACACGAAAGCCTGACTGTCAGCAACTTTGATGTCGAAGGTGTTGAAACCCGCGATGGCATCAAAGCATTTGCATTCAGCGAGCGTGATGTTTACCGTCCCGGAGACACTGTTTTTATTGGTTTTATTATCAACGACCCTCAAAACACAATTCCAACCACGCACCCAATTCAGGTTTACGTAACCAACGCCAACGGGCAGCCTGCTTTCGAGACCCGATTGCAATACAAAGGCGAACCAATGCACCGCATTGACATCCCGACAAAAAGCGATGCATTGACGGGTTCGTGGACAGCCCGCATGACCATTGGAAAAAGGGAATTTTACAAACGTTTCAGGGTTGAAACCATCAGGCCAAACCGCATGGAAATTATTCACGATATTCCTGAGGTCATCAATAGCCAGGGTACTAATGCAAGCATTCTGGTAAAGTGGTTGCATGGCGGATCGGCAGCAAATCAGGAATTCGATGTTGATGCGGTGGCAAAGGCATACGACATGCAATTCAAAACCCTTCCCGGATTCACGTTCGCTAATCCCTATATCGAAGAGTATCCACAGGAATGGAACGTTTTGACAACAAAATTGGACAGCGAAGGAAAAACCCGGTTTCCGGTTCAACTATCAAAAGGCCTTAAATCGGCTGCATACCGGCTAACCTTCTCGTTCAGGGCAACCGAACCGGGCGGGCAGTTTACATCCACCTCGGCCCACACGATAGTTTCCCCGTTTACGAACCTTACCGGTCTCAAACTTCCTGAACCAGACGGACAGTGGGGGCAATACCAGTCGAAGAAAAAATACACTGGCGAGCTTGTTTTGGTTGATATGACTGGAAAAGTGCCCGACAAAAGCCAACGGATATCAATTACCATTTACAAAAGAAACTGGCAATGGTGGTACCAATCATCAATACGCGATTACGATTACATGACCGGTACCACGTCAAGCGCCGTATTTTCATATATTGTCAATGTGCAAAACGGGCGCGGTTCGTTTGATTTTTCCATTGATGACAACTGGGGCTATTATCAGGTTATTGCGCGCAACACGAATACAGGACAGGAAGTGTCCGATATGATTCGGGTTGGCAACGATGGTTATTCGGGCGCCGGTGCAAGCCAGGACGTTGCAACCATTGACCTCACTCTCGATAAAAATGAATATTCCGTAGGTGATGATATAACACTTACGTTTCCATCATCAAAAGGGGGCATGGCTCTGGTATCTACAGAAAGCGGAAGGGAAATTGTCCGTAGCGAATGGGTTGAAACAACTGATAACTACACAACCTATGTCATTAAGGCAACAACCGACATGTCACCCAACGTTTATTTTAATGTTACCTTCCTGCAACCATTCGAGAACACCACAAATGACCGTCCACTGAGGCTTTACGGCATTGTCCCATGCAAGGTAACCGATCCGGAAACCAAACTCAACCCGGTATTGGAGGCTCCTGATAAAGTGAATTGCAACGAGCCTTTCACCATAAAAATTAGCGAACGCAACGACAAAGACATGAAATACATGCTGGCCATTGTTGATGAGGGCTTGTTGGGCATTACCAGCTATAAAACACCAGCACCATGGGAATATTTTCACCGGCAGGAAGCACTTGGTGTAACTACCTGGGATTTATTTGATTGGGTAATGGGAGCCATGTCGGGTGTTGTTGGACGCGTTATTGGAGTTGGTGGTGACTATGGCGACATGGGTTCAGGTCCATCATCGCTCAACACCCAATTCAAAGCGGTTGTGAGCGTTTTAGGGCCTTTCACGCTAAAAGGGAATAGTTCAGGAATTCATGAAATAAAACTACCGGCCTTCCTGGGTGCCGTGAGGGTGATGGCAATTTCAACAACAATCAAATCGTGGGGTGCCGCCGATAAGCGTGTCACCGTGTCCAGCCCATTGTTGTTAACCGCTTCAACGCCCAGACTTTTAACCCCTGGCGACCGTTTCGACCTACCGGTAACCCTATTTGGCTCAGAGGAGACGCAACGACGAATACAATTGAAAGTTAAAGAAGCAAAAAACCTGGTTCTGAACCAAAACACTCTGGAAATCAACCTGGACAATAATTTCAGGGGATACTCAACACTTTCATGTCAGGTGAAACAGGAAATAGGGCAGGCAACACTGATACTGGAAGCAACTGACAACAAGCACACATCGACCTACGAAATTCAAATTCCAGTAGAGAACCCCACTCCCACCCTTGTAGAAGTTGGGCATCGCTCGCTTGAACCCAAGGCCGAGTGGAAAACCGGAATCAATGCTATTGGGGTCAAGGGAACTAACAAGGCCGCACTTGAGCTTTCAAACATACCACCCATAGACCTCGAAAAACATCTTGAATATCTGCTAAACTACCCATATGGCTGTCTTGAACAAACCAGTTCAACCGGGTTTCCGTTGCTTTACATCGAAACCATTACTGATTTGGACGAAGAACGCAAAACAACGCTAACTAAAATCGTGACCGAAACTATAAACCGAATTTATGGGTTTCAGGATGCCACAGGTGTATTTAACTACTGGCAGGGAACGGCAAACTATTACGAATGGGCCGATATCTATGCCGGCGATTTTCTGGTTGAAGCCGGAAAAAAAGGCCACAAAGTCGATGAAAAGGTTTTAAACCGCTGGATAGCGGTTCAAAAGAAAAACGCATCGAGATGGGTCGATAACGGAGCCCTGTCAAGGGTTAACCAGGCATACAGGCTTTTTGTCCTTGCACGCGCCGGACAAGCTGACATTGGGGCAATGAACCGTTTGCGAAACTCGAAACAGACAGAAGAAGCCACAAACCAGCTGTTAGCTTTGGCTTATGCCGAAAACGGAAGGGACAAGACTGCCCTTGAATTGCTCAATGCCCCATCCGACAAGCATAACAACGATACCTGGAATTATACTTTCGGTTCACCGATTCGCGATATGGCCATCAGGCTGATGGCTTATACCCAAACAGGCAACCTTACGGGAGCATTTGATTTATTAGTTATTGTAAGTGAGGAAATTTCAAAAAGTTCATGGAATAGCACACAAACGCTGGGTTTTTTGCTTAGGTCTGTAGGAACCTATATTGGAAAGTCGGGATACTCTGAAACAATAGAGGCCAAATACAGTTTAAATAATGGAAAAGAGGTTACTGTAAAATCAAACAAACCTTTCGTAAGAATCGAGGTGCCAATGCAATTTACTGTAAATCAACCTTTGTCTATTCAAAACATTTCAAAATCGGTTCTCTTTGCCCGTTTGATAAATACTGGCAAACCTATGCCGTCGGCAATTAAAGCAGAAAACAACACCATTACCATACGTTCGCAGTTCTATAGTTCAGACAATAACCCCATTGACATTTCTAACCTAAAACAGGGCGAGGATCTGGTTTCCGAAATAAGCGTCGAAAACCCACCATCAGGTCTGTCCTTGGAAAACCTGGCATTAGAATTTACTGTACCTTCAGGAATGGAAGTAATTAACCCAAGGTTAAGTGGGTTAGATGAATCTTTTAACGAAAGTTCGTTTACCTACCGCGATTACAGAGACAACAAAGCATTTACGTTTTTCGACCTTCATCCTGGCGAACGTAAAACATTTAAGTTCAGGGTAAACGCCACATTTTCGGGCGAGTTTTACTTTCCACCAATTACTTGTTCACAGATGTATAACGCCTTAGTAACGGCAAGGACAGAATCGAAAACAATAAAAATAAACAAGTAAGAAATTGGATTGAGATTACGTTAAAAAAAAAATATCCTTCTGCTCAGCCAATTTAACAACGGACTTAGCAGAAGGATGAATATACTGGACAAGATATCTAACAACATAAAAAACCGCGACTATGAGAGACATGACTGGACGAATAACCTTATCGCTGATTAAACCCGGCGCTGTGGCAAAGAATTTTGTTGTCCCTATTTTGGCCAAGATCGACGAGGCCGGATTCCATATTGCAGCCATGAAAATGGTTTGGTTAACCCGCAAAGAAGCCGAGACTTTTTATGGCATACACAAAGGAAAACCGTTTTTCCCCGAACTGATCGATTTTATGACTTCCGGTCCTATTGTTGCAGCCATTCTGGAGCGGCCCAATGCAGTAGAATATTTTCGTAAACTTATTGGAAACACCGATCCTGAAAAAGCAGAAGAAGGAACAATTCGCAAAATGTTTGCTGAAAACCTGACCCGCAATGCTGTCCATGGATCCGATTCGGATGAAAATGCCCAACGCGAAGCCGATTTCTTTTTTCCCCGTATGGACAGGTACTATTGGCATGACTTGAAGTAGAGGAATGAAAAGTAGTTTTGTAAGGCTCTTGTTCAATTAAAATTGGTTTAGTTGACCGGGAGCTTGAACACGTTTTGTGCAAAAAACAGAAGCAGATACGTTAACAAACAGCTGACAACCGGAGTAAGTATCCAACCAAGGGCAATTCCATAAAGAGAATTGAGTTTAATTTCGTTCAACCCCTTTACAATCCCGATTCCAAGAAGGGTACCAATTACAGCCTGTGTACTGGAAATAGGCACAAGGGGGATGGGGGGCAAACCAACAGAAACGACCAAAGCCGACAGCTCTTTTGATGAAAACGTGAAAAGGGCTAGTGCTTGTGCCAAAACCACTATCAGGGCGGCCTCGGGCGTCAGATTGATGATTCCGGATCCCACTTTTTGCATAACATGTTGACCATACGTGGCTATGCCAATGGCAATTGTTACGCCACCAATAAAAAACAGAATTTGGTTTGTGTCAAAAACCACAACACCGATATCGATCGATAAATCAGGTGCTGAGCTGATAAATACCCCCATTACATTGGCAATGTTATTGGCGCCAAGACTATAGGCTCCAAAGGCTCCGGCAACCAGCAATCCTATTCGCGTGTATATGTTTAGTTTTATAACGTGAATTTGAACATGGCTCAGGTGTTTACGGAAAAGCAAGTAAAGTATTGCGGCAAACACCATCCCCAGGATTGGGCCCAAGACCCAAGTGCTGGCAATTTTTCCCAAAGTTGAATAGTTGGGTTCAACCCCGGAGTAAAAACTCCATCCAACAATAGATCCAACAATAGCCTGACTGGTGGAAACAGGAAGCCCTCTTTTGGTCATGGCAAACACTACAAATGCAGCGCAAAAGGCCACAATAAAGGCTCCGGCCAACGTGGAAACTGCTCCAAGTTTATTTAGTGTTTCAGCCCCCCCATGTCCCTGGATGACCGCACCCAAAATTACGAAAACGGATGATACCCAGGCTGCTGTCCTGAACCGGATCATTCGCGAACCTACCGCTGAACCAAAAATATTGGCGGCATCGTTTGCCCCCAAAGACCAACCAAGGAATAAACCACTGGACAAGAAAATAAGGAACAGCATAAAAACAAATCTAAATAGTTCGCTTAACGGCCATTATAAGGAGCAAATCGGCTGCTTTCTCCGCAGCATCCGACAAGGCCTCGATGTTGGATGTGAAGAAGCGTATATGAAATTTCTTGGCCAAATCCTGAATTTCAGGCATCTCGTGAAAAACCCGCCGCTTAATGTATTCCCCTATCCTGTCGGCCTCCTTTTCGTACAGGTAAACACGGTGCAGGCTTTCTTTGACTAAATCAGGGTTCCTGAAATAATGTCTGGCGCCGGGAATAACTGACTGTACTGACTTTGAGGACATCTCGGCCAGCATCACCATGTCTGCTTTTAGCACATCGGGGATAAAGGGCTGCTCAATATCAAACTGTACCAGACTTGATTTGGCAATATCCAGCATATTGTCCAAATCTTCAAGTAATTTCAGGATATCACTTCGCAACTGGGGCATCAGAGATTGGGTATAGAGAATATTTGCCACAATACGCTTTATGGTGTCTGCTTCGTTTTCGAATCCCGAAAGTGATTTTACATTTTCCTGAAAATGAACCGAATTTCCAGACAAATAATTTTTCACCCCTTCTAAAAACAATATGCCACCCTCATCAACCAAATTCAGGAACCGGTCAATGGAGGCAATAGTTTCATTGGCTTGTTTCAGTGCAAACATAACACATGGCAGTTATGGTTAATAATTTATTGTCCACATCCCGAGCAAGAATGGCAGTTACCTTCGTCGCAGCTACCTTCTACATTATATTTCAAGGGTAAATGTTCCCGGTTCCAGTTTTTCATTCCACCTTCAAGGTAAACAACGTTGAGAAAACCGTTATATTCAAGCATCATAGCAGCTTTAGGTGCAATGGTCTCATCAAAATCAGCACATATCAGGCGCTTGGCCTTCTGAAATTTATGAATAGCTTCCGGAAGTTTACGAAGGGGAATATTAAAAACACCGTCGATATCAAAACTAACAAATTCGAAATCCATGGGTTCGCGCAAGTCAATCATCAGGGCTTTACCGGTTTCAAGCTCAACCTGGGCGTTTTTTGGTGCAATTGGGTTCATTCCTTTTCCTCTTTTTATAATATTTGGCTGTGCGAAATTAAGAATCTTTTCTCAAGTACTGTCTTTAATTATTGCTCAAATTTTCCATTTCAAATCGGTTTCCATTTTTTTTAACCAACGAAAAATAATATATTTGGTACGTTAAACCAAACTATTCAGGAATTATTATCTTTACTGCCAAGGTTAACCGCAGCTGAGGAAATTGATTTACAACACGTTGCCATGGGTTAACCGCAACAAATGATATCACAAAAAAACAGCGATATGGCTAAGAAAAACCGTCTGACACACAGATTTACCCTTGGAGGTGTTGTTTTAGGCCTCATTCTCACCTTTTTCATAACCAAAAGTGTCCTTGATGTACAAGGCCTTTCGGTCACCTTTTCAAACCTGAAAACACTTCACCAGTATCCCATATTTTATTTAGTTGATTTGCTACCGGTTATTCTGGGAATTTTTGCCCGTTTTTGCGGACTCTATTTCGAGGGCAAACTCAATTTGCTGACCGAGCAATTAAGAATGTTCAACCAACGATCCTCAAAATTACAGGCATTTGCCGAGGATATTTTACAAGGTAACATCAACTCCACATACGAAATTTCAGTCCTTACGGACAAACTGGGGAAAACATTAATTGACATTCGCGATAGCATTAAAAACGACAGACTTGCCGAGGAACAACGCAAAAAAGAAGATTTTGAACGCAACTGGATTGCCGAAGGGTTGGCTCGCTTTGGTGAGATAATGCGGAGGAACAACGACAACATCGAGCTTTTGTCCTTTGAAATTATTAGCAATGTTTGCAAATATGTAGGAGCTGTCCAGGGAGGTTTTTACATCCTGAACGACAATGAAAAACACGACGTTCATTTTGAGCTCACCGCCCATTTTGCCTATGATAGACAGAAATATAACAAGAAACGGATTGAGTGGAACGAAGGGCTCATAGGCCGTGCAGCTTTCGAACAACGCACCCTGATGCTTGATGATGTTCCGGAGGAGTACCTTGAAATAACATCGGGATTAGGCGAGGCAAACCCCAGGTATTTATTGATTACCCCATTAAAATATAATGATGACGTCCATGGGGTTATTGAAATAGCGGGTTTTGAACCATATCTGAGGCACCATATTGATTTTATTGAGAAAATCGCCGAGAGTATAGGCTCCACCATTGGCAATGTAAAAATTAACATTCGCACCGCCAAACTCCTTTCAGAAAGCCAGGAACAAGCGGAAAGGCTTGCCCAGCAAGAGGAAGAAATGCGCCAGAATATGGAAGAGCTCCAGGCCACCCAGGAAGAGGCCGCAAAACAAGCTGAGCATTTTATTAGTTTTACAAACTCGGTCAACCACACGCTTATCCGCGCCGAATATGACACTAACGGCATTTTAATCTATGCCAATACAAAATTTCTGAAAAAACTCGACTACTCCAACAATTCCGAAGTCGAAGGTCATCACATTAGCATGTTCCTGTCAGAAAAAGACCGCGAGTGGTTTAATGATATCTGGAACAAACTGGCACGTGGAGGACGCCACTATGAAAATTACATGAAGCACATCACGAAAAAGGGTAAAGACCTTTGGACTATTGCAACTTACACACCTGTCAGAAATTCATTGGGAGACGTGGAAAAAATCCTGTTTTTAGCCATTGACACCACTGAGCAAAAAGAAAAAAGCCTCGAGTATGAAGGACAAATGCGGGCTCTAAACCTAACAAGTATTAAAGCCGATTTTATGGTTTCCGGCAAGTTAGTCGATTGCAACGAAAAATTCCAGAATGCGTTTGGCTATACGTTAAACGAACTTAAACAAAAAAGCGTTTTTGAGTTTTTTGCCGATGACGAGCAAGCCTCCATTGAAGAAATCTGGAACACGGTTGTTAATGGAATCCCACACGAAGGCCAACTAAAAATGTTTTCCAAACTTGGCCAGGAAAAATGGTTCCAAACTACATTAGTGGCAAAAAATGACATGTATGGCGAAATTGATCGCATTATTTGCATAGCCAATGACATTACTGACCAGAAAGAACTTGAAATCCAAATCCAGAAGCAAAATAAAAAACTGCTTGCACAGGAAGAAAAACTAAAAAATTCGGAGATTGAACTCAGCAAAAAACTGGAAAAGGCCAAGAAAGAACTTCGTCAACAATTTTTTGAAATCGAAAAAGTAAAAATTCGCAATGAGTTGACCCTCGAAGGCGCCATTGATGCAATTCTAACTTTCAACCAAAAAGGGATTGTGGAATTCTTTAACAATTCGGCTGAAAACCTGTGGAATGTCAATAAAAAAATGATTATTGGCAGAAATATCCGTGGTCTGTTCAGTGATGACACCATCAAAAACAACGATTTTGTCAACCGACTGACCGACCCCGAAAAAGATAAATTGATTGGGGTAAGAACAGAAATTACCATAACGACCAAAAACGGCGAAAACAAACAAGTTCTTTGCCTCCTTAGCGATGCCGTAGTTGACGAGGAACACAGCTATACCGCATTTATTCAAAACATTGAGGTAGAACTATTTTAACACGTCAGAAGGCTCTCTGTTTGTGGTTCGTTGTGCAAACAGAATACTTTTTAAGACAGAAGCCCGTTTCTATGAAAACTTTTTACAAATGAAGTTCCTTATCCTGTTTTTATTGGTTGCCTTTGTTACCACTCTTGTCCCGACCGGTTGCAAAGATGAATTATTGGTGGAAACTAACGAGTTCAACCTGCGTTTTTCAAGCGACACCATTATGTTTGACACTGTATTTACGACCATCGGGACAACCACCCGCCGTTTTACAGTGCATAATCCAAACAATGGTCGTGTTCGATTGCACTCTGTTTCCCTGGCCAAAGGCAGCGAATCCAATTTTTCTATTAATGTTGACGGACGACAGGGCCCAACTGTCATGGATGTGGAAGTTGAAAAAAGAGATTCCATTTACATCTTTGTGGAAGCCAACATTGACCCAAACCGCGATGAAATGGTAGAGAAAGACTCGATAGTGTTCTCCATGGGCAGTAGCCAGGGAGATGTTAAAGTCATAGCTTTTGGTCAAGACGTTAACCTAATCAACGGGCAGGGGCTGACAAGCCAAACCTGGAATAACCAGAAACCATACCTTGTATATAATTATGCCGTTGTAGATGAAGATAATACCCTTACCATTGAAGCCGGGACTGCCATCCATTTTCATTATGGGGCAAGCCTTATAATTAATGGCACTCTTAATGTTTCGGGTACAGTCGAACAACCCGTGGTTTTCCGGACTGACCGACTGGAAGAATTTTACAAAGACAAGCCCGGGCAATGGGGAGCTTGGATTGAAACCGACGATGGATCCATCTATTTGCTTGGAGGAATCCATTTTACACAAAAAAGTTCGAATAACTTTATTGACCATGCTATTATTGAAAATGCCATTATTGGTATTCAGATGGATTCGGTACCAGGAGCTCAGCATCCTGGCCTACGAGTGTCAAATACCATAATAAGGCATATGAATCTCGCCGGTATCGTAGCAAAAACTTCTTCCATCGAATCGCACAACCTGGTTGTAAATAACTGCGGAATGTACGCTTTAGCCTTGCTTTTAGGAGGAAACTACTGGTTTAACCATGCAACCATCGCCAATTATACGCCCTATACCAGCCGTTCAACCCCTGCCGTGGTCATCAACAACTATTATAGCTTCAATGGAGAAACATTCTCCTTTCCCCTTGACCGATGCACGTTTACTAATTCCATTATTCATGGACGATATGGAAACACGCAGTCTGAGATTGGCATTGATTTGACAACTGGGCAAACCGGCAACTTCTTTTTCGATCATTGCTTACTACAAACGACCAATACCTTTGATACCAGCGATTTAACACATTTTCGTCAAATAAAAATAGCCCCTGAAGGGGTTAGTTTTAAAGACATTGGAAAGTATGATTTCGATTTAGATACGCTATCGCCCGCAAAAGATGCCGGTTTTCCCGATTATGGAAACCTGACCCCCAATGACATTAAAGGGCGCAGCCGTATTACCGATTTACACCCTGATTTAGGAGCCTATGAACGGGAAGATTAAAAGCAGGAAAGGCTACGGTTTAGTTTTTCTTCTGTTCGCACTATTACTGATCACCAATCGGTTATCAGGCCAACAAATAAAAGAACGGTACCGGTTGATGTTCTACAACGTCGAGAACCTGTTTGATACAGTGGATGATCCAGTCACAGCCGATGAAGAATTTACTCCCACAGGAACCCGTTCATGGAACGATTTCAGGCTGCGCAACAAATTGTCAAACGTTTTTAAAGTTGCAGCAGCAGTTGGTGAAGGAAACGCCCCGGACATAATAATGGTGTGTGAAATTGAAAACCGCACTGTTTTTGAGATGTTAATCGACCGTACTCCATTGCGGTATCATGATTATGAAATAATACACAAAGAATCGAAAGACAACCGCGGCATCGACGTTGGCCTTTTATATCGGAAAGAGAGATACTGGCCAATAGATGAGAGGTTTATTTCCACCTCGTTTACAAGCAATCCGGGACACATTTCCCGCGATATTTTATACACCAAAGGCCTTATCCTTAATGGAGACACCCTGCATATTTTTGTAAACCACTGGCCATCGAAATTTGGCGGAGCAATGGCCACACGTTCTATGCGGGAAGATGTATCCCGACTTTTAAAAAATACCACTGACAGCATCCTCAAATCAAACCCTCAGGCAAATATCATCATCACCGGCGATTTAAACACAGATCCAGACGATCAGCCCATAAAGGAAACTTTGGGTGCCTCCGTTTTTCCCGACACATCAAATTCCAGTCTAGTTAACTTGACAACGGCCATTTATCCTTCGAAATACAAGGGAACTCTCAAATTCCAAGGGGTATGGGAATGTATAGACCAATGGATAGTAAGTAAACCTCTTATCGATAAGACAGCTACGAAAACGAAAACTTCGACAGATTTAACCTACATTGGAGAATTTGATTTTCTGCTCGAGGATGATAAAACCCACCTTGGCAAAAAGCCTTTCCGTACCTACACAGGTTTTACATTCAACGGTGGATTTTCCGATCACCTCCCAATTTACATTGATTTGCTGTTGTACGAGTAAAAAAAAGACAACTTTTTTGGAAAATTTTGTATTTAATAAAATAAGTTCTATATTTGCATCCGCTAAGCGGGAATAGCTCAGTTGGTAGAGCACGACCTTGCCAAGGTCGGGGTCGCGAGTTCGAGTCTCGTTTCCCGCTCCAATCAAAAGTACATAAGGAATGTTGCCCTGGTGGTGGAATTGGTAGACACGCAGGACTTAAAATCCTGTGAGCCGAAACGCTCGTACCGGTTCGAGTCCGGTCCGGGGCACACAAAAAAAAGCCTCGAGAAATCAAGGCTTTTTTTTTGTTTTCTATTGCTCCACAATATCTTTTACTAACCGAACCCCTTTCCCAATAGAGTCGTGCAAAATGCATGTGTAAGGAAGGGGCGATTTTTCTATTATCTCCTGAACTTTTTTCTGGGCAATTGGAGGATAAATCAAATGCAAGCGCAGTTCCCTGTCAAAGGTAAAAGTAACCGGGCATTCACACTCCTGACGTTTCTCGCGCAGATATTGAACCCAATCAATCATCCGCCCGCTGGGCAGAAAAGTGCTTATCTCCGAGGAGAGTAAAAGGGCACAAAGGGTTAATGCTTCGTTTTCCACAATACGTTCGAATAAATCCCAGTGTCCATCGTCCAATGCACGCAAAAACTGGTTTATGTTGGTTTGGGCGTGTTTTACGCGGGCCTCCAAATAGGGGTGATTGTTTAAATCATCGGGATTGGGTTTTTTAATAGTATCACGGGGTTCATTAAAACTTAAAATTGTATCGTTCAGCTTGTTATAAATAAGCGCTCCACGCTGATATTGAGTAGCATATTTGTCAGAAGACCAAGATATTACAGGATTTTTTCCTAAACCAACAAAACCTCCATAGACCGAACGCGCTGCATTTTCCGAATCCAGCAAAGCGATACTGCTGATTGTTTGTAATTGAGAATTGGAATCGAATTTTCCCAAATGATTGGCAATCCCCGCCAAACAGAAAGTTAAGGAGCACATTACAGTGTATATCCCCACAAATGGAATCAGGGATTTGTCGATGGTCACTGCAATCTCGAATTTTGTTTGATTGATCCAGGGAAAAATCGCCGAAACTTTCTCAAACCAGACTCCAATGCGCTCCTTCAGGTAATCAGACCCGATTCCATTGATGGTAACGGTAAAACTAAATTTTTGACCTTTGTCAAAGGAATAGCGAACGGTGGTTTCTGAACGCGACTTGTCTAAAGTCATGCTGAATGATGGGTTTCCGGATGTCCGGTTCCGAAAGCTTCCGAAGTTTTTTACCAGCGATATGTTTGCCGGACTGCTGTAAGAAATGGTGCCTTGCATTGATGTTTACGTTTAATCCATCTCAAAAATACAAAAAAGAGTGAATGAAAGTGTCAACGCAAAATCAAATCGCCTTTTTAGTGAAAGAAAGAGGCTGTTATTGCACCAAAATTCAAAACATATTTGTTTTTTCTATGAGTTATATAGTGTTGTTTATAAAACCATTACCATAATTCCATGACTTTATCATGCATTTTGACCAATCCGGATTATTAACTTTCCGTTAAAGATTTATGATCCTAAGGTTTCTGTGCTAAAAAAATGGGTTGAAACTTAAGAAAAGGTTTACACTCGCGTAGCATAAAGTTTCGATGCATAGTCTTCCTTTGCCATCGGAAAATGAGAGTAAACGTTAAACCACAAAACAACCTAATTATGAAAAAAAAATCTATCCTTTATGTAATGACAGCAGCTGTAGTGCTGTTCAATGCCTGTAAAGAAGACAAAGATGAAACCTTTAAGGCACCGGTTGTAACGGCACCGGCAAATCAAACGGTTACGTTTTCACAAGAAGTTGAACTTTCCTTTAGCTATGTTGTTGAAGCAGGTTTTAAAACAGCTACAGTTAACGCCACTAACGGGACTGCCGAAATTTCAACCAACGGTGTTGCCAACGCAAAAAACGGAACTATTGTTCTAATTTTCACAGCAGGAACAACTGTGGGTGCAGGTTCGGTAGAATTAACCGTTACTGACAACCAAAATCAAACAGGTCAGGCAACTGCCGTGATTAGCGTTTTAGAAGAACAAATGATTTTTGAAGTTGAAGGTAACATTACAGCCAATGCAACATGGCAAAGCGGGAAAGTGTACATTTTGAAGAACCGCGTTACTGTTGTTTCCGGTGTAACGTTAACCATTCAACCTGGTGTTGTGGTAAAAGGGGAAGCCGGAACCGGTGCCAACGCTACGGCTCTTTTAATTGCCCGTGGCGGAAAAATCATGGCCGAAGGAACAGCTGAACAACCCATTATTTTTACTTCCATTGCCGACGAAATCATGCCCGGACAGATTGCCAGCCCAAACATGGAAATCGGGGTTAACGGTCTTTGGGGCGGCTTAATCGTGCTGGGAAATGCACCTATATCAGCCTCGGCCAGTTCAGCGCAGATTGAAGGTATTCCAGCTTCTGACACAAACGGTCTTTATGGTGGCGACAACGCAACGGATGATTCTGGCGTTCTGAAATATATCTCTATCCGTCATGGTGGCGCCAACATTGGCGATGGAAACGAAATTAACGGCCTTACTCTTGGTGGCGTTGGTTCGGGTACTATAATTGAAAACGTGGAAGTTATTGCAAACCAAGATGATGGTATAGAATGGTTTGGTGGCACAGTGAGTGTAAAAAACGCCTTGATTTGGAATGCTGGCGACGATGCCGTTGACACTGACCAGGCTTGGGCCGGAACCCTTGATAACTTTGTAGTAATTTGCGGTGCTGATACTGACCATGCTTTAGAAATTGACGGTCCGGAAGGTACTTTAATGGCCGGTCACACTGTGAAAAATGGTTCAGTAAAAGGAATAGCAACCGCTGAATTAGGTGATTTTCGTTCAGGTGCACGCGGTTCCTTCCAAGACATTTACTTCTTTGGTTTTACAAATCCGGCAAATAATGGCGGTCGTGGAGATTTCTCCTTGTCGGGTGATGCCACGCTTGCCAACTTTGCCAGCGGTGTCCTTGCTTTCAGTGGACTGCAAATAACTTTGGATGCTGAAACTGATTTGAACGCAGTATTCAAGCACGGTACTGATGCTCACGCTTCGGCCGTAGCAATGGGTGCCAACACCGTAGGGGCGACCATACCATCATTTGGTTGGACATGGGCTTCAGCTGCAGGCGAACTTGCAAACTTTTAATGATTAACGGATAATTACATTAAACTCGCAGGCCAATGCCACGGCAACCTGCGGGTTTTTCCTTTGAAACAAATTTTCAATTCTTATACATATGCGATTTTTGAAACAAATTTTCACGATACTGTGTATTTTCCCTGTTTTCAATATCCTAGGCCAACAGTCTTTTATCCGGGGGACGGTCTTTGATGCCAAAACAGGTGAATTTCTACCAGGGGTAACTGTTTTTCTTGAGGGAACCTCCACTGGCACCATTACCGACTTTGATGGAAAATTCAATCTGGCTTTACAGCCCGGTACCTACGATATCAGGATTTCCTACATTTCCTATGAAACGGTTAATATGAAAGGCGTTCAGATTAAACCAGGGGAAGTTAAAGTGTTCGACGAACTGGGATTAAAAGAAGCGTCAATAACAATAACGGGTGTAACTGTGACTGCCGAAAGGGTTAGAAATACGGAAAATGCCCTAATGGCTATGAAAATGAAATCGACAAACCTGTTCGATGGAATTTCGGCAGTAAACCTCAGGAAAACAGGCGATTCCGATGCTGCCGCTTCCATAAGCCGCGTAACCGGGGTTTCTATATCACAAGGAAAATACGTGTATGTCAGGGGATTGGGCGACCGTTATACAAAAACCATCATGAATGGTGTTGATATTCCCGGTCTTGACCCCGACAGAAATACAATCCAAATGGACATTTTCCCCACATCCATTATCGATAATCTGATTGTTTATAAAACCTTTAGCGCTGACCTTCCAGCCGATTTTACCGGAGGGGTAGTGGACATTGCCCTGAAGGATTTCCCCGAAAAGGCAACCGGAAATCTGACCATAAATGGCGGTTATAGCCCCAACTCGCATTTCAATGACAATTACCTGACCTACGAGGGTGGGAAAACCGATTTTCTGGGCTTCGATGACGGCACACGTGCTATTCCCGCGGTGGACAATATTCCGCTGTTTAGCGATGTTGTTGGTCGTCCGAACAGCGAACAGGGAATAAGGTACCAGCAGATTTTACGGGGTTTTAACCCGACTATGGCTGCACAGAAAGAGAAAAGTCTTATGGATTTTGGCTTTAGTGCTACCTATGGCAACCAGAAACCATTATCAAAAATTACCCTGGGCTACAATGTGAACCTCTCTTATAAAAACAGCACCGATTTCTACGAAAACGCCACCTATGGCCGGTTTGGGATGAACAGCGATCATGACGTCACCGCCCTTGATCAACTTGAGTTACAAACAGGTAGTTACGGTGTGTCAAACGCCTTTCTGAGCGGGTTGGCAGGTGTTGCCCTGAAAACAAAAAATGCTAAGTTTCGCCTTAATCTGCTCCATTTGCAAAACGGCGAATCGAAAGCTGGTATTTTCACCGTAGAAAGTACTGACCAGGGATCAAACTATACGGCCATTCAGCACAACCTTGATTATAGCCAGCGTTCTCTTAGCAATTTGCTAGTCGAGGGAAAACACGTTTACCCGGAATCGAAATGGACAGTGGAGTGGAAACTATCTCCAACTATTTCAAAAATCGAAGATCCTGATATCCGCATGACCCGTTACCAACCACGTGGCGGTAGTTTTGCCATTAGCACTGAAACAGGATTCCCCGAGCGAATTTGGCGGAATCTTGAGGAAAAAAGCTATGCCGGTTTATACCATGCTAAAAAAGAATTTACGGTAGGAGATAGAAAAACAATGATTCAATTAGGAAACAGTTATACCTCGAAGGAACGCGATTACATAATCCACAACTTTGCCATTAACGTCCGAAATGTGCCACTTACGGGCGATCCAAACGAGCTGTTTCGTCCCGAAAATCTGTGGCCATTGAACGGTACTAACGGTTTCAGTGGAACAACCTACGAAGCCTCATTTATTCCTGTTAACCCCAACAAATACAACGCAACCATACAAAATATTGCCGGATACGTGATTGGAGAAATTGAAGCCACGGCACGGATAAAGGCAATTGTGGGTGTAAGAGCAGAAAATTATATTCACTTCTATACAGGACAAAACCAACAGGGCGACAAAGTGCTTGACAACGCTAAAGTGCTTGAAAAGACAGACTTTTTCCCATCGGTAAATCTTTTATATACTCTGCAAGAGAAGCAGAACCTGCGGTTCACCTACGCTAAAACCATTGCCCGACCTTCATTTAAAGAGCTTTCGTTTTCTGAAATCTATGACCCTATTAGCGGTTCAACATTTATTGGTGGAATGCACCGCGACGAAAACCGCGAGGCAGGGATTGTTTACTGGGACGGCAACTTAAAAACAACGAATATCCAAAACATTGACCTACGTTGGGAGATGTTTTTTGAACAGGGGCAAATGGCTTCGGTCAGTGCTTTTTATAAAAAGTTTGAAAACCCCATAGAATTAGTTCAATATTTTGTGCAAAAAGGATCCTATCAGCCACGTAACGTTGGCGAAGGAAACATTTTGGGATTGGAGGCTGAATTCAGAGTGAACCTGGATGCGCTTTCTGAGAAACTTTCAGGTTTTTCCATATCGTCAAACGTAACGTTCACGAAATCGAGGATTGAACTGAGCCAAACCGAATTAGAATCGCGCACCGAGAATGCCCGTACAGGCGAAACCGTTGACAAATATCGCGATATGGCCGGACAGGCTCCCTACATTATTAATGCCGGAATTTCATTCGACGGAGGAAAAGAGGGTCTCTGGAAAGGCTTGGATGCAGGCCTGTTTTACAATGTACAAGGCCCAACCCTCCAGTTTGTTGGGATTGCTGACCGACCCGACATCTATTCAAAGCCATTCCACAGCCTGAATTTCAATTCCAACAAAAAATTTGGGAAGGATGACCGTTTTCAGTCCGGAATAAAAATTGACAACATTTTGAATAACAAGAAAGAAGAAGTTTTTAAATCGTTCAAGGCCGATGACAGGCTTGCTAAGAGCATCAATCCGGGAATGACATTTAGGTTCCGTTTCAGCTACTCCTTTTTTTAACAGATTAAGTTCTTTCGAAAGACCAACGGATAGGTTTTTCGGATGTTTGTTTCAATATCGCAGGAGAGGCATCCCATTGCCGGGCCGCCTCTCTATTTATTTTACTTTTTTCGTAATACAAGCACAGTCCTTGTTGGAACATACACTTTTATGGCCAATGCCTGACGGTTGTTTTCAAATGTAACCGGAAGGGTAAAATAGACCTGTTTATTGTTCAGCAAGCCAAAACCGCCAAAGTCCCTGGAATCGCTATTAAGCAGGAGCTCGTACTCACCACCTTCTACTTCAATGATATAATCAACAACAGAAAGCGTTGGGCTGAAATTATAGATAAAAATCAGGTTTTTTCGGACGTAAGCAAGTATTTGCTTATGGATATTCTCGTGTATTTTGTGGGCAAAATGGCCTTCCAATGCCTGGTTCTCCTTTAAAACACGAATCATTTCCCTGTCAAAATCGGCCAGATAATGATACCGCAGGAGAGCACTGTCGCGTAAACTCCATTGTCGGCGTGCGTACCAGTATGACCAGTTATTGCCGGCGCGGGGAAAGTCAATCCATTCGGGGTGTCCAAACTCGTTGCCCATAAAATTAAGGTAACCGCCCGATGAACAGGAGAGTGTGATTATGCGAATGAGTTTGTGCAGGGCAATGCCACGGTCAACATCAAGGCTTTCCACGGTTTTGCTCATTTGAGTGTACATGGCATCCTTAATGAGCCTGAAAATAATGGTCTGATCGCCCACCAGTGCCTGGTCGTGCGATTCGGCGTAATTCACCGTTTTCTCTTCCTGGCGTTTGTTGGTCAACTGGTAATAAATATCGCCAACGTGCCAAAATTCGTCGGGAATTTCCTTGATGATTTTTATCCAATAATCGGGGGTTCCCATGGCAAGCCTATAATCGAAACCCATTCCTCCATCGAAAAAAGGAACGGCCAGGCCGGGCATTCCGCTCATGTCCTCGGCTACGGTAATGGCATTGGAATTCACTTGATGAATAAGATGATTGGCCAGCGTCAGATAAACAATGGCATCTTCGTCCTGATTTCCATTGTAATACATGCTGTAGTTCACAAAATCGGAGCCCAGACCATGATCGAAATATAGCATTGAGGTTATTCCGTCGAAACGAAAGCCATCGAAATTATACTCTTCTAGCCAGTATTTGCAGTTCGACAACAGAAAGTGCAAGACATGGTTTTTGCCATAATCGAAGCAGAGCGAGTCCCAGGCAACGTGCTCGCGACGGGGGCCATCGTGGAAGTAGAGATATTTTGTGCCATCAAATTCGCCCAGACCCTCTTCGGTGTTTCTTACGCTGTGGGAATGAACCAAATCCATAATAACGGCCAATCCGCTTTGGTGTGCTTTGTCAATCAGGTATTTCAAATCGTCGGGTGTTCCAAATCTTGATGAAACAGCAAAAAAGTTGGAAACGTGGTAGCCAAACGAACCGTAATAGGGGTGCTCCTGAATGGCCATAAGTTGAATAGTATTATAACCGGCTTTGGCAATTTCAGGAACCCGGCTATCGGCAAATTCGCGGAAAGCCCCAACGCGTTCCTCTTCTGTAGCCATACCAATATGTGCCTCATAAATAAGCGGATAGCTAACTTTTGGCCCTTTTGCCGATTTCCATTTATAGGGTTTTTCCGGTTTCCATACCTGCGCAGCAAAAATTTTTGTTGCTTCATCCTGAATGGCAATGCGGGCATAGGAAGGCACACGCAAACCGTGTCCTCCATCCCAATGAATGGACAATTTGTAATTCTGTCCGTGCTTCAAGGCATCAAGTGGAAATGTTCGTTGCCAATCGCCACGTTGGTTGATACGGACAAGTTCATAATCGGGATTTTCGCGCCAATCGCTGAAGTCGCCAACCATGTACATGGCTGTGGCATTAGGGGCAAACTCGCGCAGGTACCAATAACTGTCATCGCAATGCAATCCGTAATAGTGGTGGCCGTTGGCAAAATTCAGCAGCTTATTCTCGGATCCACACAGTTCAATGGCCTTGTCCAAAGCTTTGTGAAAGCGCCCTTTGATAGTATCGGCAAAAGGGGCAAGATAAGGGTCGTTGCTGATTATTCTGGGGATTATGCTCATAGTATCGAGTTGGTGAAGATTTGAACAAATATAGTTTAAATAAAGAACTAATGCAAGGCGAACGGGTTAACTTACGTTTAATCTTGCAATGATTTCGTTATTCAAAGAGAATGTCAGTAAAAGTGGAGGATGTTTCGACTGAAAAAAAAACCACTTACAAATTTTAATCTGTAAGTGGCTGATTTTCTTGCTCCCCCTCTAGGACTTGAACCTAGGACCCCCTGATTAACAGTCAGGTGCTCTAACCAACTGAGCTAAGGAGGAATTCCTGAAAAGCGTTGCAAATATAGACCTTCTTTTCGAATTGACAAAATATTTTTTGCAAAAAAAATCATATTATTTCTAAACCCCTGTTTTTCAATTTATATTTTTTAACAATCGGCTAAACAGCTAGACACATTTTGCCCCCAAATGAGGAAAAGAGGGCGCTGAGAACTGTTTTGGCCGTTACCAAAAGATTTCCTATTTTTGGTATCTTTAAAAACGACCTTAAATACAAACCTAATTCCAACAAAGATGAGAAAATTAATCTGGCTAATCGTTCCGTTAACTATGGCTGCTACCAGTTGCACTCAGAAAACAACCGAACAAAATCCGTTTTTCACGGAATGGAACACCCCTTTTGGCGTTCCCCCGTTCGACCAAATTAAAAATGAACATTACCTGCCGGCCTACATAAAGGCCATGGCCGACCACAAAAAAGAAATCGAAGCGATTGTGAACAACACAAACGCGCCCGACTTCGAAAATACCATTGTGGCGTTTGACCAATCGGGCGAATTGCTCCGTACCATTGGGGCTGTGTTTGGTGGAATCCGCGGGGCAAATACCAATGACACCTTGCAAAACATTTCCAAGGAGGTTACACCCTTGCTTACAGCCCACTATAACGAAATTAACATGAACCAGGGCCTTTTTACCCGCATCAAGGAAGTTTACCAGAATCGCGAATCGCTCAATCTGGACACAGAACAAATGCGGGTTGTGGAAAAAATCTATCAGGATTTTCAACGCAGCGGTGCTGATCTTCCTGAAGAGAAGCGAAATGAACTAAAAACCCTGAACGAGCGTATGGCTATGATTTCACTGTCGTTAAACCAAAATCTGTTGAAAGAAAACGGCAATTTTAAACTCTTTATCGATAAAGAACAAGATTTGGCCGGGTTGCCCCAGGATTTGCGCACGGCAGCAGCTGAAATGGCAAAGAAGGCCGGTAAAGAGGGCCAATGGGCATTCGATTTATCGAAACCCAGCTGGATACCCTTCCTTCAGTTTTCGGAAAAACGCGAGTTGCGCGAGAAACTCTACCGTGGCTATTTTATGCGAGGCGACAACGACAACGAGTATGACAACAAAAAACTGTTTGCCGAGTTGATTTCGCTCCGCCAGCAAATGGCCAAGATACTGGGATTCAATTCCTATGCCGACTATTTTACTGATGTCCAGATGGCAAAAAACACACAGAATGTTTATAACTTTCTCACACAGGTGTGGACTCCGGCATTGGAACGGGCAAAAAAAGAGCGCGATGACATGCAGGCCATGATCAAAAACGAAGGCGGAAAATTCAACATGGAATCGTGGGATTGGTGGTACTATGCCGAAAAAGTCCGCAAACAAAAATACGATCTCGACGAGGAGCAAATCAAACCCTACTTTACACTTGAAAATGTAAAACAAGGTATTTTCTACCTTTCCGAAAAACTGTACGGACTAAAGTTCGTTAAGCGCCCCGAGGTTCCGGTATATCACCCCGAAGTTGAAGCCTACGAAGTGCTCGACAACGACGGTTCCCACCTTTCGGTCTTGTACATCGACCCACATCCACGTCCGGGAGCCAAGGGCGGTGGTGCCTGGTGCGGAACATACCGTAGTGGTTCCTATAAAAACGGGAAACGGATTGCGCCGGTTGTAACCATTGTCATGAACTTCACCCGCCCCACCGGCGACAAGCCTGCCATGCTCAGCTGGGACGAAACCGAGACCTATTTTCACGAGTTTGGCCACGCGCTGCACAACTTCTTTGCCAATGGCCGATACAACCGCACTGCCCGTAGCGTTCCACGCGACTTTGTAGAACTTCCGTCGCAAGTGTGCGAAAACTGGGCAAGCGAACCCGAAATCTTGAAAGTATATGCAAAACATTACCAGACAGGGCAACCAATACCGGACGAACTAATTGCAAAACTCCAAAACAGCTCGCACTTCAATCAAGGTTTTTCGACCGTTGAATACACCGCAGCTGCCATGCTAGACATGGACTGGCATTCCACAACCACGGTAACACCTGAAACGGATGTCCGTGCATTCGAAGAGGCTTCCCTGAAGAAAATTGGAATGATGAACGAAATCATTCCCCGTTACCGCACAACCAATTTCGGGCATATTTTTGGCGGTGGATACGCGTCAGGATACTACGTTTACATGTGGGCCGGGGTTCTCGATGCCGATGCATTTATGGCCTTTAAAGAATCGGGCGACCTGTTCAACCCTGAACTGGCAGCCAAATTCCGCAAACATATTTTAGCAGAAAACTCGCTGGGCGAAGGCATGGAACAATACCTGAAGTTCCGTGGCAAAGAACCGTCTATTGAAGCTCTTTTAAAGCAAAGGGGACTGAAATAGCGATATGTAAACGGGGCTGTCCAAAAAGTCATAAATCGACGTCATTGCGAGGAGGAACGACAAAGCAATCAACTTATTATCAGGCTCATTAGATTGCTTCACTGCGTTCGCAATGACAAATCGGGGACTTTTTAGACATCCTCGTTTTTTTTTATTTGCTACGACAAATTCAGCCTGCTGAGCATGCTTACCCGTTCCACATCCTTATCGCCCCGCCCCGAAAGATTGATGACTGCCAGCTCGCCGGTGTTCCGCAACAGTTTCACGGCCAGTGCCACAGCGTGGCTCGATTCAATGGCCGGAACTATTCCTTCGAGTTTTGAAAGCAGGTTGAAGGCTTCAATCGCCTCCGCATCAGATACAGGAAAATAGTGGGCCCGTTTCGACTCCATTAAAAACGCGTGCTGTGGGCTGATGCCCGGGTAATCAAGCCCGGCAGCAATGGAATAGGAATTCGCTGGGGTTCCGTTTTCATCGACTAAACAGTAGGAATTTGTGCCCTGGAAAATGGTGGGTTTTCCAAACGACAGGGTTGCGGCTGTCCGCCCCGGAAGCAGCTCGCCACCCCCTTCGGCGCCATAGATTTTCGTCTGCTCATCGTGTAAAAACCCCGAAAACAGGCCAATGGCGTTTGAGCCGCCCCCAACACATGCCAGAATAGTATCGGGCAAGGCACCCTCGGATTGCAAAATCTGTTGTCGCGCCTCGTTTCCAATCACACTTTGGAAAAATCCAACCATGCGCGGATACGGATGGGGCCCAACCTGGGAACCCAGTAAATAGAACGAGTCTGGATGTTCGATGTAGTATCCAAGTGCAGCATCAACCGCGTCTTTGAGCGTTTTCGTGCCCAACTCGGTGGCAATTACCTCGGCTCCCAGCATTTTCATATGTTTATAATTTTTCGGTTTACGGTCATATGGAACTTCATGCCGACTT
>JBBISE010000011.1:0-61509 GCA_037441445.1 Salinivirgaceae bacterium
AAATGCAATACACTAAAAAAAAGAGGCTGCCTTTTTAGACAGCCCCTTTTTTTTGTTTACTCCCCTTATTGCATAACTATGGATTTTGCCTTATATTGCACCGCAATTTCAGAACAGGCTTAGCCTCTGGAAATTTAACAAATTAATAAGAAAACCGGTGGTACAATATAAAGAAAAATAATGTAGCTTTGCATAAGTAATTGTCAATCAATTTATAAAACATACCGATTATGAACAGGATAATAACTTTTCTCATTGTCAGCATGTTCTTTATCAATGGGTTAATGGCTCAAGAACAAGAAGAACTGACAGCCGTAATTCAAAAAATTGCCCAGGAACTGGAATCAAAACATGCTGGTCCAAACAAAATTAAAATTGCTATATTGCAATTCCGCACCAAAGAAAACAAGCTCACCAAGTTCAACGAATTTATTCAGGATGAACTTTTTCAGGCTTACCGCAACAGCAAACGTTTTGAGGTGATTGATCAAAATGCCATTAACGACATGATTCAATCCTATGGCTGGACAAACGACAAAGCCCGCAATTTTGAGCACAACGAGAATTTTGGGAAATACATTTTCGACCAGGTTGGCTATGTTGCCAACGCCATTATTTTTGGAACCATTGCTGACAACGACGAAACAATAACTTTAACTACATATTTGGTTCCTAATGGGGTCAACCGCAATATCATGTCTGTCGAGAAATTTAACAGCAGCGCTTTCACCGACAAACTTTTAGGGAAACCCATCCGCGAGAAAAAAGTGGAACCAAAAGTAGTGGTTGTAGAAAAGGAAGTGATTGTTGAAAAACCGGTGATAGTGGAGAAAGTGGTTGAGAAAGAGGTAATTGTCGAAAAGCCTGTTATCGTTGAAAAAGAAGTTATAGTAGAGAAAGTGGTTGAAAAAGAAGTGATTGTCGAAAAACCAGTTGTTGTTTCCAAGCCGGCTGTTAGCCTGAAATCGAAACTTGGAGACTATGAATTTGAAATTACCTCGGTAACTTTCCAGGGTAACAAAATAGTGATTACTCTTATTGCCCGCAACGACGTTGAAGATGGTTACATTTATGGTCTGGATGCCCGTTTTTTTGATACCGAAGGAAATGAATTCACCAGTGGCATTGGCTACAACACATTGCGCGACAGAAAGTTGATTAAAGGGGTACCTCTCAAGGGTGTAATTAATTTTGAAGACGGGAAAGTCTCCAAAGTTACTGAAATGCAGGCATTAGAACTTAATGTTTATAAAGCATTTGGCAATGACATGCTTGGAACCATCCGCTTCCACAATGTGCCTGTAACCCGTTAGAGATTGGTTTGACTAAAAAATAGAATAAGGGATACTGGTTTTAGGTGTCCCTTTTTTTATAGATATTTCAGCGACACTTCCTTTAAAAACTTCTCTTCCAGCAGTTTCGCAATCCGTTTTACCACGGTTCGGCGTATTTCAAGTTCAACCGGCAAGGTTGGATCTTGATGTGCAATGTTAATGCAGGTGCCAATAATAATATTGATTTCATCGCTTTCCAGCAACATTTGAACAATAAGGTCGGCAGGACCACGTCCCAGAGCCGTGTTGCTGTCGAAATGACGCAAAATGTTGGCAACTTTCCCCAAAGTCAGAATACCCTCGGTAATTAAATCTACCCCTTTCATGGTGCTGGTTGGCGGCAGATCGGGATCTTCGAATTCGAAGTTGTCAACAATATTCTCGCCCAATTCGCGCGAAACAATTTCGGCGGTGGTGGCGCCGCACACAATTTTTTTACCCTGAAACTGGTGGACGGTCAAAGCCAGTTCAATATCGCGCTCTTTTTCAAACGGCGGGCCTGTGCAAATCAGCAATTTTCTGGGTTCTCGAAAGTAAATGGAAGCGCAACTGGTATCGTCTTTTGGCCTGTAGTTGTCGTTCATAACGGCCATGTTCACCACTTTACGAGCCAGTTTTCGGGCCGAAATGAATGGTGTTTTTGCCACAATGGATTGCACAAACAATTTGGCTTCGTCAATTCCCCAACCAAAGGGATATTTCCGCGATCCTAAACCGGATTGGGCAATCCCGTCAGACCAAAACAGGATGCGGTCCTCTTTTTGGGCTATAAACGTGGTTGCTCTCAACTCTTTACCCATATTTCTCTCGCTCTCAAGGACAATGCTGTCCCATTCGGGGTGAATGGGTTCTTTACCCCTTAGAATAAGGCATTCGGGGTTGTCATATTCCAAAATGGCCACTTCGCCCGTGTGTACGTTGATGTCGATGATGGTGAACGTGGAATAGCTGATTTTTCTTACGCTGCAAACGGGCAATGTATTCATAATAATCTCGGCTATGGTCTTGAAATCCTTGTGTTCGCGCGTAAAATTGGCGGCTAGGGTGGCTGTCAATATGGCCAGCATATTGGCTTTTACCCCGTGCCCCATGCCATCGCTCAGAACGGCAACAATGCGACCTTCTTCTTTGATTCTTTTAGAAACAAACACATCGCCACAAATGCGTTCGCCCTCGTGGTTGTTTTGCTGGCAGTTTATTTCAACGTAAAATGATCCTTCCATGGTTTTGGTTTCGTCCTTTAGGGTTGTGGGCTGTCGGTTTTTCGGTCTTTGTATGATTCAATAATGGAATTCAGCATTTGCTCGGTGTCCGATGCGCCTTCTCCTAGCAGGAATGCTATCTCCTGAATCAGTTTCAGGTTTTTGTCGATCACTTCGTTTATCCGGCTCACCACCTCTTCTTTCCGAACTTCGGGCACGTACATATCGCGAATAATTGCCCCCACAATTTTATTGGGTTTAATGGGGAATACCGATATATTTAAAAGACTGTCGCCCAAATGTATATCTTTGTTTTGTACACTAACGTTGGTTTCCAGGACGTAACTGAAATAGTTGTAAATATAGGGAGCAACCATGGTTTTAAGATCGGCTCCGATCAGTCCGGGGACAATGTCGGCAATTTCCAACGCATCGGGACCCAGAAGGTTAATGAAACTCTGGTTCGATTGAATGATTTTCACTTTTTCATCGACAATAACTACTCCGGTGGGAAGTTTGTTAAGTAGTCCACTGGTAATTTTCGAAGCTTCCTGAAATGCCTCCTGCTCGCGTCGGGTCTGTTGTTCAGATTCAATAAGGGCTTTTTGGGTGTTGTCGAGCTTTTCGTTGGCAGCTTTTAGCCTGCGCTTGTATTTGTTTTTACTTTGAACGACATACGTGTGACACATGTCAATGCGTGCCAATCCGTTGCTAACTGCAACTGCCAGATCGCGGCACGAGTCGTAACCACAGGCTCCACAGCTGGTTTGTTTATCGGTACTGTCGCGGCCCAATTGTAACATTACCTCGGCAATTTGATCCTCGGTTGGCTGTGGCAGGCGCATATCGCGGTTTTGATATGTTCTGGAATAGTCTAGCTTCAGGTATGTTTCAATGTCTTCTTCCCATTGTTCTTTATTCCAGTTTGCTAACCGTTTTTTTGTATAAGCAATAACCAATGAGCGTCTTACAAACTTTTGTCCGCCACGGCTTGTGCCTGGGCCCATAATGCAGTTCCCGTCACAATAAAACAAATCCAGGTGTTGTTTTAATTGGCTGAAGTTCTCAAACTCCCTTAATGCCCTCATTACATTGTTCTTTCCATCGGCGCATATAAGTTGCCCGCTCATTAAATCCTCGTTTATGCCCACACTTTGAAACATTCCGCGGCTGATGGGGAAAAGACTGCCTTTTCCACCAATTGGGGGATCGAATTCCGAAAATTCAACATTATTTTCGGTAATGCCTGCATCGGCAAACATATCGCGCAACTCTTTGAATGTTAGCACAATGTCAACACGCTTTGCTCCTTCATACCGGTGTGCTTCGCCTTTTGCTGCGGTACAGGGGCCAATATAAACCACTTTTGTGTCGTGTCCGTATTTCTCGCGCACAACCTGTGCCGTGGCTACCATAGGAGAGATTAAAGGGGCCATGTTGTCAATCAAGGAAGGATGGTAACGTTCAACATAACCCACCATTGCGGGGCAATTGGCCGTTATAAAGTATTTTCCTTTAAAGCTCTCAAATAACTCGCGGTATTTCAAGGCTACCAAATCGGCGCCAAAGGAAACCTCACATACATATTTGAACCCCAAGGCTTTAATCATACCAACAAAGTTCGTGTAATCCGTAATATCATTAAATTCGCCCGAAATACTGGGAGCACAAATGGCGGCAACCTTTTCTCCCGAACGAATTAACGCGTTTATTTCTTTTTTCGAATCCAGATCTTTTATGGCATAATAGGGGCATACGCTGGAACAACTTCCACAGGCAATGCAACGATCGGGGATTATTTCTGCCGCATTGTCCTTAATTTGTATTGCGTTCGACGGGCAAACGCGGATACAGGCATAACAGAGCTTGCATCTTTCTGGTTTTATTTTTATAACTTGCATACCTAGTATCGTGTTGTTCCTTAATGAGTTAAGTTTTGGTTTGTTTTCTTTCCTTTGATGGATTCCCTTCCCGCCTTTTTCTGGATCTTTCTATTGTTTTTTTGCGGTATTCTTCGTCTGTATGATACCGACTTTGAGCCCGTTCCAGGTTTTTTTGTCTGTACTCGGGGTCAATTTGGTACTTCTGACGATAAGTCTGGCGTGCTTTTTCCATGAGCTCTTCGTTTTCTTTGTACTTCTTTTTTTACCTTTTGAGAATCCTTGCTTTGTTTCTCTCGTACCAGCTTTTCTTCATGCATCTTTTGACTTGCCAGGATTTTTTTGACTGGAAATTGGATAAACTTAATAATATCCATCAAAAACATCGTTAAGAATATCGATAACATTCATGGAATCGACGTTTTCGTAAAAAGTATTGTTTATTTTGAGTATGGGACCGTTCGCGCATTGTCCAAAACAATGGCCTCCTTTAAACTGCACGTATTGGCTCAGGTTATGCTCCTTGATGAAATTGTTGACTACCTGCAATGTTTTTTTGTTACCCCGCGCAAAACAAGAACTGCCCAGGCATATCGTGATTTCCTTTTTTTCCAGCATAATTTATTCTTTTGTTGTTTTCAACATCTTCCAAAATTAGAAATTAAAGCGATTGGTTCAGATGATTTATATCATTTTTTTCACATCCCAGGCTTTAAACATCCTTTTTTTAGTCAGGAATCTGTAATTTTGGGTTCTGAATTTCAATTTTGTTCAGACACAAAAAGGAAAGTCATGAATTTTGATTTAGATGATTTAATTTGCTCAATATCAACGCCACAAGGTGTTGGGGCCATTGCCATTGTCCGGATTTCGGGCAAGAATGCAATTCAGGTACTGTCGGATTTGTTTTATACAGCAAGCAAGAAGCCACGGGCTTTACCCGAACCGCGAAAAGCTACATTTGGACAAATCATACACAACGGCACCGTTGTCGATGAGGTAATGGTTACCTGGTTTAAAAGCCCGAACTCTTACACTGGCGACGATGTGGTTGAAATTGCATGCCATGGGTCGCAGTTTATTCAGCGACAGTTAATGCAAATTCTGATTGAAAAAGGATGCAGGACTGCCAAACCGGGCGAGTTTACCATGCGTGCTTTTCTAAATGGAAAAATGGATTTGACGCAAGCCGAGGCCGTGGCCGACCTTATTCATGCCCGTAATTCTATGGCACACAAAATGGCCCTCTCCCAAATGAAGGGGTCTTTTTCGATACGACTATCACAACTCTCTGATAAGCTACTGAACCTAATTTCGTTAGTCGAGCTGGAACTTGATTTTAGCGAGGAAGATGTCGAGTTTGCCGACCGTAAAACCTTGCGTTCCCTGCTTGAAGAGATGCAGGCCGAGGTCCGAAAATTGTATGATTCCTACGCTTCAGGTCAGGTAATCAAAAGCGGAATTCCGGTGGCCATTGTAGGGCAACCCAATGCAGGGAAATCGACGCTGCTGAACAAAATTTTACAGGAAGAGCGGGCTATTGTTAGTGAGATTCCGGGCACAACACGCGATACTATTGAGGATACCATCGTGTTCGATTCGGTGGAATTTCGTTTTGTTGACACCGCTGGATTGAGGAAAACCGGCGACACCATTGAAAAAATGGGCATTGAGCGTTCTCTCGATAAAGTTGCCCAGGCCTGGATTGTTCTTTTCCTGTTCGATTCTACCGGAACCACCGAAGATGTCCAACATGCCTTCGAACTCGTAAAAACAAACTTGAAAGAGGGGCACAAAATTGTACCTGTGGCCAATAAGGTTGACCTGTTAGAAGAAAATCTCCGCAGTCAAAAGATAGAATCTGTTTCACAATCCATTGGTATCCAAACGAATGAGATGGTTTTGATTTCGGCAAAAAAGGAAAAAAACATACCAGAATTAATATCCTGTTTGGTAGGTGTAGCACGTCAAATGCTTCCCGATGAGGATACTTTAATTGTTTATAACACCCGTCAATACGAGCTTTTAATGAAAATTCTGGTTGCCATTGGCGACACCGCCGAGGCTCTCGACAAAAACCTATCGGGCGAGTTGCTGGCTTTTGAATTGCGCAAAGTGCTGTCGCTCATGGGAGAACTTACCGGAACGGTTATTACACCAGACATGGTACTGGGCAATATTTTCGAGAATTTTTGTATTGGAAAGTAACCTCACTGAAAGAGGTCACTTTTTGAAAAAAAAATAAGTTCGTATAATTTATTTTAAGTAAATTAATAATAAAAAAATTAGACTGAAATATATAAAAAAACAAAGAAAAATAGCCAACTTTTTCTTAAGCTATGACGTATCAACAGGGTTGTTTAGGCAGATTATAATGGTTCTCAAAATAAACAAAATTATTTTTTTTGAACATCGCAATATAAGATTAGTAGAAGAAATTGAGAAATCAACCCGAGTATTCACTTTATAAATTTCAAAACCAAAGAAACACAGCTACTTTCATCAAACCTTAAAAGCCCTTTGGCACACCAACCAGTTTAACTGTTAGGCAAAAAGCAGTCACACGACAGCATTCTTTAATTAGGGAATGCTGCTTGTGAAAACCGAATTTTTGGGAGTGTTCTTTATATACTTCCAGTTAAAAAGTGATTAATTATTTGTTTTGCTCCTTTCCACGGCTTTTCTGTGGATTCAATGTTTTTTTTGTCCCTATTTTTTAGGTGTTTTGTGTTATTGTTTCTTCGCTTGGCATACATGGATGTATAAAGGGCGTGCTATGGTCAATAATGAAGTTTGTTGGAGAGAAATATTAAAAGTAAAAGTCAAAAAAACAATATGAAGGAAAATAATGTTAGTGAGTTTTCAGAACTCAAACACGCTATTCTGAAATTAAAAGAATCGGAAACGCCCGGTCAGATTTTGGGCTATACAAATGAAGCCATAGAGATTGTCTTGGTATTTTACACAGGACATGGTCTTTCCGCGCATTATTCGCCAGTGCGGGAACTATTGTACTACATTGGAAATACATTTGAAAAGGGGTTGAATGAATTGTTTGGCTACTTGGAGGTTCTGAAGAAGGCAGAAGATAAAGTTGATTTTGAACTGTCATCCAGAATTAATTTGCGAAATGATGCTGAAGCAATTTGTAAAATACTGAGTAGTATTTACAAACAGGTTTCGAGTAATGATATTGGAATTGTTTTTTCCAACAGAGCTTGGAGAATTGATGCCAGTGCCAGCAATATCATGTGGGAACTACAAAATTTGGAGAACAAATCACTGAAATTTGAAAACCGAATATTGCGAAAGGAATTGCAAAAACGTAATTGTTACAAAAATCGTTATCTGATTTTTGCAACAGTCTCGTTCGTTATGTTTTTAGTTTTGCTTAGGGATTTATTATTCATTTTTATGAGTAAACATTAGACTATGATGGGAAATTGCGAAAATAAAAGGGTCTATTTTGGTGTCATTTTACCCGAAAATTTACCATTGGATACTGAAAATCAGCGGAATTTAATAATACAGCTGCTTCTAAATCAACGAATTCCTGTAAATAGAGTACAAAGCATCATAAATAATGGAAAGTATTGGAGAGTTGTATCGGAACTTGACACGAAATTCAATTTGAGTATCGGGAAAGTCTCGTCTTTTGATCCTCAGGACAAGCAAGAGGGTAAAAAACGAGTGCGTAAAAGTGAGGTTGCTCGTTATAAATGGTTTAAACAAAGATTACACAGTTGGATTGTGGAGTTTTCAGTTCCCACACACCAAGAACTGAAAACTCTTGCTCAGGAACTTGATATTGATTATTCTGTTTTGATAGATGACTTGTTTTCAATCGTAAATGAATACTCTTTACCAAAGCAAAAATTCATTGAAACATTTAAAGTACTATCTATTGAAATTAATAATGAGCAAATCAATAAACTGCTCGATCAGTTTCGCGGAATAAACGAAAATTAAAAGCAAGATTAAAAATCAGATTTTTATATTTCTATAAATTAAGGGACTGTAAAAATGCGGTCCCTTTTTTATACCTCCCTCACATACAACTGTGCCATCTCAACCTTCACAACCTTTATTTTTGTGCCCGATTCAACAAATCCATCCAATGCTTTGGCGTCATATTGTTTGCCGTTAATCTCAATCACTCCCGAGGGGCGCAAATCCGTAACCGCAATGCCAAACGTCCCAGCCAGGCTTTTTATGGATTGGTCAATCCCAATGTAACCTTCGTTTGTGTTTTGGACAGTGTTTAGCGCCAGGTTGGAAAACCTCGATGATTTGAACAGCTTACCTCCAAGCCAGATGCTCAAGAACAATGAAAGCGTCGAAACCATGGTTACCATGAAGAATGACCGTCCCAGAATTCCCCAGAAAACGGGCGAATATTCGTATTCCAGAGTATCAATCATGGCCATAGATAAGCCGGTAATCATTAAAAGGGCCCCAGCAGTCCCAAGAACTCCAAATCCGGGTGTGAAAAATATTTCAGTAATCAGCAAAACAACGCCAATAACGAAAACAATGATTTCCCAGTGGGCTGCAATGCCTTCAATGTACAAAGGAACAAAATATAAAAGGGTGGCAATGACCGAAGCTGCCAGGGCAAATCCAATTCCCGGAGTCTGAAGTTCGAAATAAATTCCTCCGATAATAATCATGATCAGAATACCTTGGATTACCGGATTTATGAAGAAATGAATAATGTAATCGACTGGTTTCAACTCCTGTTTTTTCATCACAAAAGGTTGCATAACATGTTTCGAAAGAATTTCGTCAATGTTTTTCACCTCGCCTTCGCAATAGCCGTGTTTAATAGCTTCCTTCGTTGTGAATGCCAGAACTTTACCCTTTTCTGAAATGCCTTCCACTTCCATGTCGGGGTCAACCATCGCCTGGGCAATCTGTGGATCGCGTTTCCAGACAAGAGTGGTGTCTTTACCGTTGATAAGGGTGTCCGCTCCGTGTGATTCGGCGGTGGCACGCATCAACGATCGCATGTAACTCTGGTATTTGTCGGGCAAAGGTTCGCCGGTTTGGTTCACCACAGTTGCCGATCCGATGCTGCCACCGGGTTTCATGAAAATTTTCTTTGCCGATATGGAAATCAAAGCCCCTGCCGAAGCAGCGTTGTTGTCAACAAAAACCCAAACCGGAATTTCGCTGTTCAGAATAGCCGTGCGAATGCTGTCAGCTGCGTTCAGAAGGCCTCCGTATGTGTTCATGTGAATGAGAATCAATCCGGCGTTCCACTCCTTTGACTCTTTCATCGCCTTTTCGGTTTTTCGCCACGAGTCGGGCCCAATATCCTCCAAAAGGTCATACTGATATATCCGCAACGTGTCTGAAGGCAGACTGTCCGAGGCATTTAATGTGCCAATAAAAACCAGTATGAGAAAGCTAAAAATGAGTTTCATAATCTACTTTTTTAATGTCGTTGCCAAAGTTAGGAATTTTTCGATTGCTTTTTGCCGTTCCTCATTCAATTCAAATTGAATGCAGTGGTCGAGATAATGCTTTATCTCTTTGTTCCCTAATCGTTTGGGATTGTTGTATTTTTCAATGGCCAAATCCGTGTTTTGCAATCCCCAACGTAAAGCATTCTGCAGAACGTCAGTTGTTTCGGCGGAAACCTTGTTCCGGACCACCCAAACGGCAAAGGCAAAGGGAAGTCCGGTAAAATCATTCCATGCCGAGGCTAAATCGGTGGCATGACTAAATGTTTTTTGTATTTCAAAACAGCGGTCGCCAATAATTAACACCGCACTGTCGTTGGGAATCTGCTGAATAGTTGTTTCCGGCGAAAGTTGCTCGTATTGTAGTTTTAGTTGCCAGTGCTTTTCAATTAAAATCCTGGCCAGCAAGACCGAAGTTGTTGACTGATAGTCAAGTAGTAACTTTTTTACTTTCGACAAAGGCGAATGGCTGAAAATCATGACAGTACAAACATGGTTACCAGCACCGATGCAAAAATTGGTAACAATCTTATAATCAGTCATTGACAAGAGTCCGCCCACTGGAAGAAGCCCCATGGACACATCCCCTGAAATTATTTTCCGTGCGCACTCAGCCGGATAATCCAATTGGGGCTCGAACACGGTCTTTGCCTCTGTAAAGTGTTCTATTCCATACAGAAAAGGCCATGTGTTAATGTAAGAAACGACGGATATGGGCTGACTGGATGCTAACATTGCTGCTGTTATTATTTCGATTCAAAGATAACCAAAATAGGAATTCCGAAATAAAGAATCCGAAATTTACTTCTTCAACCTGGCCGGTCAATCCACCCTAAAATCAACATATTTTTCTACCTTTGCCATTAAAATTTCTTTGAACCATGGAGAACTTGTCTTTGCTTGCTGTTTCGCCGGTCGATGGCCGTTATCATGCTCAAACACAAGAACTTTCCGATTATCTGTCGGAATACGCCATCATTAAATACCGTGTCTGGGTCGAAATTGAATATTTTATTGCCTTGTGCGAATTGCCTTTACCGCAACTGCGCGATTTCGATAAGGCCAATTTCGAAAAACTGCGGTTACTGTATCAGGAGTTTACTATTAAGGACGCCGCACGGGTAAAGGAAATCGAGAAAATTACCAACCACGATGTCAAGGCGGTTGAGTATTTTATCAAGGAAAAGCTTTCGGGTCTGAAAATGGAGAAATATCTCGAATTTATTCATTTTGGACTTACGTCACAGGATATAAACAATACGGCCTTCCCTGCAGCCTTTCGTGATGCTGTCAATGAGGTTTATTCACCGCTACTTGGAAAAATAATTACCGAACTGGAACTGAAAGTGGCCGAGTGGGAAGACGTACCCATGCTTGCCCGTACCCACGGCCAACCAGCTTCTCCAACTCGTTTGGGAAAAGAAATTGCCGTTTTTGTTGAGCGTTTGGCAAAGCAACGCGAGCTGTTGAAATCTATCCCTGCCAGCGGAAAATTTGGTGGTGCAACCGGTAATTTCAACGCGCATCACGCGGCTTATCCTAACATTGACTGGGTAGCCTTTGCCAACAATTTTGTACATGGCTACCTGAAATTAGAGCGTTTGCAAACCACAACCCAAATAGCGCATTACGACGATATGGCAACCCTTTTTGACAACCTTAGCCGTATCAACACCATTTTACTTGATTTTTGCCGCGACATGTGGACTTATATTTCCATGGATTATTTCAAGCAACGTATAAAAAAGGGAGAAGTGGGTTCATCGGCAATGCCACACAAGGTCAACCCCATAGATTTTGAGAATGCCGAGGGAAATCTGGGTTATGCCAATGCCATTTTAGGACATTTATCAGCAAAACTGCCCATAAGCCGCCTGCAACGCGACCTGACCGATTCAACCGTACTGCGCAATATTGGAGTTCCCCTTGGACACACCATCATAGCGCTGAAAAGTATCCAGAAAGGGCTGAACAAAGTAATTCTGAACTTCGATAAAATCAACGCTGACCTTGAAAGTAACTGGAGCGTGGTGGCAGAGGGGATACAAACCATTCTGCGCCGCGAGAACTACCCCAATCCCTATGAGGCATTGAAAGATTTGACCCGGACAAACGAACAGATTACAAAGGATTCCATGAAACGATTCATTGAAACACTCGATGTTTCAGACAAAGTGAAAGAAGAATTGTTAAAACTAACACCACAAAACTATACAGGAATTAAACTCACCTAAAAACGAATGAGATGCAAAAAATCAGGGCACTTTTAAAATATGTTTTTCCAAAATACACAAAATACGTGGTTTGGCACAGTGTTTTTGTAATGCTGTCCATTATTTTTAGCCTCTTTTCGCTAACCATGGCAATACCCTTCCTGGGTATTTTGTTCGACAATCAACCATTGGTTGAGCAGCCCGCCGAGTGGGGTTTTTCCATGCAATCGATAATGCATAATTTCAACTACTTTCTGAGCCAAATAATTCAAGAAGAAGGAAAAATCGAAGCACTTTGGATAATTTCTATTTTTGTTGTGGTAACGGTACTTCTGAAAACAGGTTTTTTCTATTTAGCGCGTTTTGTCATGATCCGCGTCCGGACAGGCGTTATCGTCGATCTTAGGAATGCTGTTTATCAAAAGCTGTTGAAACTCCACATGGGTTTCTTTACCAACGAGCGCAAAGGCGACATTATTTCCCGTATGACCAACGATGTAAACGAAGTTGAGTTCTCCATTGTCCAGTCCATCGAGATTGTATTTAAAGAACCCATGACCATTTTGGTGTACATCATAGCCCTGGTTTACCTAAGCCCCGAGCTGTCGTTGTTTATGCTGGTTTTGCTTCCGTTAACCGGATTGATTATTGGCCGGATTGGAAAAAGTTTACGCAAAAAATCGGTTATTGCCCAGGATCGACTGGGAGTTTTAATTTCCATAATCGAAGAAACCCTTGGTGGAATGCGCATTATAAAGGTTTTCAACGCGCAAAACCGGATGAACGATAAATTTCGTAAACACAACGACAGTTACAACAAAGTTCTGATGCGCATTTGGCGCAAGCGCGATTTGGCAACCCCGCTAAGCGAATTTATGGGCACTTTGGTTGTTGTAATAATTATGTGGTATGGCGGTAAAATGGTACTGAGCGGGACTTCGGCCCTCACATCGCAGGATTTTATTGGGTATCTGATTGTCTTTTCACAAATAATTAACCCTGCTAAAGCTTTCTCAAACGCCTGGTACAACATACAAAAAGGCTTAGCTTCGGCTGAAAGAATTGATTTTATCCTGAAAACCGACCACAAAATTAAAAATCCCGAGAAACCGCAGGAGTTTAACGAGTTCAAAGAAAAAATCGAATACAGCAATGTTTCTTTCAAATATCAGGAAGACCTGGTGTTAAAAAATATCAACGTAACTATTCCCAAAGGGAAAACAGTGGCGCTTGTTGGACAAAGTGGCAGTGGAAAATCGACGTTAGTCGATCTTTTACCACGATTGCACGATGTAACCGAAGGCCGAATCCTGATTGATGGCATCGATATCCGCCACGTTTTGACAGCCGATTTGCGAGGAAAAATGGGTATTGTAAACCAAGAGCCCATTCTCTTTAACGACAGCATTTTCAATAACATAGCTTTTGGAATTGAGAGTGCAACCATGGATCAAGTTGTCGAGGCTGCAAAAATTGCCAATGCGCACGATTTTATTCTGGCAACCCCTGAAGGTTACGAAACCGTCATTGGCGACCGCGGAAGCAAGCTCAGCGGAGGCCAACGTCAGCGCTTAAGCATTGCCAGGGCAGTGTTGGCCAATCCACCAATTCTAATTTTGGACGAAGCAACATCAGCTCTCGACACCGAATCGGAGCGCCTTGTTCAGGAGGCCATTACCCGCGTAATGGAAAACCGTACCTCTATTATTATTGCACATAGACTGTCCACTATTGTGCACGCCGACGTCATTTGCGTTATGCGCGATGGCGAAATTGTCGAATCAGGTTCGCATGACCAACTGCTGGCCCTGAATGGAGTTTATAGAAAACTACATGATTTACAAGTGTTTGCTTAAATAATTGATAATGAAAGTAACTGGTTTTACGTTCATACGCAACGCCGTAAAGTTCGACTATCCCATTGTCGAAGCCATAGCCTCTATTCTTCCCATTTGCGACGACTTTGTAGTGGCCGTTGGGAATTCTGATGATGGTACGTTGGATTTGATTCGTGCAATTAATCCACAGAAAATCAAAGTTATAGAAACTGTTTGGGACGATTCTTTGCGCGAAGGAGGCCGTGTTCTGGCCGACGAAACCAACAAAGCCTTTGCTGCCATTCCCGATGACAGCGATTGGGCTTTCTATATCCAGGGCGATGAGGTTGTCCACGAAAAATACCTCGATACTATTAAGGCCGCAATGCTTAACTATATAGACAATCGGGATGTTGATGGATTGCTTTTCAAATACAACCATTTTTACGGTTCCTACGATTACATTGGGAGTTCCTTGAAGTGGTACCGAAACGAAATTAGAGTTATAAGGAACAACAAATCAATCTATTCCTACAAGGATGCGCAAGGTTTCAGAAAAGGAGACAACCAGAAACTGAAGGTAGTTCCCGTTGATGCCTGGATGTTCCACTACGGTTGGGTTAAAGACCCCCGGGCCATGCAGCAAAAGCAGGAAACGTTTCACAAACTGTGGCACGATGACAAGTGGGTAGATGAAAATATTGTAAAAGCACCGGAATTCGATTACCTGGCCAATATCGACCAGCTTGAATTGTATAAAGAAACGCACCCGAAAGTTATGCAAGAACGCATTGCAGCTACCAATTGGAAATTTGAATACGACATCAGCTTTAACCGAAAAACATGGAAGCAATGGTTGAAGGAGTTTTCACGCAACTATTTGGGGTTTGATTTTGGTTATAAAAACTATGTTATTTACAAGGGAAAGTAATGATTATGAAGAGAATAACAGACTTATTTCAGCAACTTTGGGAACAGCGCCCACTACGGACACTACTTATTCTGGCTTTCACGATTCGACTTGTTTCCGCTATTTTCAGTGGCGGATACGGTATGCACGACGACCATTATTTGGTCATTGAAACTGCCCAGTCGTGGGTCGATGGCACCGATTACAACAACTGGTTGCCGCAAAGCCAGTTAAAAGACAATCCCGACAGGGAACCTCGTCCCGATGGGCACAGCCTTTTGTATCCGGGCTTGAATTTCACCTTTTTTTATATCCTTAAAGCCATTGGAATTGAAAATTTCGGCTTTAAAATGTTTCTGTTGAGGCTTTTCCATGCCCTCTTTTCCTTAATCGTGGTTTATGCCGGTTTTTGCATGGCCAGGATTTTGTCTGACCTGAAAACAGCCAGGTTTATTGGCCTTTTGTTGGCTGTGTTCTGGTGGATGCCGTTTTTCAGCGTTCGAAATCTGGTTGAAGTGGTGGCCATTCCTCCCATTATGCTGGGTTTGTTGTGGCTTCTTCAAAACAGCATGCAAGATTATAAGCTTTGGAGAACCATTGCCGCAGCTATGATAATTGGTATCGCCTTTAGCATACGATTCCAGACCAGCTTCATGGCTGCCGGAATTGGGTTGGTTTTCCTGCTTCAACGCAGGTGGAAAGATTTGGTTGTCTTTTCGGGTCCATACCTGCTTGCCATAGCAATTGTGCAAGTCGGAATCGACATTTTCATATGGAAAAGGCCCTTTGCCGAGCTATGGGAATATGTTGTTTACAACATGGAGCATAAAAACAGCTATGGAAACAATGACTATTCCATGTATTTTCTGGTATTACTGGGATTCATGATTCCTCCAGTTAGTGTGTTGTGGTTTTTTGGGTGGTTGCGCAGCTATCGTCAGTCTCTTATTTTGTGGCTGCCAACAATACTTTTTTTCCTGTTCCACACCATCTTTCCCAATAAACAGGAACGTTTTATTATTACCATTGCTCCCATGGTCATTGTTTTGGGAGTCCTGGGATGGAACGAGTTAATGCAAAAGTCCACGTTCTGGAAGAAGCGCCAATCCTTGTACAGGGGGTTTTTAATGGCATTTTGGGTGCTAAACATCATTGCCATTATTCCCGTATCGCTTACATTTACCAAGCGTTCCAGGGTGGTTTCCATGGAGTATCTGTCTGACTATAAGCAGGAAATATCGTCAATTTTAATTGAAGACACCAACCGTTCTTCTGTTCCGTTTTTTCCCATTGCGTATCTGGAAAAATGGGTACCAGTATATAATCTGGCGGCATTACCCGAAAACAAAACACCCGACTCGCATTCAAAACTACGCCGTGCGACCTGGAATTTCGAGATACAAACCACCGACTATTTCAAGGCAAACGAGGTCGAAAACCCCGATTTTGTGCTTTTCATGGGAAGCAAGAACCTGAAAGAAAGGGTTGCAGCAATGGAGAAATCATTTGAACTTGAATTTGTTGAAGAGATAAAGGCCGGTTTTGTTGACCGTATTATGGCAGCCATTAACCCGGTCAATGTCAACGAATCGGTGTTTATTTACCGAGCCGTAAAATCAAGCGAAAGAATGAGAAAACCGAAATGTTGTTCATAAGGTTTTATTTATTGATTATCTTTGTAATACACAACGTCAAGCTATGCAACGAATAGAAATTAAGAATTTCGGACCAATAAAAGAGCTGAGTCTTGATATAAAAGATTTTATTGTACTTATTGGACCTCAGGCAAGTGGAAAAAGCACAATTGCAAAAACAATATTCTTTTTTAAGTCGTTGAACGATGATTTAGTTAAATATTTTATTTACGCCATTGATAAAAAAGATTTTTCAAAATCGGCAGGGACTTATGCTAAAATAATCCGTCAAAAATTTCTTGACTATTTTGGGGCAAGCACTCATTTACACGGCCTTCATTTAAAATATCATTACAGTGAAAAAGTTTGGATAAGCATTACAATTGAAACAAATCAAAAATATATTAACCCAAATTTCAGTGATTCTTTCAAAGAAGTTTTTAAGGGGTTAGTCAATGAAGCTCTGGAGTTTTCCAAATCAATTGGACAACGAAATCCATCATTGCTAACAAGCAAGGATTTGCTTCAAATTGATTCAGACAAAAGAAAATATGCTTCTTATTTTAAAGAAAAATGCAATGTTATTTTCCAAGAAGATAGAGAGTTATTGTTTATACCGGCAGGGAGAAGTTTATTGGCAACGTTGACAGATCAACTTCAATTCATTAATCCCAGAAGTTTGGATTTTTTAATGAGAACTTTTTTGGATAAAATAAACATTATTAGACCAATCTTCAATAAAACACTTGCGGACATCATCATAGAAAGAAGACTGTTAACACAATACAATATTGATTATAACAAAACAAGCCAGGCAGAAGCAATTATCACAAAAATATTGAAAGGAAAGTATCAATATGATAATGAGGGAGAAAAAATTTACATTGATGCAAATAGGTATGTGAAACTAAATTTTTCTTCTTCGGGTCAACAAGAGTCGCTTTGGATACTTCTTATTTTGTTTATCATTATTTTAGAAAAGCAGAATGTTTTTATTGTAATTGAGGAGCCGGAAGCGCATCTGTTTCCAGAAGCACAAAAAGAAATATCAAACTTGATAGCGTTAATGTCTAATGTTGAAAATTCTCAAGTAATTATTACAACCCATAGTCCATATATTTTGGCATCAATAAATAATTTAATTCTTGCTAACGAAGTTGGTACAGTGAAAAAGGACGCTATATCGGAGCGGATAAATGAAAATCTGTGGGTTAATCGAAATAAGGTATATGCAGCATATGTAGAGAATGGACAGGTGAGGGATATAATTGATAATGAATTAAATATCATTCAACAGGAAAATATTGATTCCGCATCAGTAATAATTAATGACGAATTTGATTTTTTATTCCAATTCGAAAGAGTTTAAAACATGGCTTGTAAACCTTACAAAAATTGTTTTGAATTTGTTGAACAACAGAACAGGATTGTAACATGTACGGACAGGAAATCCAGTACACAATTTGTTTATGAAAACGAGACATTAGATTATTTGTCAAAGTATAAAGTCGATGGTTGTTTAATAAATGACAATGGTTCAAAATGTGATTTTTTACTTTTAAATTGCACTAAGCAAAGTTCATATTTTATCGAACTCAAAGGCTCTGATTTAATTAAGGCTGTTGAACAAATAGATCGTTCAGTAGCCCTTCTACATAAGGATTTCAGTTCATATTCAATAGAAGCCAGAATAGTTTTGACTAGAGTGAATACAACAGACCTGAAAAGTTCAAAATTGATTCGTCTTGAAAGTAAATTGAAAAAGCACAATGGAAAACTAATTAAACAAACACGAAAATTAATCGAGAAAAATTAAAATCAATAATAACTAAAAATGCAAAAGAAATGGCTATCAAATTGGGAATTTTTGTTCTCTTTATTTTTTCACTGACATCCTGCCAACTCCTATACCCCGGCGAAGGCGAAACCGTCGTGGAACAAGTACCTGTAAAACAGGTAAATTCGTTGGTCGTTGACGATATATTCGATGTTTACCTTTTTCCCGATTCGGTGCCGGCATTGTATATTGAAGCCGGTGAAAATCAGATAAAGACAATCACAACTCAATACGACAGTCTTGCATTGCAACTTGTTATTGGCAACAGTGCCAGCATGCGCGTTACGCAGGGCTACAAGCGAATTAAAGTCTATTTGCATTCCAACACATTAACTTCTGTTGAAATTACGGTTGCCGGTAGCCTCTATTTTATAGATACGCTGACCGTTCCACAGTTCCGGTTTGCCAGTGTTGGCGACATGGGAAATGCGGATATTATACTGAATACCAACTACATTGAGATCGATAATGTGGACACAAACGGTCGGTTCAAAATAAGAGGGCATGCTAATCGGCTGAAAATAAACAACAAAGGTCTTTCCATTGTCGATGCCCGCGATTTGGATGCCAATGAAATAGAGTGTAATCAATACTCCCTTGGCGATTGTTTTGTCAAAGCCTCTGAGAAATTAAAATGGGCCATCTATCGGGCCGGAAATATCTATCAATCGGGAGTAATTGAGGATATAGAGGGTACGCGTTTTGGTTCAGGAAACTTATTTGTACTCGAGTAGCATGAAGAAATTTTATATTTTGGCTATATTGGCCATACTTTCCACATTACAAGGATTTTCCGCATCCACACAAAAGGATAGTGTTTCCCCATCCCTCTATTTTCAAGCGGGCAGCTACACCGGTTTTCTCTATGCCCACCACCGTTCCATGGGCTATTTGATTGACAATTATGCACGGGGTGCACAACTTCGGGTTGGTTGGCGGTTTAACGGAAAAGATGAATGGGAGAAGGCATTCCGATTTCCATCAGCGGGTCTTGGATACATGGTTGCTGACGTTGGTAGCCCCCGGGTTTTTGGATACGGTCACGCCCTGTTTGGCTTCCTCGATATTTCCATTATAGAAACAAAGCGTTTTTCGTGGGCTTACGATTTGGGCGCTGGTTTGGCCTATGTCACCAAAAAATTCGACATAAACTCAAACCCAAATAACGAAGTCATTGGTTCCCATTTAAATGCATTTTTGTTGATATCCAGTGGTTTGGAATATCAATTGACAAAGAAAACCACGTTACGAGTCGATTTGGGTTTGAACCATTTCTCCAACGGAAATTCAACAGAGCCCAATTGGGGGTTAAACACGTTTTTTGCGATGGTTGGTGCAAAGCAATTTTTACATGAGGGTAAAAAAAGCAAAACACCCATAGTTACATATCAGCATAAAAAGTGGGAAGCAATTTTGCACATCGGAGCAGCCTACAAAGAAGTAAAACCGGTCGATGGAACAAAATTTTTTGTCGGTGACATTCACCTCACTGCGCGTCGGCGGATTTCGTACACTAACTCATGGGGTGGGGGTGTTGACCTTTTATACGACGGAAGTATCAGGAAAGTCCTTAAACATGACGCCGGGCATGGTTATGTTGTACACGATAGTGTTTGCAATCCAAGCCTGTTCGAAAACTTATCGCCAGCAGTTCATGGAAACTGGTCAATGCACTTTGGTAAAATTGTTTTCGATGTCCAGTTGGGTTTTTATCTTTTTAATGCCCTCAATAAGATCTATTTTAACCGTTGGATTCTGGAGGTAGAATTAACCCGTCAGTTAAGTCTTTTAACCGCCTTAAAATCCCATTTGGCCTCTGCCGATTATGTTCAATTCGGACTGATTTGGCATCTTAAAAAATAATTTTTTAAATATTTTCATTGCCCACGTACTTTTTTCAAATCATTTTTGTACTTTTATCCGTGATTATTGGCGAATGAATATCTGTTAGATAGGTAACAGTTTGATAATCAAAAAAGTGAGTTTAAGGTAACTTGGGACGTTGTCGTTTTAATTCCTTTTCAAGTAAAACCAGAATTGTTAATCAATGATAAAAAGTGACGATATGAGTGCAAACATTAATTTCATTAAAACAGTCTTGTCGCTGCATGATGAAATGGTGTCGAACGGCTTCTCGCTTGTCTATGAGGGGGTGTTTAGCCACGATATTATGAAGATGTTCACATCCATGGCCGAGAACAACATGGATAAACAAAATGAGGACAAATCAGTTCGCCGTAAAGTGTTTCATGTTATGGTAGAATGCCTCCAGAACATGACAAAACATTCTGATGATTATGATGCCAATGATCGTATAGGTAATGGAATGTTCATTGTTGGAAAGAAAGAGGGTTTTTGGAACATTATTACCGCCAACAAAATACACAAGAATAAAATCGATGGACTAAGGCGATCAATAGAAACCATTAACTCACTGAACCAGGAGGAGCTTAAAAATCTTTACAAGAAGCAAATCAAGGAAGGAACGTTATCAGACAAAGGAGGTGCCGGTTTGGGCCTAATAGATATTGCAAGAAAAACAGGACGGAAACTCGATTATCAGTTTCTGCCACTTGATGACATAGAGAATTTCTTTTTCTTGTTAAAAGTAAAAATTGCAACAATTCCTGATTCTTCGGACACATTATAAACCCGTGGACAATCAGTTCAAAACACAGCCTTTCACTTCAGAGGGGCTTTTTTTTATCGAATATTTTTATAACCAAAATCCTGCCGTGTACCCACTGAGGAATCTGTTAGTTACAATGTTTCTTACCGCCATGTTCACTATAGAAGTGGCAGGGCAACACTATAACTATAACCAATTTTTCATTGACAAAGGTCTGTCACAATCACAGGTTACATGCATGCAAATAGGAAAATATGGCTACCTATGGCTTGGTACAGACGGTGGCGGTATCGATTATTTTGATGGAAAGCAGTTTGTTAATATCCGGCCCGAGCATGGGTTGTCTCATTCACGGATAGTTTCCTTGCTGGTAACCGAGGATTATACGGTACTTTGTGGAATCCGACAGCATTTTTTCTCTATCATAAAACGTGATACTATTCTGAACTTCGATTCCGTTGAGAAGTATGGTAATTCCTCTGTTACATCCATTATATCCGACACGGCAGGAGTGTACTGGCTTGGAAATGACCGAGGCGAAGTGTTTTATGTTCAGGGCGATACGGCTGTTAATTACGTCTTTAGTATTGGGATACCAATAAAATCAATGCTCTTTAACCCGGATGGTGCATTGCTAATTGCCACCGAAAAAGGGCTCTTTATAAAAAAATCAGACGACATTGAGGCTGTCCCTTTCTTTCATAATTACGCTGTAAACCATATCGCATACAATAGTGACGGGATACTATGGGCTGCCACTGATCATGGAGTCGCCTATTGCGAAAGGAAAAACTGGTATTGGGAACAGTTGTTTAATGAAAAGGTGTCTGCTAATATTACACAGGTTATTCCGGTGCACCCTTCCGAGATTTGGTTTGCAACCTACGGTTCGGGTGTCGTTAGGTGGGACAGGAATAAGCATTTCTTTTTAAACGAACAAAATGGGTTGCCAAATACTTTCTGTACCACTATTTCCCGAGATCCGTCAGGAAATATTTGGATAGGGACCGATGGCGGAGGCTTAATAAAATATGGCGGGAACCAGTTTTTGCATTATTTCAAGTCCGATAAGCCTTACTTTGAATCTATTATGGCCATTACTCAGGATAAAACCGGAACATATTGGTTGGGCTCATTTGGGAGTGGAATAATCCTTATTGATCAAAACGGCAAAAGCCACGAGTTTGAAAATAATTCAAATTTGCCTTCAAAAGTAGTTTATTGTATTGAACACCTTCCCGATGGACGAATACTTGTTGGCAGCAAATATGCTAATACAGCCGTTATCGAAAAGGATCGAAAAACAGTAAAAACATATCAAACTCCTGATAATAGGAAGATATTCGGGGCGGTTACCATTAGTACGGATCAACAGGGTCGAATATGGTTTGGAACAGTCAATAATGGTATTTATATTGTTCAAAATAAGAATGTTTTACATATTGAAAAAGAAATTCCAAGCAGGAAAATTGAAACTATTTTGCTGTCACACGAAAATAACGTATGGGTGGGCACCGAGGATGCAGGCCTCTTTTCCTTGAATAGCAGGCAAATTGATTCATGGTTTAACGGGTTGTCTCCTGAAAGGATCACTTACGTTCAGGTACCCGACCTTTCAAAGAATCTGGTTTGTGGAATCGATTACGACTTACATGAAAATCTGTGGATAGGAGCCTTCGGCTTTGGTTTGTACTGCATAAGACCAGACGGATCTCGCTTGCACTTTACAACATCTAATGGGTTATTGTCAAATAATATATACAGCATTCTGGCGGAAAAAAGCGGATCCGTATGGGTAGGGTCGGATAGAGGTGTCCATCAGGTATTGTTCCATCAAAATACAACCGAACCCTACATTGTGGCTTATGGAATGGATCAGGGTTTTATGGGGTTGGAATGCAATCTGAATGCCCTGTTTTCTGATGCAAAGGGACAAATGTGGATAGGCAACATTAACGGCGTGTCTGTTTTTAATCCCAATGCAACGCCTGTCCATAGTAAGAACGTAAACCTGCATTTGACTTCAGTTGCGACTTCCAAAGAGGAATTGACCATTTTCTATCCGGTTTACAGACAGCCAGATGAGGGCCTCATCCTGCCTTATCATAACAACAATCTTTCATTTCGGTTCAGAGCTATTGATCTAAACCTGCCTACCAATGTTGTTTATGCTTATCAGCTCGAAAACCTTGATGAAAGCTGGATACAATCCAGGGCAATTGGAGCTGCAACCTATTCGTTTATTCCCCCGGGAAAATATATTTTCAGGGTAAAAGCAACCAATGGCGAGGGACGTTGGAGCAACACCGAGATAGCAATTCCAGTGATGGTTGAACCTCCGTTTTGGCAAACTGCCTGGTTTATAGTTGCCGCCATTGGGTTTCTGATAGGCTTATTTGTTATCTACATCAGATACAGGCAGATAGCCCTCATTCGAAGAAATAAATTGTTGAAGGAACTGGTCGAAAGCCGCACGGTTGAACTTCAAATTGAAACCATGCGGGTTCAGCAGCAGGGGGAGGAGTTACGTGCACAAGCCGAAAACCTTTCCATTATTAACACAGAAATTAAAAAACTATCCATCGTAGCCAGCAAAACTGATAATGCCGTCCTTATTGCGAATAAGGATTTTGAATGGGAGTGGGTTAACGAAGGGTTCACCAAAATGTACGGTTATTCTTTTGATGAGTACATTGGCCTCCACGGGAGAACCATTCAGCAATCCAGTGCCTGTAAAAACATAGAGCATGTGATTGAGGAGGTGCTGGAAAACAGAAAATCTGTTGTGTATAGCAGCCGCACGGTTAACAATATGGGAAAGGAACTCTGGGTGCAGTCAACGCTGACTCCCATTTACAATGATAACGGCGATCTTCAGATGTTTGTGGTAATTGATGTGGACATTACTCATATAAAACAGATAAACAACGAGTTGCGCAAATTGTCGTTGGTTGCATCAAAAACAGACAACGCCGTAATTATTATGAACAAGCATGGAGAAATTGAATGGGTTAATGCGGGATTCCACCGAATGTACGAATTGTCGCTCGATGAATTCAAAAACCTCTATGGCACAACCATATTCGAGCTGCATCGCGATGCCCGCAGCCTGAAGCGTATTCAGGAATTATACGAGACAGATCAAACCCAGTCGTTTGTTTCCAAATTCGTTACATCAAAGGGAAACGAAAAGTGGATTCAAACCGTACTAACCCCAATTATTTCGCCAGGTCTGAAATATGAACAGTTAATTGCTGTAGAATCAGACATAACCCGTATTAAAGAAACTGAGGAACAGCTAACCATTCAGAAAGAAAATGCCGATAAACTCCTGAAGAATATTTTGCCCGAAGATACCGCCGAAGAGTTGAAATCAAAAGGACACGCAACCCCAAGGTTTTATAAGTCGGTAACCGTTCTTTTTGCTGATGTAAAAAACTTTTCATCGTTCTGTCAGAATTTATCCCCTCAGCAACTTCTGAACGAACTTCATGAATATTTCAACGAGTTCGATGAAATTGTCAGACAAAACTTTGTCGAGAAAATCAAAACCATTGGCGATGCTTACATGTGTGCCGGAGGATTACCAATCCCCAACCGCTCTCACCCATTTAATGTTATTTTGGTCGGGTTGCAAATTCAGAAGCGTACGGCCGAGATTAATCGTCGCAAGCAGGCCGATGGCCGACAGGCTTGGGAGTTTAGGGTTGGAATACATACCGGCGATATCATTTCCGGAGTAATTGGGAAACAAAAATTTGCCTACGACATTTGGGGCGACACTGTTAATATTGCTTCGAGAATGGAATTTTCATGCGAAACAGGAAAAGTTAATATCTCTGGGGCAACCTATCAAATGGTTAAGGATTACTTTGACTGCGATTATCGTGGAAAAATTGACATAAAAAACCATGGAAAGTTTGATATGTATTTTGTAAACGGAATAAAGCCCGAATATTCCGTTAATGGTGAAGGGGCGGTGCCCAACGAACAATTTAAACTTTTTCTTGCTGAGTTGTAATGGACATTTTTGTCAATCACTTATCGATCAAATCCATGATATTAACAACCTTAACAACCCGGGCTTTCCAGTGGTGTGGCCAGCTTGTTTTTTCATCGGTGTCAATGGCAACTCCACTGTTTACACTGTGAATGACCCCTTTAATTTCTCCTTTGCCTGTTTTGAAAACTATCCCTGCGTGGTTAACCCGTTTCGATTTTGGATCGCCAAAGAAAATTAAATCTCCTGGTTTGGCCTCGCTGGGCTTGATTTCCCTTCCAAGTTGCGATTGCATGGCGGCATTATGCGGGAGTTCATATCCCGTTGCGGTTAAATATACATAGCGTGTAAATCCACTGCAATCAAAACTTTCGGGTCCTTTGGCTGCGTATTTATAAGGTTTCCCTGCATGTTTCTGAGCTTCGGCTATAATTTTGGCGTGGTATTTATCCTTACTTTTTGCGGGCTCTTTTTCTTTTTTTTCATTTTTCTGTGCTCCTTTTTTCGAAGCCAGGAAAGCCCTGTAACTATCGGTCGTATCCTTAAATGTGCTTGCTAAAATCAAATCTAATGCATTGGCGGACTGTTTGTTTCTTTTCGATCCTTCAAAATATTGACGGAAGTTCTTTACTTGTGCATGTAACCCGTTTTTTAGTTCCAGCGAAATCTGGGGTTCGGGTACTTTTGACTGGTAACGTCCGTAATACTTTACACTGTTTAATACATGTTTATACCCCCTTTTTTTATTGGTAACTTTTTCTGAAATTTTTAGTTCTGCTTTTGCTGCATAGAAATAGACCCGGGCATCATTTGGGTATTTTTTTATTATTCTAGGAGCTTTGCGGGCTATTTTTTCCTGCTTGCCTTTTTTGTCCCACCGTTCAAGTCGCTTGATGTATCGTTGCGCCACCAGAGGCTGAAAACCAAGCAGTAAAATCAAAAATAGCAGAATAGGGTTCTTTTTCATAGAAATTGAAATTGGATTGAACTATCAACCGAAGTGTAAATATACAACATAAAACTCTCATTTTGGTTTATTTCTTCGAATTCGAAATGGCTGAAACAATAAACTTTATTCCTATATTTGTTGACCTTTAACTAACGAACGGCACAATGGAAAACACGTCAATACGGATAAGGGATTATCAGAATTCGGATTATCAGCAGATTTGTGATATCTGGGTCGAACTCGATTTGGGAAGGGCGGCACGGGGCGACAACCAGACAATTATTGCAAAAACACTGCAAGCCGGGGGTAAGCTCCTCGTAATCGAGGAAAAATTAACAGGAAAAATTTTTGGTACCAGTTGGATTACCAACGATGGCCGGCGGCTTTATCTCCACCATTTTGGCATTGCCCATGACTACCAAAACAAGGGTTTTGGTGATTTATTGGCAAAAGCCTCCATTCAATATGCGCGTGACTTAAATATGCAAATTAAATTAGAGGTTGCGCCAAAGAACATTGCAGCAGTCAGGCTGTACGAGAAAAACGGTTTTAAACTTTTAGGCGATTATGTTGTTTACATCATCCGTAGTCACGATATCTAAAAAAATAGAGACCACATGCAAACAAAAATTATTGACATTCTGAAGTTCCTTGTCATCGCTTTCTGCGGCACTCCAATCCTTGCCCAGACTACGGAATCTATTCAAAAACATGTCGAGTATTTAGCTTCCGAACCTCTTGCAGGACGTTTTCCCGGAACTCCTGGTGACAGTCTGGCCGCAGATTACATAAAGAACCATTTTGCTGCTCACAGTCTGTTGCCCTTCGATTCATTGTACTATCAATATTTTGAAATAAAAACCGGAGTGGAAATTGGATCAAAAAACACCCTTACGTCCCATAAAAACGCGTTCACCCTATTTCGGGATTTTATGCCATTGTCAATCTCCGCCGAGGGTAAATTCGAAGCAGGAATTTTTGATTTTAATTTCGACTCACTACCTGATGGAATAATCCCCCCTGGTGTTGAGAAAAAGTGGCTGGTTGTTGAAATTGCAGACTATTTCCCGACAACTCGCGAGTTTATGCGGTGGGCGACAAAAGCGTCGAAGGCAAATGCTACGGGAATAATCTTCATTACCAGCTCTGATACCCATTTTTCAACCGAATTGTCGTCTCCTTTGCCAGGCAGCACTACCAGTAAAATTGAGACAAAAAACGGTACTGTTATCTATTCGCAGCACCCCAAAAGTGGAATGTCACGCATGATTCTTTCGCGCGGGTTGGTTCGGTCAGATATACCGCTATTATTAGTGACACAAAAATCATGGGAGGAAAATAAAAAAAATCGAATAAAAAACAATTTGAAGTCCATAGAGGTTTCTGCATTCATTGAGATAAACCCCATAAACAGAAGAACCCATAATGTAATCGGGGTAGTTAAGGGGTCTGAACGTCCCGATGAATATATTGTTGTGGGAGCACATTATGATCATTTAGGTTACGGAGGCCCTGAGTCAGGATCCCGGGTACCCGAGCAATATGCTATCCACTACGGAGCAGACGACAACGCTTCGGGAACTGCTACCGTTCTTGGATTAGCTACTAGAATTGCTTCAAAACCGTTGCCTGTATCGGTAATTTTTGTTGCTTTTGGAGCTGAAGAATTAGGATTAATCGGTTCGCAATATATGGCTCGAAACCTTTTTGTTGACAAAAATAAAATCAAAGCCATGTTTAACTATGACATGGTTGGAAGAATGGAGAAGAATCAGTTGAATATCGGGGGTGTGAAGACAGCCACAGATTTTCAGACCATTATTGACACACTTCCAACAGTATTGTCTATTACCACATCTCCATTTGGTTCAGGGCCGTCCGATCATTCATCGTTCAACAGCGAAGAAATTCCCGTTCTTTATTTTAATACGGGAATACACACCGACTATCACACACCAGCCGATGCCCCGGCGAAAATAAACTTTCCGGGAATTCTTTCAGTGTTGGATTATTCTGAAATATTACTCCGGACTATTTCCCTTCCACAAGCCAACCTTACTTATAATAAAACCGAGGCAACGGACAGCCAGCACGGTAGCAAAAGTGCATTAAAGGTCACATTGGGAATAATTCCAGATGTTACTGGTGGGGACAATACAGGACTGGTAATTATGGGTGTTAATCCCAGTGGAGTTGCTCATAGAGCTCAGCTTCTTAAGGGCGATAAAATTGTAAATATTGACGGAACTCCGATTAAAAACGTCTATGACTACATGGATAAACTTCAACAAATTAAACCAAAGCAAGTTGCGCATATAACTGTTATCAGGGAAGGCCAGGAAAAAGTTTTCCTCCTTCAATTTTAAAAACATACAAAACACTAATAATTAAATACTTATGAAACTATCTATTATTTGGGTTATTTCTATAGTTTTTACCCTGACCATTGTAATTTATCAACGTGTAACGGGTCCGACTTATCCTGTACGAATTTCTCATAATGAGTTGAATTTCAAATTACCCAGAACATCTTCCGTTGATCAGGACTGCAAAATCTCCATTCCAGGTAGTTCAATGTTCGATGCTGCATATGTCCTTTGGAAATATTATCCTGGCAAGTACAGCTTTGATACTCTTCCCTTGTCTTTTAACGGGGAAAATTGGGAAGCAGTTTTGCCCGTTCAGCCACCCGCGGGAAAACTTCAGTACCAGGTCGAATTCGTTCAAAACGGAAAGGTGGTTTTGGAAACCTCTCAGACTCCTGTTGTAATTAGGTTTAAAGGTGCCGTCCCTTCCTGGGCATTATTTCTACATATCTTTTTTATGTTCGGCGCTACCCTTTTAAGCATTGTTGCTTTGTTTATGGTTCTTTTCAATGCTGGAAATTTCAATCTTATTGCCAGATTGACATTAGCAGGAATTTTTTTCGGAGGCATGATTTTAGGTCCTATTGTTCAAAAGTTTGCTTTTGGTCATTATTGGACGGGCTTTCCGTTTGGCTATGATCTTACTGATAACAAAACACTTTTAGCATTTATTGTTTGGTCAATTGCCGTTTTGGCGAACCGTAAATCACAACGTAAGTGGTGGATTGTGGCCGCTACCATTGCTATGTTAACAATTAATGCAATCCCTCATTCAACCATGGGTAGTGAACTAAATCGCGACTCGGGTAAAGTCGAAACATCTAAGTGAGAATTATAGCTGTTTTAGTTATACAGGTATAAACCAAAGAAAGTTAAGCATAGAGATCGTAGCGTGCAGGCCATAAACAGAGGGTGTAGAATTGCTGTTCTATTACCCTCTGATTTTTTTGTGGAAAACTATATTGCTTTCTATCAATAAAAAAAAGCAGGAAATTTTGTAGTTAATAAAAAAGTTTCTACTTTTGCAGTCCGAATTATCAGGGTAATAATATCTTATAATAAGCAAACTATGCCAACAATACAACAATTAGTACGTAAAGGGCGTAAGAGTATCGAAAAGAAAAGTAAAGCACCCGCGTTGGATGCTTGTCCACAGCGCCGTGGAGTATGTACTCGCGTTTATACAACAACGCCCAAGAAACCAAACTCGGCAATGCGTAAAGTTGCCAGGGTGAGATTAACAAATGGCAAAGAAGTCAACGCCTATATTCCTGGCGAAGGACACAATTTGCAGGAGCACTCCATAGTCCTCATTCGTGGTGGTCGTGTTAAAGACCTTCCGGGTGTGCGTTATCATATTGTACGCGGAGCATTGGATACATCAGGTGTAGAAGGTCGCAAACAAAGACGTTCTAAGTATGGTGCCAAGAGACCTAAAGCAGCAAAAAAATAATTAATCATAAGAAGCAATGAGAAAATCAACACCTAAGAAGAGAATTCTGTTGCCCGATCCGAAGTTCAATGATACTCATGTAACCCGTTTCGTCAACGATTTAATGGAAAGAGGTAAGAAAAACACCGCTTTCAACATCTTTTACGATGCTCTTGATATAGTTGAAAAAAAGAAGGGCAACACCGAAGTTTCAGCCCTTGATATTTGGAAAAAAGCATTAGAGAATATCACACCACAAGTCGAGGTTAAGAGCCGTCGCGTTGGTGGTGCTACTTTCCAGATTCCGATGGAAATACGCGAATCAAGAAAGGTTGCTATCAGTGTTAAGAACCTGATACTTTATTCAAGAAAACGCAGTGGCCGTTCTATGGCTGACAAACTTGCAGCCGAAATTCTTGCAGCTTTCAACAACGAAGGTGGAGCGTATAAGAAGAAAGAAGATACGCATAAAATGGCAGATGCTAACAAAGCGTTCTCACATTTTAGATTTTAATCATTGAAAGTACAGGAATAAACCAATGAGTTCAAAACTTGATTTAACCCGTAATATTGGCATCATGGCGCACATCGATGCTGGTAAAACTACAACTACCGAGAGGATTCTATTCTATACGGGTAAGACTCACCGCCTTGGTGAGGTGCACGATGGAGCCGCCACAATGGATTGGATGGCGCAGGAGCAGGAGAGGGGAATTACCATTACCTCTGCGGCAACCACTGCATATTGGAAGTACAAAAACACAGATTATAAAATTAATATAATTGATACCCCGGGACACGTTGACTTCACTGTTGAAGTAGAACGTTCTTTACGGGTTCTTGATGGTGCTATTGCCATCTATTGTGCCGTTGGTGGTGTTGAGCCACAGTCCGAAACTGTTTGGAGACAAGCTGACAAATACAAAGTGCCCCGTATTGCGTTCGTAAACAAAATGGATAGGGTTGGCGCCGATTTCTTCAATGTGGTACAACAAATGCGCGACCGTTTAAAAGCAAATGCTGTAGCCATTCAAATCCCTATTGGCGTCGAAGATACCTTCCGCGGTGTGGTTGATTTGGTTGAAAAGAAAGCTATAGAATGGTACGACGACAAAAACGGCACCAACTACAACTATATCGATATCCCTGCCAACATGATGGCAGAGGTAGAAGAGTACCGCCAAGCCATGGTTGAGGCCATTGCCGAAGCGGACGATTCAATTCTTGAAAGATATTTCGAAGATTCTGAATCTATTACTGCCGACGAAATGCGCGAAGCCCTTCGTAAAGCAACCATAGCACAAGTGATGGTACCGGTTATGTGCGGTGCATCGTTTAAAAACAAAGGTATCCAGCGATTGTTAGATGCCGTTTGCGCATACCTGCCCAGCCCCGTAGATATTGACGCCGTACAGGGTGTTGATGTTGACGATCCAGAAACAATCATTGAGAGAAAACCGGCTGAAGACGAGCCTTTAAGCGCTTTGGCGTTTAAGATTGCCACCGATCCATATGTAGGAAGACTGTGTTACATTAGAGTTTATTCGGGTGTTTTGGAAGGCGGAATGTCTGTTTATAATACAAGAACGGGCAAAAAAGAGAGAATTTCAAGGCTTTTCCAAATGCATGCTAATAAGCAAAATCCTATGGACCGAATAGGTGCTGGGGACATCTGTGCTGCAGTTGGTTTTAAAAACATCCGTACTGGTGATACCCTTTGCGATTCCGATAAGCCTATCGTGTTAGAGCAAATGGATTTTCCGGAACCCGTTATTGCTATTGCAATCGAGCCAAAAACACAAGCCGACTCTGAAAGAATGGACAATGCACTGGTGAAACTTATGGAGGAAGATCCAACCTTTAATGTATATACGGATCAGGACTCAGGTCAGGTTGTCATTAGTGGTATGGGCGAGTTGCACCTTGAAATCATTGTTGACCGAATGTTACGCGAATTTAAGGTAGAGTGTAACCAAGGTGCTCCAATGGTAAAATATAAAGAAGCTATCACCCAAACTGTCAATCATCGCGAAGTGTTCAAGAAACAAACTGGTGGACGTGGTAAATTTGCCGATATCAGCGTAGTTGTTGGACCCGCCGATCCAGGTGTTACAGGTCTTCAATTTATTGATGAAATCAAAGGTGGAAATATTCCACGCGAATATATACCTTCCATTGAGAAGGGCTTCAAAGAAGCCATGCAAAATGGCCCGTTGGCCGGATATCCGCTTGATAGCCTTAAAGTCACCCTGGTTGACGGTTCATTCCATGCAGTTGACTCCGATCAACTTTCGTTCGAACTTTGTGCTAAAATGGCGTTCAAAGAAGCTACACGTAAGGCAAAACCCATTCTTTTAGAGCCAATTATGGCTGCCGAGGTAACTACACCTGAAGAGTACATGGGCGATATTATTGGAGACTTCAACAAACGCCGTGGAAACATTGTTGGTATGGACGAACGCAACGGAGCACGTGTAATCAGAGCTAAAGTGCCGTTGGCCGAAAAGTTTGGTTATATTACCGTTTTGCGGACCCTGTCATCAGGACGTGCATCACATGCCATGGAATTCTCACATTACGATATAGTACCCAAAAACATAGCTATTAGCGTACTTGAGAAAGTAAAAGGAAAAACAGATCTGTTATAACAAACTATTATGAGCCAAAAAATTCGCATTAAACTGAAATCTTACGACCACAATTTAGTCGATAAGTCGGCAGAAAAGATTGTGAAAACAGTGAAAGTCACTGGTGCAGTTGTAAGTGGACCCATTCCACTTCCAACGCATAAGAGAATTTTTACTGTATTACGATCGACATTTGTTAACAAAAAGTCACGTGAGCAGTTCGAGTTAAGCTCGCATAAACGTCTTTTAGACATTTATAGCTCAACAGCTAAAACTATTGACGCGCTTATGAAACTTGAGTTGCCAAGTGGAGTTGAAGTAGAAATTAAAGTCTGATAAACAAACACAAAAATGGCAGGACTAATTGGAAAAAAAGTAGGAATGACATCGGTATTCAGTGCCGAGGGGAAAAACATCCCATGCACTGTTATCGAAGCGGGCCCTTGTGTTGTCACACAAGTAAAAACTGTCGAAAAAGACGGTTACAGCGCTTATCAGCTTGGCTATATTGAAGCACCTGAAAAGAATGTCAATAAACCAATGCTGGGACATTTCAAGAAAGCCGGAGTTTCTCCTCTGCGCAAACTCGTTGAGTTCCATGACGCAGAAAAGGAGTTTAAAACCGGTGATGTAGTGACCGTCGATATTTTCAACGACACCTTTTGGGTTGACATCGTTGGAATTTCGAAAGGAAAAGGTTTTCAGGGCGTTGTAAAACGTCATGGATTCGGTGGTGTTGGAGACCGTACCCATGGTCAGCACAACCGTTTAAGAGCACCTGGTTCAATTGGTGCATCATCTTTTCCATCGCGCGTATTTAAAGGAATGAGAATGGCTGGAAGGACTGGCGGACAACGTGTTAAAGTTATCGACATGAAAGTTGTCAAAGTTATCCCCGAAAGCAACCTTATCCTTGTAAAAGGTTCGGTACCAGGAGCAAAAGGATCATACTTAATTATTGAAGCATAATGGAACTAAGTGTTTATAATATCGAAGGAAAAGATACCGGACGTAAGGTTCAGTTAAGTGATGCAATCTTTGGTATTGAACCAAACGATCATGCAATCTATTTGGATGTAAAGCAATATCTTGCAAACCAAAGACAAGGCACCCACAAGTCGAAAGAGAGAGGCGAAGTTGCCGGAAGTACACGCAAAATTAAGCGTCAAAAAGGTACTGGCGGAGCCCGTGCAGGTATGATTACCAACCCGTTATTTCATGGTGGTGGTCGTATTTTTGGACCCCGACCACGCGACTATCGTTTCAAACTTAACAAGAAACTGAAACGATTGGCTCGTCTTTCAACGTTGAGCTACAAAGCTAAAAATGGACAAGTTATTGTAATAGAAGATTTCAAACTCGAAGTTCCAAAAACAAAAGAGTATGTTGCCATTCTCAACAATTTAAAAGTTGAAAACCAAAAGACTCTTATGGTTCTTCCCGACGTAGATCACAACATAGTACGCTCGGCACGGAATATTCAAAATGCAAAAGTAGTAACTAATAACGGTTTGATTACTTACAACATACTGAACGCGAAAACTGTTGTTTTCACCGAAAGTAGTTTGAAGAATATCGAATCATTGTTTAACCAACAATAAGACTCGAAACAATGGACATCTTAATTAAACCACTTATCACCGAAAGAATGACTGAACTTGGTGAAAAGCTCAATAGATTCGGTTTTGTTGTTAACAGGAAAGCTACAAAGCCTGAGATCCGTGCAGCCATTGAGAAAATGTACAATGTGAAAATTGTAAGCATTAATACTACAACATACGGCGGCAAAAAGAGAACAAGAAACACCAAAAGTGGCGTTATTGTAGGTAAAACCAATTCTTACAAGAAAGCAATTGTTACCCTGAAAGAAGGCCAGAAAATTGATTTTTACAGCAATATTTAATCAACAGCAATGGGTGTAAGAAAATTAAAACCGGTAACACCGGGACAAAGACACAAAGTGGTAAGCAATTTTGAAACTATTACCACAAACACACCTGAGAAATCACTGTTAGAAAACCTCAAAAGTTCCGGTGGTCGTAACAACACCGGTAAGATGACAGTGAGAAATAGAGGTGGAGGTCACAAAAGACAGTATCGGATTGTTGATTTCAAACGTGAGAAAGAAAACATGGCCGCTACTGTAAAAACAATCGAATACGATCCGAACCGATCGGCACGTATAGCACTGGTTGTTTACGCAGATGGTGAAAAACGTTACATTATTGCTCCTCATGGGTTGCAAGTAGGACAAACCATTGAATCCGGAAGGGGAATTAGCCCCGAAATCGGAAACACATTGTATATGTCTGAAATTCCATTGGGAACAATCATTCACAACATTGAGCTCACCCCAGGAAAAGGTGCCAGCATGGCACGTAGTGCCGGTACATATGCGCAGCTCACAAGCCGTGACGGTAAATATGCAGTTGTTAAATTGCCTTCGGGCGAAACCCGTTTAGTCCTCACTACTTGTAGGGCAACGATTGGCTCAGTATCGAATCCCGACCACGGGTTGGAGATTTCTGGTAAAGCCGGACGCAGCCGTTGGTTAGGACGCAAACCCCGTGTTCGTGGTGTAGCCATGAACCCAGTTGATCACCCAATGGGTGGTGGTGAAGGACGCGCTAGCGGTGGTCACCCAAGATCACGTAAAGGATTACCTGCAAAAGGGTATAAGACACGTGATAAGAAGAAAGCTTCGAATCGTTACATTTTGGAGCGTAGGAAAAAATAGATCACTTAAACTAATGAGATTATGAGCCGTTCACTAAAAAAAGGACCTTATATTGACATCAAACTCGAGAAAAAAATTCTTGATATGAACAGTGCCAATAAAAAGCAGGTGGTTAAAACCTGGGCACGTGCATCAATGATTTCTCCCGATTTTGTGGGTCATACTGTTGCCGTTCACAATGGGAATAAGTTTATACCTGTGTACATTACAGAAAATATGGTAGGGCATAAACTAGGAGAGTTTGCGCCTACTCGTATCTTCAGAGGACATGGTGGGAAAAAGAATAAATAACCGGAAAAACTGAGGAACAATGGGTGCAAGAAAACGTTTAAAAGCACAAGAGAGGAAAGAGGCAAATAAGCAAAGAGCATTTGCCAGCCTCAATGATTGCCCAACATCCCCAAGAAAAATGAGACTTGTTGTTGATTTAATTCGCGGGAAAGAAGTAAATAAAGCCCTTGATATATTACGTTTTACACAAAAAGAAGCTGCTAAACGAGTGGAGAAACTTCTCATGTCGGCAGTATCCAATTGGCAAAACAAAAATCAGGGAGCCAGAATTGAAGAAGCAGGTTTGTTTGTAAAAGAAGCACACGTCGATTCAGCTCGTATGCTGAAAAGGCTAAGACCAGCCCCACAAGGCCGTGGCTATAGAGTTCGCAAGCGTTCAAACCATGTAACAATCGTTTTGGGCAACCTTTTAAAAACCGAAAACTAATATTCAATGGGACAAAAAACTAATCCTATAGGAAATCGCTTGGGAATCATCCGTGGATGGGATTCCAATTGGTACGGTGGTAACAACTACGCCGATAAGCTGGTAGAAGACAAAAGAATTCGTACATACCTGCAAACCCGTTTGGCAAAGGCCAGTGTTTCCCGAATTGTAATTGAAAGAACATTAAAACTCATAACAATTACTGTTCATACAGCACGACCTGGCATAATTATTGGTAAAGGCGGGCAGGAAGTTGACAAACTCAAAGAAGAATTGAAAAAACTTACTGGTAAGGATGTTCAAATCAACATCTTTGAGATTAAACGCCCTGAATTGGATGCAAATCTGGTCAGTAATAACGTAGCTCGACAACTTGAAGGACGCGTTTCGTACCGTCGTGCAATTAAAACTGCAATCGCTTCAAGTATGCGGGTAGGAGCAAAAGGTGTAAAGATCATGTTGTCAGGTCGCGTAGGTGGAGCAGAAATGGCTCGTTCTGAGACGTATAAAGAAGGACGAATTCCATTGCATACCCTGCGTGCCGATATCGATTACAGCCTTGGTGAAGCTCTTACCAAATTTGGGCTTATGGGAATTAAAGTATGGATCTTTAAAGGGGAAGTATTCGCAAAACGGGATTTGTCACCAAACGTTGGACAACCCAGTACAACAGGTGCTAAACCATCACGCGGGTTCCGTAAAAAACGGAAATAACCTTATAAATTAGGGAGATAAAACAATGTTACAACCTAAGAAAACAAAGTTCCGTCGCCATCAGAAGGGGCGAATGAGAGGAAATGCCCAAAGAGGAAACCAACTCGCATTTGGGTCATTTGGAATTAAAACACTTGAATGTGCTTGGATCGACGGACGTCAAATAGAAGCAGCAAGGGTTGCCGTTACACGTTATATGCAACGTCAAGGACAGATTTGGATACGTATTTTTCCTGATAAACCTATAACCAAGAAACCCGCTGAGGTTCGTATGGGTAAAGGGAAAGGTGCTCCGGAAGGCTTCGTTGCCCCGGTTACACCAGGACGCATCATTATTGAAGCAGAAGGTGTATCGCTGGAAATAGCAAAAGAAGCATTGCGTTTAGCCGCTCAAAAATTACCGGTTAAAACTCGCTTTATTGTACGTCCCGATTATCATGAATCTTAAAACAGGACAGTTATGAAAATGTCAGAAGTACGAGAATTAAACGATAAAGATTTGAGAGAACGCATAACGGACCTCAAAACAACGTTAACACAGCTGCGTATCAATCATGCAGTATCACCGTTAGACAACCCCATGCAAATTCCTTCGTTGAAAAAGGATATAGCACGATTGATGACCGAATTGCGACAACGAGAATTAACTAAGACAACAAATTAATTTGTGTAGGATGGAAAACAAGAGAAACCTCCGCAAGGAAAGAATCGGCGTAGTGGTCAGCAATAAAATGGACAAGTCTATTGTTGTGGTTGTTGAGCGAAAAGTAAAACACCCAATGTATGGTAAATTCGTAAAAGCCACAACCAAACTGAAAGCGCATGACGAAAACGGCGAATGCAATATTGGCGACGTCGTTCGAATCATGGAAACACGCCCTTTGAGCAAGACAAAAAACTGGAGATTAGTAGAAATCATTGAAAGAGCGAAGTAACCATGATACAACACGAATCTAGATTAGCTGTTGCAGATAATAGTGGCGCCAAAGAGGTACTTTGTATAAATGTACTTGGTGGCTCTAAGAAAAAATATGCAACCATCGGCGACGTAATTGTCGTATCCGTGAAAAGTGCCATTCCATCAGGCGATGTAAAGAAAGGTGCCGTTTCTAAAGCTGTAGTTGTTAGAACCCGCAAGGAGATCCGACGCAGTGATGGCTCATACATTCGCTTCGATGATAATGCATGTGTGCTGTTGAACCCCGCGGGAGAAATCAAAGGAACCCGTATTTTTGGACCGGTTGCCAGGGAATTGCGCGATAAATATATGAAAATCGTATCTTTGGCCCCCGAAGTATTGTAACCGCAAAATAAGTGTAAAATGCGAAAGAAATTACATATTAAGAAGGGCGACACCGTTGTTGTACTCTCTGGTAACTCCAAGGGTCAGAAAGGTAAAGTTCTTGAAATTGATGTTAAAAACGAACGTGCTATCGTTGAGGGTGTTAACATGATTTCGAAACATACCAAACCCAACGCTCAGTATCCTAACGGTGGGATAATTAAAAAAGAAGGCTCTATTCATATCTCTAACTTGCTTCCGGAAGATCCAAAAACTGGAAAACCTTCAAGAGTGGGTCGCAAAGAGAATGAAGAAGGTAAACTAGTTCGGTTTTTGAAAAAATCTGGAGAGGAGATTAAGTAATGGCTTACGTTCCAAACTTAAAAACAAAATATGATGAGGAAATTGTTCCAGCGTTGAAAGCTGAGTTCAATTATAAAACCGTGATGCAGGTACCTCGTTTAGAGAAGATAGTTCTCAACCAAGGTGTGGGGAAAGCTACTTCTGACCGTAAGTTAATCGATAGCGCGTTAATTGAAATGACCAATATTGCTGGACAGAAAGCTGTTTCGACAATATCCCGTAAGGACATTTCGAACTTTAAACTCCGTAAGAAGATGCCTATCGGGGTTAAAGTTACTTTGCGCCGTGAAAAAATGTACGAGTTCTTAGAAAGGCTAATTAGCGTAGCATTACCACGTATCCGTGATTTTCAGGGTGTTGGTGGTAAATTAGACGGACGCGGGAACTATACCCTCGGTATTACTGAACAAATTATTTTCCCCGAGATTGACATTGACAAAATCAATCACATTCTCGGAATGGACATCACATTTGTTACTTCAGCTAACACCGACGAAGAAGCATATGCGTTGCTTAAAGCCTTTGGTATCCCGTTTAAAACTGAGAAAAAGAACTAAGCTATGGCAAAAGAATCAATGAAAGCACGCGAAAGAAAGCGTGCTAAACTCGTGGAAAAATACGCAAAGAAGCGCGCTGACTTAATAGCAGCTGGCGACTATGCCGGATTACAAAAACTACCTAAGAACGCCTCTCCTGTGCGGTTACACAACCGTTGCCAGTTGACAGGTCGTCCTAAAGGGTATATCCGCCAATTCGGTATCAGCCGTATATGCTTCCGCGAAATGGCTAACCAGGGATTAATCCCCGGAGTAAAAAAAGCAAGTTGGTAAAACTTTAAGAACAACACACAATGGATGTAATTGGCGATTTTTTAACAAGAATACGGAATGCTTCAATGGCACGCCATAAAGTATTAGAAGTTCCGTCTTCAAATATGAGAAAAGCTATCACCAAGATACTTTACGAGCAAGGATATATTTTAAATTATAAGTTCGAGGAACCTGATGCAGTTAACCGGACAATTAAAATAGCCTTGAAATATAACCCTGCAACCAAGCAGCCTGTTATTAAAGGTATCAAACGCGTTAGCAGACCGGGTTTGCGAAAATACAGCAACGTAGCAGATATGCCACGTGTATTGAATGGTTTAGGGGTAGCAATTATCTCAACCTCGCACGGTATTATTTCAGATAAAGAAGCCCGTCGGCAAAACGTAGGCGGTGAAGTAATTTGTTACGTTTATTAAAACAGATTGAAATGTCACGGATAGGTAAATTACCGATAAATATTCCGGCCGGAGTAACAGTTAATGTTGACAAAAGCAACAATGTAACTGTAAAAGGACCGAAAGGACAGCTTCAACAAACAATAGATCCTGATATTCAGGTGGTTGTTGAAAATAGCGCTGTTGTAGTTAACCGCCCAACCGATAACAAACGACACAGAGCATTGCATGGCCTCTACAGAGCCCTGATCAATAATATGGTTGTTGGTGTATCGACTGGATATAATGTAACGCTCGAGCTTGTTGGTGTTGGTTACCGCGCCGAAGCAAAAGGTCAAATGTTGGAACTCAATTTGGGTTATTCACACAACATTTTTCTTGAACTTCCCAAAGAAGTAGCTGTTGAAACAAAAAGCGACAAGAAGACAAATCCTAAGATTATGTTGTCGAGCATTGACAAGCAACTGATTGGACACGTAGCCGCAAAAATCAGATCGATGAGAAAACCAGAGCCATACAAAGGTAAAGGTGTGAGATTTGAAGGCGAATTGGTACGCCGGAAAGCCGGTAAATCAGCAGGTAAAGGTAAGTAATCTTAAAAGGAGGATGAAATTATGCCACTAAGTAAATCAGAGCGTAGGCAAAGAATCAGATATCGTATCCGCAAGCGTCTAACTGGGACGGAAAGCCAACCCAGGATGAACGTTTTCAGAAGCAATGCCAACATCAGTGTTCAAATCATTGATGACACCAAAGGAACTACCTTGGTTTCCGCATCTTCACTTTGCAAAGAAGTTGCAGAGAAAACAGGTATTTCGAAATCGGAAGTTGCCGCACTTGTAGGAAAATTAATTGCCAAAAGGGCAATTGAAAAAGGAATCACTAACGTTAAATTCGACCGCAACGGATACCTTTATCACGGAAGAGTTAAATCTCTGGCTGATGGTGCACGCGAAGGGGGACTTAAATTTTAATCAGCTATGTCAGGAATAAGAAAGATAAAAACCAGCGACCTCGAACTTAAAGATCGATTGGTAGCTATCAACCGCGTTACCAAGGTAACCAAGGGTGGACGTACCTTTAGTTTCTCAGCCATTGTTGTGGTTGGAAATGAAAATGGTATTGTTGGCCACGGACTGGGTAAAGCCGGTGAGGTTACAACTGCTATTTCCAAAGCAATTGAGGATGCGAAAAAGAACTTAATAAAAGTGCCCATTATAAACAAAACACTACCCCACGAATCGTTGGGTAAATTTGGAGGTGCTAATGTGCTTATAAAGCCAGCCTCATCGGGTACCGGTGTTAAAGCTGGTGGCGCTATGCGTGCTGTACTTGAGAGTGTTGGCGTACACGACGTTCTTGCAAAATCAAAAGGATCCAGCAACCCACACAACGTGGTTAAAGCAACCATGGATGCTTTGATGCAGCTTCGTGATGCATACACCGTAGCCTCGGATCGTGGTGTTGATCTGGAAAAAGTTTTTAACGGATAGAGGAGAAATTGTTATGGCTAAAATTCAGATAACACAAATCCGCAGCAGTATAGGAAGTACTGTAAGGCAAAAGGAAACCCTCAAGGCTTTAGGGTTACGTAAAATTCGCCAAACTGTTGAGCATGAAAATGTTCCTGAAATTGCAGGTATGGTCGATAAGGTAAAACACTTGGTAAAAGTTACAGAAACAAACAATTAAGCACTATGGATCTCAGCAATTTAACCCCCGCTCTGGGTTCAGTACGAAATAGAAAACGTATTGGACGCGGCGAAGGTTCCGGACACGGTGGTCATTCAACCCGTGGTCTGAATGGAGCAAAATCAAGATCAGGCTATGCCAAAAAGATAGGTTTTGAAGGTGGTCAGATGCCTCTTCAAAGACGTGTACCCAAATTTGGATTCACCAATCATAATCGTAAAGAGTACAAGGCTATCAATCTTGATGTAATCCAAACCTTGGCCGAGAGGCTTAAAACCAATGCAATTAACGTGGACACGTTAATTGAAAATGGTTTGGTTTCTAAGAATGACTTTGTAAAAATCCTTGGTAATGGTTCTATCAGCCAAAAACTGGAAGTGAAAGCGCACGCATTTTCCAAATCAGCACAAGCTGCAATAGAAGCCCAAGCCGGAAACGCCATAAAAATATAATCAATGAAACGGTTATTAGATACACTTAAAAATATCTGGAAGATCGAAGATCTTCGGAACCGAATATTGACAACATTAGGCTTATTGTTGGTCTATCGTCTGGGAGCACATGTTGTGCTTCCGGGCATCGACCCAACAAAGCTTTCCGCTTTATCAGATCAAACTGCAAGTGGAGTGTTAGGCCTTTTGGATATGTTTTCTGGTGGTGCATTTTCAAATGCCTCAGTCTTGGCACTTGGAATTATGCCTTACATTTCGGCCTCAATCGTAATCCAGCTCCTGGGAATCGCAGTTCCTTATTTTCAGCGCTTGCAACGTGAAGGAGAAAGCGGACGCAGAAAAATCAACCAGATAACACGTTATCTGACGCTTGTCATTCTGGTTATGCAAGCCCCCGCTTACCTTGCAAACTTGCATGCAACTCTGCCACCTGATGCTTTCATAATCGGAGGTACTTTATTCACTATTACAAGTGTTGTTATTCTTACTGCCGGAACCATGTTTGTAATGTGGATTGGCGAGAAGATTACTGACCGCGGTATAGGGAATGGCATTTCGCTGATTATTATGATTGGTATTATTGCCCATCTTCCTTTTGCCTTTCTTGCAGAATTTATCTCTCGCGTTGAAGAACAGGGTGGTGGATTGGTAATATTTTTAGTTGAAATGATAATGCTAGCTGTTGTTATTGTTCTGGCAATTCTCCTGGTTCAAGGAACCCGGAAAGTACCTGTGCAATATGCAAAGCGCATTGTTGGCAATAAGCAATACGGAGGAGTACGTCAATACATTCCTTTGAAAATTAATGCATCTGGTGTTATGCCTATTATTTTTGCGCAAGCCTTGATGTTTGTCCCCGTAATCTTGTTAGGTTTTTCAAGTTCTGAGAGCTTAACAGGTGTTGCAGCTGCCTTTGCTGATTTTACCAGTTTTGCTTACAACATCACATTTGCGTTGCTAATTGTTGGATTTACCTATTTCTATACTGCAATTACAATCAACCCCACGCAAATGGCTGAGGATATGAAGCGCAATGGCGGTTTTATTCCTGGCGTAAAACCCGGCAAAAAGACGGCAGAATTCCTTGATAACATCATGTCAAGAATCACTTTGCCTGGATCAATATTTCTTGCCTTGATTGCTATTTTGCCCGCATTTGCAATGTTAGCTGGTGTAAATAGTCAATTTGCGCAATTTTTTGGCGGGACCTCGTTGTTGATTTTGGTTGGTGTTGCCCTTGATACGCTTCAGCAAATTGAAAGTCACCTGTTGATGCGCCACTACGATGGTTTATTAAAATCAGGTAGAATTAAAGGACGCCGTTCAGTAGGTTAATCCAGATACGAGCAGATATGTCAAAACAGTCAAGTATCGAACAGGACGGGACAATAACCGAGGCACTTTCAAATGCCATGTTCCGGGTAGAATTGGAGAACGGCCACGTGATTACCGCACATATCAGCGGAAAAATGAGGATGCATTACATAAAAATTTTACCTGGCGATAAGGTAAAAGTGGAAATGTCGCCTTATGATTTAACTAAAGGAAGAATTGTTTTCAGATATAAAAACTAAAAACCATGAAGGTAAGAGCCTCAGTAAAGAAGCGTAGTGCGGACTGCAAAATAGTCAGGCGCAAAGGACGCATATACATAATCAACAAAAAAAATCCCAAGTTTAAACAACGTCAGGGATAATTTTATTAACTTTGCAAACCTTTTAATAAAGCAAAAGAGATTATATGGCACGATTAGTAGGCGTTGATTTACCGAAGAATAAACGCGGAGAAGTAGGGTTGACCTACATTTACGGCATCGGGCGCAGTAGCGCAACAAAAATTCTGGCAGAAGCCGGGATCGACCGTGATATAAAAGTAAAGGACTGGAATGACGATCAGATTGCAGCCCTCCGTCGCATCTTGGGTGAACAATACAAACTTGAGGGCGAATTGCGCTCTGAAGTTCAGATGAATATCAAACGATTGATGGATATTGGTTGTTACCGTGGAATTCGTCATCGTCTAGGGTTGCCCGTCCGCGGACAGAACACCCAGAATAATGCCCGTACACGTAAAGGAAAACGTAAAACGGTTGCGAACAAGAAGAAAGCGACTAAATAATTAGAGATTTGTAGAATATGGCACAAAAGTCAAAAAGCACTCGCAAAAGAGTGGTTAAGGTCGAACCGGTGGGGCAAGCGCATGTCCATTCTTCATTCAATAACATTATTGTTACTCTTACGAATGGAAATGGCGACGTTATCTCATGGGCATCGGCTGGTAAAATGGGATTTAAAGGGTCGAAGAAAAACACTCCTTATGCAGCGCAAGTTGCTACACAGGAATGTGCTCATGTTGCCTATGAAGCTGGTTTACGGAAAGTGAAAGTTTACGTTAAAGGACCAGGTGCCGGGCGAGAGTCTGCAATCCGTACTCTCCACAATGCTGGAATAGAAGTTACCGAGATTGTTGACGTTACACCGCTACCGCACAACGGCTGTCGCCCTCCCAAACGTAGAAGAGTTTAATTAACCGTATTTTAAAAGGAAAAAGACAATGGCAAAATTCATTGGCCCAAAAACAAAAATTGCCCGTCGTTTTGGCGATCCCATTTATGGAGCAGACAAATACTACGAGCGCAAGAACTATCCCCCGGGAATGCACGGAGCAAACCGTAAACGCAAAAAGCAGTCGGAATATGGTGTGCAGCTCAACGAAAAGCAAAAAGCCAAATATACCTATGGTGTACTAGAAAAGCAATTTGCAAATTACTTCAAGAAAGCCCAAAGTAGTAAGGGTGTTACGGGTATTATCCTGTTACAATTACTCGAGGCAAGACTTGACAACGTAGTTTATCGCATGGGGATTGCCCCAACACGTGCAGCTGCCCGTCAACTTGTTGGACACCGTCATATCACCATCAATGGCCAAGTGGTTAATATCCCTTCCTGCCAGGTAAAACCCGGTGATATTATTGGTGTACGTGAGCGCTCAAAATCTCTTGAAGTTATTACAGAGAATACAGAGCGTAGCAAGGTTAGCAAATACTCATGGATTGAGTGGGACAACGCTACAAAGACAGGTAAATTCCTGAATGTTCCCCAACGCGGGGATATTCCTGAGAACATAAAAGAGCAATTAATTGTTGAGTTGTATTCTAAGTAAAAAACAGGTATATGGCGATTCTAGCTTTCCAAAGACCTGATAAGGTTATTATGCTTGAGGCCGATAATTTTGTCGGCAAGTTTGAATTCCGTCCGTTGGAGCCCGGATATGGTGTAACCATAGGAAATGCTCTCCGCCGAATATTGCTCTCATCGCTCGAAGGCTTTGCCATAACCAGCGTCAAAATCGAGGGTGTTGACCACGAGTTTTCAAGTATCCCCGGAATCATTGAGGATGTGACCGAAATAATCCTAAACCTTAAACAGGTCAGGTTTAAACAGGTTGTTTCCGAGCACAATGACGAGACTATCAATGTTACCATCTTCGGAAAAGAAAAGTTCCAGGCTGGCGATTTGAACAAATATCTCTCGAATTTCCAGGTACTGAACCAGGATTTGGTAATCTGTAATATGACCAAAGATGTGAAATTGCAAATGGTCATTTCTATCAACAAAGGTCGTGGATATATACCTGCTGAAGAAAACCGCCTTCACTCAAGTGAGATAGGGGTTATAGCTATTGATTCAATCTATACACCCGTTGTTAACGTGAAGTATGAAGTCGAAAACTACAGGGTTGAACAAAAAACCGACTACGAAAAACTTATTTTCGAAATTAAAACAAATGGTTCTATTCACCCGAAGGACGCGCTGAAAGAAGCGGCAAAAATACTAATTCACCACTTTGCTCTGTTTTCGGACGAGAAAATATCTCTCGAATCGAGCGAAAGTTACGGGGTTGAAGAGTTTGATGAAGAAGTGCTTCATATGAGGCAATTACTCAAGACACGCCTCTCAGACATGGATCTGTCAGTTCGTGCTTTGAATTGCTTGAAAGCTGCTGACGTTGAGACTCTTGGAGACTTGGTAACATACAACAGAAATGACTTATTAAAATTCCGAAACTTCGGTAAGAAATCGCTTACAGAGCTTGATGAATTTTTGTCATCACTCAGGCTTTCGTTCGGAATGGACATAAGTAAGTATAAACTTGACAAGGAATAACAGCAATGAGACACAATAAAGGATTTAATCATTTAGGACGTACCAGCTCGCATCGTGGTGCCATGTTATCGAATATGGCCTCGTCACTTATCTTACACAAGAGAATTGTGACCACAATAGCAAAAGCCAAAGCGTTGCGCTCCTACGTTGAGCCTTTGATTACAAAATCAAAAGTTGACTCAACCCACTCGCGTCGTATTGTATTCAGTTACCTGCAAAACAAAGACAGTGTAACCGAACTTTTCAGAGAAATTGCAACTAAAATTGGTAACCGTCCAGGAGGATACACTCGTATTCTTAAGACAGGAAACCGTCCCGGTGACAACGCCGAAATGGCCATCATCGAATTGGTTGATTTCTTTGAGCACGATGTAATAAAAGAAAATGCAGCCAAAAAGAAAACTACTCGTCGTAGCCGCACAAAAAAGGCAGACACAGTTGAAGCCAAAGCGGATACAAAAGAAGTAGCTGCCCCAAAGGCAAAAAAATCAGACGAAGCTACTGAATAAGACTATGGTAGGGATAAAACCCACTATGCCATAAAAGCAAAAGAGGATGTCTAAAAAGTCCCCGATTTGTCATTGCGAACGCAGTGAAGCAATCTAATGAGCCTGATAATAAGTTGATTGCTTTGTCGTTCCTCCTCGCAATGACGTCGATTTATGACTTTTTGGACAGCCCCTTTTTATTTGTATATTGGGAAAATTAAATCTATAACTATATGGGAATAATATCGAATATTTATGCTCGACAAATTCTGGATTCCAGAGGCAATCCAACTGTCGAGGTTGAAGTGTTGACAGAGCAGGGAGTCATTGGCAGGGCAGCCGTTCCAAGCGGTGCATCTACCGGCGCATTTGAAGCTCACGAGATGCGTGATGGTGACAAATCCTTTTATGGTGGCAAAGGAGTTTTAAAGGCCATTAATAACATTAATACCGTTATTAACGAACAGCTTAAGGGTGCCTATGTTTTTGAACAAAACCTTATAGATAAGGTAATGATCGAACTCGATGGTACGGAGAACAAAAGCAGGCTTGGTGCCAATGCAATTTTGGGCGTTTCTCTCGCCGTAGCTAAAGCTGCCGCAATCAGTTGTGGTCAGGATTTATACAGGTATATTGGGGGAGTTAGTGCCAATACTTTACCTATACCGATGATGAATATTTTAAATGGTGGTAGTCATGCTGATAATAAAATTGATATTCAGGAATTTATGATTATGCCTGTACGAGCCCCTTCCTTCTCAGACGCTTTGCGAATGGGAAGTGAAGTTTTTCACAGTCTAAAAAAAGTACTTTCAGAGCAAAACCATTCAACCAACGTTGGAGATGAAGGTGGTTTTGCCCCTAACCTGAGTTCTAATGAGGAAGCCGTTGAAGTTATCCTCAAAGCCATTGAGAAAGCAGGTTATCGTCCTGGAGACGATATTTTCCTGGCTCTGGATGCTGCTGCTACTGAATTCTATGATAAAGGAAAGAAAAAATACGTTTTTGAATCAACGGGTAAAGAATACACCACTCACCAAATGGTAGATTATTGGAAATCCTTTGTCTCAAAGTACCCAATTTTGTCTATTGAAGATGGATTTGATGAAGAAGATTGGGATGGATGGGCAATGTTAACCAATGAAATTGGTCATAAAGTGCAAATTGTAGGCGACGATTTGTTTGTTACCAATGTTAATCGTCTTCAAAGAGGTATCCGCGAGAAATCGGCCAACAGCATTCTGATTAAAGTAAACCAAATAGGTTCACTTACCGAGACAATCGATGCAGTAAATATGGCCAATCGAAACAACATGACTAGCATTATTAGTCATCGTAGTGGAGAGACCGAGGATACCTTTATTGCTGATCTGGCCGTTGCGCTTAACACTGGTTTGATAAAAACGGGTTCAGCTTCACGTACCGACAGGATTGCCAAGTATAACCAATTGATTCGGATTGAGGAGTCATTGGGGACCTCAGCCCGATTCCTTGGTAAGGATTTTAAGTTTTGCAAAAAATAGAAAATAATGGCTTATAATTCATTGTCCGGTTTTGTTGAAAGTTTGAGACGCACAGGCGAGCTTATAGAGGTTGAAGATCAAGTCGATGTTGAGTTGGAGGTTACCGAAATTATTGATCGTATTTCAAAATCCAAGGAACACAATAAAGCCCTATTGTTTAAGAATACTGAATCGGGTTTTCCTGTCTTAATCAATGCCTTTGGTTCTGAGAAACGGATGTCAATGGCGCTTGGCGTCGATAGCCTGCATACTTTAAGCAAGAAAGTAAACTATTTAGTTACCGATCTGCTTGTAAAGCCCGAAGGTTTTCAACAAAAACTGGCCATGATTCCAAAACTAGCCCGTATTGGAAAATGGTTGCCTAAGAAGGCCTCCGGAAAAGGGGCATGCCAACATGAGATGCTTGATGTGGTTGATTTGCAGTCGCTTCCGGTTTTAAGGTGTTGGCCCCACGACGGAGGCCCTTTTATCACACTTCCTTGTGTGCATACGATACATCCTTTGTCGGGAATAAACAACCTTGGGATGTACCGTATGCAATTATTTGATCGTTCGACGGTAGGTATGCACTGGCACAAACACAAAACAGGGGCAATGCACTTTAGTGAGTATAAGAAACTTGGTATAAAAATGCCGGTATCTGTTACTCTTGGCGGAGATCCTGTGTACACATTTGCTGCCACTGCACCCCTACCCGAGAATATTGACGAATATCTTTTGGCTGGTTTTCTGCGGGATAAACCGGTTAGACTGGTAAAGTGCCTGACCAATGACTTGTGGGTACCAGATGATGTTGATTTTGTTATTGAAGGCTATATTGATCCAAAAGAAGATCTTTGCATAGAAGGGCCTTTTGGTGATCACACCGGATTTTATTCCCTGGCCGATTTGTATCCCCGTATGCACGTAACAGCTATTACTCATAGGAAAAATGCCATATACCCAGCCACCATTGTGGGAATCCCACCTATGGAAGATGCTTATATGGCAGAGGCTACCGAAAAAATATTTTCTCCATTGATAAAACTAACCCTTGCTCCTGAATTGGTTGATATGCATATGCCCATTTGGGGAGTGGCACATAACCTTGTATTGGTTTCTATTAAAAAACAATACGAGGGGCAGGCATTTAAAGTTGCCCAGGCATTTTGGGGAGCTGGCCAAATGATGTTCAATAAGGTTTTAATTGTACTCGATGATTCCATTAACCTGCGCAATTACACTGAAGTTGTAAAAAGTTTACTTGCGAATTGCCATTCATCCCAACAGGTTCTGTTTTCCAAGGGACCATTAGATGTTCTTGACCATTCTGCCGATATCCTGGGGTTTGGTAGTAAAATATGTATCGATGCTACTACTATTCCCGATTCCAAAACCAAGGAGCAGGTAAAAAATCAAACATCGTTTTATTACAAAAAAGCAGGACGGTTAAATATAGAAGAGTTTTTACCGGATGACAAAGACATGGGTTTTAGAATTTGTTTTGTAATAGAACCCGAAACTGAAAAACTTTCAGTTGAACTTAAAATCTGGTACATTCTCAACAATATAGATCCACACAGAGATATTATTATTCATGAGACAGGCAATGTATTTGTTTTGGTTGTTGATGGCCGCAAGAAAAAGCACATGCGCAAATGGCCCAATGTAATTGTCATGGACAAGGCGACAATTAACAAAGTTGATCACCGATGGAACAGGTTGTTGCCGATACCGTTTATTCCATCTCCATCCTTGGCTGTAGAAAAAATTATTTGGAATGATGGTGCCGAATGCACCGATGATTAGAACAAACAACAGTTACAAAAGAAAAATAACTCAGAAAAAGAACCACTTGAAAAACAATTTTGTAAATTCACAAGTTCAAACCCTTTTTACCTGAACTAAAACAAGGGATGCGACCAGTAGTTCTCATTCTGCTCCTTGTACCTCAAATTTGTTTATCCAAAAATTATGAAATTTTTGGTGTCGATGAGGGATTGACACAAAGTGTGGTTAACAGCCTTCTGGTTGACAGAAATGGTTTGGTGTGGATTGGAACACAAAACGGATTGAACTGCTACGACGGATACACATTCCGACATTATCGCCATAAACATGATGACACCACATTTCTAACCGATGGATTTGTTAGTGCCCTGGCCGAGGATACTTCTGGCAGGATTTGGGTGGGAACCCGACAAGGAATCAATGTCATTGATCCCGAAACCGGAATAATTAACCATTACACAACTGATAAGGGCGAATTTAGACTACCTGAGAACTGGGTTCGACGGCTGACTATTGATAAAAGGAATAACTTGTGGGTTCTGACAAGAAAATATTTACTGTCATACAATATCAATAACGGTGTCAGTAGTACATACGAATGGGCTTGCTCTGGCGCAAATCAAAAACTCTCTTTAGTACGGATTTCTGATACGGGAAGGGTTTATTTTGCTTGTGGCAATACTATTTTTACTATTCAAGAGAATAAATTGCAGCCATTTGTTTACGAGGAGTTTACTGAAGGAATAAACGATTTGGAAATCAATGATCAAGGGCACTTGATTGTGTTCTCGGGCAAGAAATCTGCAATACTGTCCCCTGACTTGAGACTAGAGGAAATAATTGACCAAAATAAAGCAATATATTTTGTACATTTCCATGGTGAACAATTCTATGCATTTAATGATACAGGGATATATACATCAAACAATGGGGAATTTGAACCTGTTGCACCCATAAATACCCAGTTACAAAAAGTTTTTAAATTGGGGATAAGAAGCTTTGCTGTTGACCGAAATAAGATAGCATGGGTTGGCACCGACGGAATGGGATTGGTGAAACTCAACCTGCGCTCCACGAAAATAACGACAATTTCACCTTCTGAGCATCTTCCGGGTTCCATTTTTGATGATCAAACCATGTCTGTGTTAAGCGTTAATGATATGCTTATTTCCAGTGGATACACATACGGACTTTTTATCTACAATAGAAAAAACGGTGAATGCAAACACATTGATATTGAGAAAGAGACAGTGGGACGAAAATCAAACAGGGTGTACCACCTTAGTCAAATTGATCAATTCATTTGGGTGTTTACTTCCAAAGGATTGGTTTTTCTTGATTCTACCTTTCGGGTAATTAACGCATTGGAGCATTATCCGTTCTTGAACGAGTTTGTAAATGAAAGGGAACAGGCCACCTATGCCACACTTAAAATAAACAATATTGGTTACTTTGCAACCGACCGTGGATTGTATGCCATTGATTTTGCTAAAAAAAACAACTATCTGGATAAAAATGTTGACAGCATTTTAAAAACCAGCCAACGTTATATTTTTGATGTAGTCGGTAATGATTCAATTCTTTTTTTGGCAACAGTTTCAGGCTTGATTCGCTACAATTTGCATACAAACGAGTTGAACAATCTCAGTTTGGTAAAAGATCAGCGTCAGGGAATAAATAACAATACCATATACAGATTGTTTTTAACAGACAATTCAGAACTTTGGGTGGGAACTACCTGTGGTTTGTTCCTGTTTCGGAATCCTTTTGATAACGGGCCAACACCGCACAGATTAATGGAAATGACCGAAAGGGTTATTTTCAGTATCGAAACGGATACAAAGAAAAATCTTTGGATTGGGACTGATTTTGGTTTGTATCGGCTTTCGACAATTAATAATGAAATTCAAAAGTTTGGGAAGGAAGATGGGCTGAAAAGCATGGAGTTTAACCTGGCAGGGAGTACAATAGAGAACAGCGGAACCCTTGCTTTTGGGACACAGGGCGGGGTCTCTTTTTTTAATCCCGAAAGAATTGTGTTAAACCAGTTTAATCCGGCTTTGTTGTTGTCGGGCATTACCATAACCGGAAGCAGAGGAATTCGCCAGTTTTCCCAGACAAGCCTTGATTTTTTAACCATCTATCCTGACGAATACATGGTAAAGATTGCTTTCTCATCTGTTGATTTGACATTTCCAAACAAAAACAAATATCGATACAAGTTGGGTTCTGGTGAATGGATAGATATTGGAAGCCAGAATTTTGTGTCGTTTATAAACCTCCAACCAGGTGAGTATGACCTTTATATCAACGGAACCAATGCCGACCAGGTTTGGAGTACAAATGTTCTAAAGATTAAATTCAAAGTCTTATCCCCTTGGTATAGGACAATGTACGCCTACATTCTATACGCCGGGTTATTCTTGCTGTTTATCTGGCGAATTTTTGAGGCAAGACTGAGAAAATTGCGTCGAATGAACCAAATTTTAAAAGAGAAAGAAAGCGTTGCCAAAGAGGTTGCCCGTCAGAAAGATGTCCTTGCCGTATTAAACCGTAATATGACAGACAGCATTCGTTATGCTCACCGGATTCAACGAGCTCTGTTCCCAGACGAGCTCAGGGTTCGCTCCCTTTTTCCTGAATCGTTTGTCATGTACCGACCCAAAGACATTGTTAGTGGCGATTTTTACTGGGTACATGACTTTGGCGACAATCGTTTCTGCATTGCAGCTGTTGATTGCACTGGACACGGGGTGCCCGGGGCGTTGATGTCGGTAATTGGTGTAAAATTACTTCAAGAAATTATTGTGCAAAATGATATTGACCGACCTGGAGATATTCTCCAGCAATTGGATTTCAAAGTGTGCACCTTATTCAAAAATCACCATGAAGAATATTTTTTGGCCGAAGGCATGGATTTGTCATTATGCATTTTCGATAAAAATGTAAGGACGCTGCAGTATGCGGGTGCAATTAACTCCATTTATCATGTTCACGGTGGAAACTTGAAAGAGATAAAGGCCGATCGTATGCCCGTTGGTATTTCAGATGTTCCTAACGGTTTTAATTACACCAACCACGATATTTCTTACCAAAGTGGAGATGTCTTTTACTTGTTTACCGATGGTTATATCGACCAGTTTGGAGGCCAGAACGAGCAGAAATTTAAGCACAGTCGTTTCAAGGAATTTTTAGCCAGCTTTAAATCTGACAATATGGACATGCAGCAAGCTATGTTGGAAAACAATTTTGATCGTTGGCGGGGAAAGAGCGAGCAAGTTGATGATGTGTTGGTCATTGGAATCCGAATGGGTTAGTTTTTGCCAATGAAAAAGCGAGGCTTTTCCATTGAAAAACCTCGCTTTTAGTCAGATTCTACATTTTACATCAGAAAGCTTAACAATATACCGGCAGCAACCGCAGAACCAATAACACCCGCAACATTGGGCGCCATGGCGTGCATTAGCAAGTGGTTGGTTGGATCGGCTTTCAATCCCATACTTTGTACAACCCTGGCACTGTCAGGAACCGCAGAAACCCCGGCAGCTCCAACCATCGGGTTGACAGGATTGTCCTTTGAAGAAAACCAGTTCATGAACTTTGCAAAGATTACACCTCCCGCTGTAGCTACAACAAACGATGCGGCACCAAGTCCAAAAATCAGGATCGAACTTTTGGTCAGGAAAACATCGGCTTGTGTGGACGCCCCAACTGTAATACCCAATAACATTGTAATTGAGTCTATTAAAGCATTGCTGGCCGTTGTGGCAAGACGTTTGGTTACTCCGCTTTCTTTAAGTAAGTTCCCAAAGAACAACATTCCAAGCAAGGAAAGTGCCGATGGGGCAATAAATAACGTTACCAATATACCAATGATTGGGAACAAAATTTTTTCCAACTTAGAAACCGACCTGGGAGGACGCATTTTTATCAATCTCTCTTTCTTTGTTGTTAACAATAGAATAACCGGAGGTTGGATTACAGGAACCAGTGCCATGTATGAATACGCAGCAATAGCAATCGGCCCGATAAGGTTTTTCGCCAATATTGCAATACCTTCAGCATCATAGCCTATTATATTTGATCCGTTTGCCAGTTTTGATGCAAGGAAAATGGCCGTTGGCCCATCTGCACCACCAATTATTCCAATGGCTCCGGCTTCAGCGGGTGCAAACCCAAGATACAACGCTCCAATCATGGTGGCAAAAATACCAATCTGCGCTGCTGCACCAAGGAGCATCAAACGAGGATTCGAAATTAAAGACGAAAAGTCAGTCATGGCTCCAATTCCCAAAAATATAAGTGGAGGGAACCAGCCGGTTACAACCCCCTGGTAGATAATGTTCAGTACGCTTCCAGGCTCATAAACGCCAACCTGCAGGTTAAAATCAACGGCCTGAAACATGGGGATATTGCCAAGCAGAATTCCAGTGCCGATAGGAATCAACAACAGAGGTTCGTAATCATACCTGATGGCGAGAAATATGAAAATTAACCCTACCAAAATCATGATGAAATGCCCGCGTGTGGCATTTGGAAACGAACTGAACTCATAGAAATTCAAAACCCCGGCAATGGCATCGGAGTAATTGGTATATCGGGAATCCCCTAAAACGAGTTCTCCCTCAGCCCCTATTTGCCCCTCTCTGGTACCTAGTTCTAAGATTTTCTCGGTGGTTTGGTATCCTCCACCCATTTTTCGTTCAAGCTTGTTGAGTTTCTGAGGGTTAAAAGTGAGAAATACTTTATTTCCCACAATTTCGAATGTTCCAGTGTACCTGACTTTTGCCGAGTCCATATAAAAGTGGTTATCCTCTTTAAATGTCAGATACTTATATCGCTTCATGGGTTTTATTTCAGCCCGCGCTGTATCGGCAGCAATGGGTGTTGGATAATAGCCATTCGCCTTATTGAGCCATTTTCCACTTGTCAATAATTCTTTGCTCATATCCTGAGCATTGATTTGTGTTAAAACCGATGCAAGAAGCGTTATGAGTAAAATAAATCTATTTGTCATAGTCTCTTTTTTTTTTTAACTTATGTTCCTGATAGTAACTGATTTTAATGCTATCGGGAAAACTATTCTATGATTATTAATGCATCGTTTTGGAGCACAGCGTCTCCAACTTTAACCTTTATTTCCTTGACAACACCATCTTTTTCTGACTGTATGTTGTTCTCCATTTTCATGGCTTCCATAATCAGCAGGGTTTGACCCTTGGTTACATTGTCGCCAACATTGACCAGCATTTTAAAAATGCTTCCAGGCAGAGGAGCCTTCAGTGTGTAGCCACCGGTTGAGGCCGACTTCTTAATTAACCCTTCGCCCGGTTTCATTTCAATAGGCTTGCGAACAAGGGTAGGGGTTTTTACCTTTTTAACGTCGGAGTTAACTTCAACGGAGTAACTGGTGCCATTTACTTCAAGTTCAGCTACGTTCTCATCGAACGATTTGATATGGACTTCGTATTTTTGTCCGTTTATAGTGAAAGAATAATTCTTCATACTTTTTAGTTTTTAATACCCCGGTACAGGGGCGCACGGTTGTTTTTAGTTTCAGATTTTACTGGTAGGATGGTTCATAACGTTGTATATTTTACTACTCCATGGAGAGTACCTTCTGGAAAGACGCTTAATAGTAATAACATTACTTTCCTCATCATGATTTTCAGCCAGAAACAGAAACAATGCCATGGATATGGCAGCGTTTGTGTCGGCATCAATGTTCAGGTTTTCTTTTTGTGCTATGTCCATTTTTCCTTCTTTTCTAAGTTGGTTTCTTAGTTTAAGGTTCATCAGAAAGGGGATTAGCTTAAAAACCAATGTCAGAAAATAAAGGGCCAAAAAAACGACCATAATTCCCACGATGGCAATGATCCATCCTCCTTGCGAGCTAACAATATCGAGTAATATGTTCATAGTTTGCAGGTATTAAAGTGGAATATTTCCATGTTTTTTTGGTGGATTTGTCATCTTTTTGGTTTGGAGCATTTCAAACCCTCTGATAACTCTGAAACGGGTATTGCGGGGCTCAATAACATCATCGATGTACCCATAGGAGGCAGCCTGATATGGATTGGCAAATTTCTCGCGATATTCAACTTCTTTATTGGCAATGAATTTTGCACGTGCTTCAGCATCGCTAAGCTCGCTAATAGCTTTGCCTTCCAGTACTTCAATGGCGCCTTTTGCTCCCATAACCGCAATTTCGGCTGTTGGCCAGGCGTAGTTGAGGTCACCACGGAGTTGCTTACAGCTCATTACATCGTGTGCCCCACCGTATGATTTACGCAGCGTTACCGTAATTTTGGGAACAGTGGCTTCTCCGTAGGCATAGAGTAATTTGGCTCCATGAATAATAATCCCGCCGTACTCCTGCCCGCTTCCAGGCAAGAAACCGGGAACGTCAACCAGCGTCAGAATGGGAATGTTGAATGCATCGGCAAAACGTACAAATCGAGCCGCTTTTCGTGATGCCTCAATGTCAAGCACTCCCGCAAGGTAGTTGGGTTGGTTTGCAATAATGGCAATGGGGAAGCCATTCATTTTTGCGAAACCTACTATAATATTTTTTGCATAGTTTCTGTGAACTTCCAAAAATTCTCCAAAATCAACAATACTGTGAATGACATCCTTCATGTCGTATGGCAGGTTTGGATTATCAGGAATTATGGAATTCAGTGCATCTTCCAAACGGTTAATCGGGTCGCTGCATTCTGTTACAGGTGGTTCTTCTAAGTTGTTTTGCGGAAGATAGGACAGTAGTTTCCGAATTATTAACAGTCCTTCCTGTTCATTTTCAACTTTAAAATGAGAAACGCCCGATTTTGAAGCGTGTACGTTTGCCCCGCCCAGATCTTCCACAGTAATGTCCTCGCCGGTTACGGTTTTTACAACTTTAGGACCGGTTACAAACATGTAGCTGTTTTCTTCTGTCATTAAAATAAAGTCGGTTAATGCAGGGGAATATACAGCTCCTCCGGCGCACGGCCCAAAAATGGCCGATATTTGTGGAATTACCCCAGAGGCCATAATGTTGCGCTGGAAAATTTCAGCATATCCGGCCAACGATGTAACGCCTTCCTGAATACGGGCACCACCCGAGTCATTGATCCCCACTACTGGAGCTCCTACTTTCATGGCCATGTCCATGATTTTGCATATTTTTTGGGCAAATGTCTCGGAAAGCGAGCCCCCAAAAACGGTGAAATCCTGTGCAAAGACAAAGACTATGCGTCCATCGATGGTTCCCTGGCCGGTGACAACGCCATCGCCCATGAATTTTTGTTTCTCGAGACCAAAATTGGTGCAGCGATGGGTAACAAACATGTCGTATTCTTCGAAGCTGCCGTCGTCCAGCAACTGTTCGATACGTTCACGGGCTGTGAGTTTGCCTTTTGAGTGCTGAGCGTCAATACGTTTTACGCCTCCGCCCAGTTTTGCCTCGGCCCGTAAATCAATCAGTCCTTTTACTTTATCTTGATTTGTCATTGGTTGAAAGATGTTTACTCGTGGTTATTGTGGTTATTTACTGCAAATTTCTGTTAGAATTCCGTAAGTCGATTTTGGGTGAAGAAAACCGATGTTCATGCCTTCGGCGCCTTTGCGACCTTGCTTATCAATGAGAGACAATCCCATTTCCTCGGCCTCTTTCAATGATTTATTGACATCCTCTACAGCAAAGGCAATATGGTGAATGCCTTCACCCTTTTTCTCGATGAATTTGCCAATTGGTCCTTCCGGATCTGTAGATTCCAATAACTCCACTTTTGTTTGTCCAACCATGAAGAAGGCAGTTTTTACCTTTTGTTCTTTTACTTCTTCAACGGCATAGCATTCTTGCCCTAACAATTTTGTAAAAAACGGTATCGCCTCATCAAGACTCTTTACCGCAATTCCGATGTGTTCAATGTGTGTAGGTTTCATATTCGTGAGATTTATTTAGGTGTGTCAAATTCAAAAAAATGTTTCAGTTGAAAAATTCAAGGTAAAACCGCCTATAACAAGTATCAGCTCCTGCTTTTTGATATAAGCGTTCCCTTGTTTGGTTATAAAAAAAAACACCCTCGATTCCGCTCATGGTGACCCGGGTCAGAATGGACGGAATTGAAGCTCATTTTCTTCATTGAACGACATTAAGTTATTTGCTAAGATTTTGCAAAATTAGTCAACCCTTTTGGGTTAAACGAATATTTTACGAAAAAAAAGTATGCTGTTAAACAATGTTGTTTTTTTATCCGTGATAATTGTCAGCATTAGGATTCAAACGTTTGCAACATTTTCCCCTGTTGAAGGAACAACTAGGAACTTTTGTGGGGGGCTCCCGCTGGTTTCAATTTCTCATTCTCAGTCGGAGATTCAAATGATGACATGCTGATAAGTCCAAAACAGGTTTATTGATTGACATTGTCCAATACTGTATGAGGACAGCCGAGGAGACACCAATGAGAGAACCAAACGTAACGTCGATTAAAAAATGTTGCGACAAATACATGCGCGAATACCCTACAAGCGTTGCCATTAGCATAAACAGCAATTTTAATGATTTCTTGTTGGTCATGAAACAAAATATCATAAAAAAGGCAAAGGCGGTAGTTGTGTGCCCCGAAGGGAAGCTATAGTAACTGGCTACATCAACTCCTTCAACGAAACGCAAAGAGAATTCGGGCATGTTTTCGAAGTAGGCGCGTGGTCGCAACGCATCCGAAAATACAAAACGTTTTAACAACTGCGCAATTAAGCCTGATATGGTAAAAGCAAGAACCTGTGTTAAAGCATATCTGTACCGTAGGAAAAGGAGCATTACGCAAACAACTAATACAAACAGGCCTTCTCCGAGGTAGGTAAATAGCTTGAAAATAAGATCCAATGTCTCTGAAGAGTGCTCATTTATAAATAAGTGAATTTGCACCTTGTTGAAAATTAAAAGAACGGAGCATGCCAAAAGAACTAGAAAAGCATAAACCGATATGATGAATTGCTCTTTTTTTAAAAGTGTAATCATTACTTTATGTTAAATTTCTAAAAACTCAGGTTTGTTCCTACCATAAATAAGGCGTTTATTTTGTCTGCATAACCAAATTCCGGTTTTGTATCAGGTGAAAGGTTTCTGATGTTTAAAAACACTGTATTGTTTGCGTAAACGCGATAGGCTATCTTTAGGTTGGCAATAATCTTTGAATCAAGTTCTATCTCCATGCTTTGATGATTATTGCTTTGGAACTGATATCTAGAATATGTCTGTTCGGACAAGTAATAAACGGAACTGTTTATGTTCCAGCGATCAAGAAAGTTGTAATTTAATGTAATACCACCATACAGAGTGGGTGTGTTTTTTGCTTTCGCTGTAATAAGAAAATCTTGGTTCAGCGTAATGGCAATATCATGAAGCGTTGTTTTATGAATGGATCCAAATAGTTTCAGGTTCATTTTTTTTACCGGGGAGTAGGATAATGCCCACGATGAACCATATTGCAAGGATTTTACATCCATGTTTTGGTATGCCCAAACATCTAAAATTTCCATCTGTCCTTCATTATTTGGTTCAATAATCCTGTTGGAGGGCATAAGAGCAGAGAACTTATCAGTTATAGTACTGAAAAACTCCAAATCAACCTGGAAGTTGTCCGTTACCATTCCACGATAACCCACTTCGTACATAAACTGGGTTAATAGCTTGTAATCGTTAGCATTTCTTGGGGTATTGAAACCAGCATAAATTTGGTACAAAGGTAATCCCTGCATTTGCATAAGCAAATTTTTGTAATCAGCATAAACGTCCCCCATAAAAGCACTACGGTTTGCTTTAGAAGCCACCGCTCTGATAATATGATTACTGTTGAAGTTATACGAAACCCCAAGTTGGTAGGAAATGTAGGTTTTATTTGGGTAGTTGAATTTGTCACCTCTAAAAGAACCAATAATGCGTATTTTCGAAACAGGCTTATAATCAATTCGTAAGTTACCCGAAATAGTATTAAGGGTTCTTTCGCCGTTTAACAAACCCGCTAAATCGGGTTTGCTGTATTCTTTGCGGTACAATTCTATATATTTGCTATCGTCATACTTTGCTTCCTGGAAATTTATTCCAGGTCTTATTGTAAGCTCACCAACACCTATACCATGTAAGTTTAACTCATATTCCAAATTCCCTGTAAGGAATGAATAGTCGTAGTGCACAACTGGTTTTAACATCATCTCGTGGAGGTTTTGGTTTCCTGTCAGAAAATTAACCTGAGCACTAAGATTGAAAGCCTGAATCTTGTAATCAATAAAACTTGTTTCTGAACTTCTGATGCTTAGAGGAGTGGCTAAGTTTTCAAAAAATACGCTTTGTGCTTTACTTTTTTGAATTCCAAACTGCAAGCCGGAGAAAATATCAGTTGATGGGCAATAGAATAATTCTGCTGTTGTTGATAAAGCCTCCTTGGCTAATTCGGGTCTGGTTGATTTGCCTTCGAATCGATTTCCAAACATACTAATCAACGAGTCAGAGGGTAGATATTGTTGCCGTAAGAATTCGTAGAACTCTGTCATTGTCCGGTCTCTGAAATCGGCGCTGCCTGTAAATTTACATTGAATTTTCTGGGTAAATTTTGAAAGCACTGAAATATCAGCTACTTTTGTATTGAAATTGCCGGCTTGAAAGTCACCATTAACCTTTATTCCTTTTTCTACCGGTTTTTTTGTAATAATATGAATTACCCCGGAAACCGCGTTGGGTCCATACAATGAACTGGCCGGACCCCTGATTATTTCAATTCTTTCAATATCACTTAATCCCACGGGCAAACTTTCCCAGAAAATTCCACCGTTGATATAGTTATAGACTATGCGGTTATCAATCATAACCAACGATAATGTGTTTTCCGAAAAGTGGGCCATATTTCCAGGAGGCACGTTATCGTTTCCTCGGATATGGACATCGAAATTTCCATTTGATTCTTGTCTGACTATAAGCCCTTGTACCAACCTAAGGGCCTCTACAATCGTAGTTGCTCCACTTAAAACTATCTCCTCTTTCGAAATTACTGAAGCGGACAGTGGAGATTCGAAAAGGCTTTCCCCTTTTTTTGATGCCGTGCTAACCTCTTGATTAAGAGAAAGTTGAAGAAGTTCGTCGGTAGTAATGCCCGCTATTTCAGCCAGTTTTTTTAAATCGGATAGGGGGAGATCCAGTAAAACATCGTAGTTTAACTTAACAATTTCTGTTTTTTTTATGGTCGAGAAATCAATCTTCGGGCTTTCTTGGGCCCAAGCACCTTTGATATGAAGCCCTAGTATTACGAATAGAAATATTTGTCTTATTCTTTGCATGATTCTATTTATTGACAAAGAGATCCAGATTAATGATTAATAACCGTTCCTAAGGAAAGTAATGTACTGTTTATTTTCAGATGTACAGCCTCGATTTTTTTCTTATTGATTTCAAAGTCCTGTTGGCTTCCTTTTAGAACATAGTTAATTGAAGATCCTTTGTGAGCAAGTCCGGGAGAATCAGTAATTACCAAAGTGGGGTCTCCGTTTATTTTAACAAGGATTTCCTGCAACGAGGCGCTTTTATTAGGTGGGATATAAAGAATATGACACCTTCTGACGTCATTTACCGAATTAAACTGTTGAACAACTATGGTTTGATCATCGGCTTTTCTCTTACTTGCAATCATTTCCAACTCCGTTACAATTGGGGAACTTCCGAACACCCCAATTGTAAAGTCCCCGTGTTGATATTCCTGTGGCCACTCAATATATTTTGTAAAATTGTACATGAATAGTGCCTTGAACTTCTCGTTTTGGGAGAAACCATTACGAGAAACAAAAACAGCTGTAACAACAAGAATTATGTATAAATATCTTTGCATGAAATTACTCTCTTTGCAATTGCGAAACATCCGTTTCAAAAATTTATAAATCAAATTATCGGTATTTACGATGAACTATGCCAGGTGTAACAACTAAAACACTTTATTTAATTGCCAGTTAAAAGGCTTAATGCGCGTAGATGATATCCTTGTTGTTTGTTTAGTCCCATTTCATATGTTTATAATTTTTCGGTTTACGGCCATATGGAACTTCATGCCGACT
>JBBISE010000012.1:0-58275 GCA_037441445.1 Salinivirgaceae bacterium
AAAAAAAAAGGACTGTCTAGTCTTTTTAGACAGCCCCTTTTTTTGTCCAACAATAAGTGGTTATAAGTGTTAGTGCCCGATGAAGAAAAACGGTAAGTCGGTAAAAAGCATGAAAAAAATCTATACTTTTGCAACCTGTACAAAGACATCTATCCAATTTCGAAATTTTATCACACAAAGCTAAGAATGAAACACCTAATCCAGTTTATCACCCGAATTGTCCCTCGCCATATAATGCAACGCTTTGCCATGTTCTTTTTAAAGGTTATTGGTTTGTTCATGCGAGGCAAAAGATACACCGATCCAATAAGTGGCCTTTCCTACCGCAAACTGTTACCCTATGGACGGCAGGATATTAGAAAAAATGCCCTTGCCCCCGATTCGGCCTCGCTGGAGCGACACCGTGTAATTTGGCTCTTTCTGAAAACGGAAACCGACTTTTTTCAAAAACCACAGCATTTTCTGCATGTGGCTCCCGAATATTGCTTTCTTAAAAAATTTAAAAAACAAAAAAACCTGAAGTACATAACAGGTGATTTGGGATCACCCTGGGCTGACGTAAAATTAGATGTAAGAAACTTGCCCTTTGCAGAAAACACGTTTGATGTTGCCATGTGCAACCACGTTTTCGAACATATTGACAATGACCGTTTAGCCATGTCCGAATTTTTCAGGGTGTTGAAACCCGGGGGTTGGGCCATATTTCAAGTGCCCATCCGGTGGAATAAAAAAACAATCGAGGATCCTTCTGTTACTGATCCTGCAGACCGAGAGAGGCTATTTGGACAGCGAGACCATGTCCGCTACTATGGAATGGACTATCCGGATCGACTAAAAGAAGTTGGCTTTAACGTTACCATTTTTGACTATGCCTCAAAAATCGGGAAAGAGATGACAGAAAAATACGCTCTTTTGCCCGAAGAAAAGATCATTTTCTGTCAAAAACCCGTAATTTAGCACTTTAAGAAAGTCCCCCCAAAATTTATCAGGCCATGGATCAAGATCAACTTCATAGTGACTTGGTAAAGCGCATAGCACGCCTAATGGATGAAAACAAAGAATTGCTACACCAGATGAAGGTCGTGCAGGAAGCGTTTGATAAAATTCAGGGAGAGAATGATCGGTTAAAAGAGAAAATTGAGCGACTACAGCAAAAAGGGGGCACCGACACCCAATCTGTCGAGGGAGATCAGATCCTTCGGTTTAAAATGGCAACAGTGCTCTTTGCCGATATATTGGGGTTCGCAAAAATTTATGAGGAATCAAACTCCCATGTTATTATTGACCAGCTAGATAACATCTTCTTTCAATTTGACAGCATTGCCCAGAAATACAATATTGCCCGCATAAAAACCATTGGTGATACCTATATGTGCGCCGGAGGTGTCCCCATTAAAAACATTACAAACCCCATTGACGTGGTTTTGGCCGCGCTTGAAATGCGCTATACACTCTACCAAACGCAACACGAACGTACTGAAAACTCGAAACGGATTTGGGAAGTCCGCATAGGGATGCACACTGGCCCCGTCATTGCTACCACCATGGGCAAAAAGAAAATTTCTTACAATATCAAGGGCGATACAGTCAACATTGCAAGCCGGATGCAGGCCGCAAGCCAGACAGGCAACATTCATATTTCAGTAATGACCTATGAAATGATTCGTGAATATTTCGATTGCGAATATGCCGGGCGAATGCCGGTAAAATACCAGGGCGATGTTGAAATGTATGTGGTAAATGGTCTGAAACCTGAATTTTCAACCGATGAAACCCGTGTTTTTCCGAACCAGAATTTCTTTGTCAAATACCTTTTAAGACAATTCAGTGATTTACAGGAATTAATATTAGACAAACTGGAAAAAGAACTTCCCTCCTATCTCTTTTACCACAACTTTAAGCATACCATTGACGTGGTTTCGCAAGTAGAATTAATTGGGATTGGTGAAGGGGTTGACGATAGCGAGATGCTGCTCCTCAAAACCGCCGCCCTGTTCCACGATGCTGGGCATACTATTGGTTACGATAACCATGAATACCTGGGCACCCAACTGGCACAAAAAATGCTCCCTGATTACAAATATACGCCCGACCAGATTGAAAAAATCTGTCGGCTGATAATGGCAACCAAATTGCCTCCCCAACCCAATACATTGCTGGAAAAAATAATGTGCGATGCCGACCTTGATTATCTTGGTCGTTCTGACTTTATCCCGGTTTCGAATACTCTGTATGAAGAACTAAAAGCGCAAAACAAAATTAGTGATCTAAATGATTGGAACAAAATACAAGTCAAGTTTATTTCAAACCATCAGTATTTTACAGATACGGCTAACCGTTTACGCGAAGTGAACAAGCAAAAACAAATTGACCGAATAAAAAGTCTGATTGTTTAAGCATCCTTTCATCAAAGTTTACTATCTTTAGCCGCCGTTAGTGGCTATACCATAAACGATATTTTAGCAATTAAAAATAAAAAAACGTATGAAGGCATTTATCAAAAACATTGGGATATTAGTATTGATAATTGGTTTGGGGTTTGTGGCCTACACTTCATTAACCACAGTTCAAAACAACACAGGCTTGTGGGTTGGTGGATTATTAATTGTTATTGGCCTCTTTACCTATATTCTGACCAACAGATATACTGATTAGGTAATACAAAACAGGTAAATCCAATTCCGGTTCTCTATTTGTCTAGCATTCCCGACGGTGAAAACTTTCGGAAGAATTAGTGACTATACAAATGAACGCCGATGAATTGGATTTCTATTTTACTTTAAATTCGAAGAAGGATGTTGGTAAATGGAAAAAACTACCGGGCTGTTTGGATGGAAGGCCAAACAGTGTTGATGGTCGAACAAAATAAGTTACCCTTCGAGTTCAGAATTTTCGAATCACCCAGCTACGCAACCTCCTGCATGGCCATTCGTGAAATGATTACCCGTGGCGCTGGAGCCATTGGCGCAACTGCCGGATTTGCCATGGCACAAGCTGCGAATGAAGCTCCGCCATCAAATTACCTGAATTTTATAGAAAAAGCCCGAAAAGAAATAGAATCAACACGCCCCACAGCCTACAACCTTTTCTTTGCCGTTGATAAAGTATTTAACGCAGCCCTCATTTCTCCCCAAGCCGCTAATGAAGAAGCCCAACGTTTGGCACAAGAAAATTTAGACGACGGACGCATGGTTGGTGAGTACGGTAACACGTTAATCAAAGACGGACACAGGATTGAAACCCATTGCAACGCCGGATGGTTAGGGTTTGTTGACTATGGCAGTGCGCTGGCCCCCATATACCAGGCAAACCGCGAAGGAAAAAACGTTTTTGTTTGGGTTGATGAAACCCGGCCTCGTAGTCAGGGTGCACGGATTACGGCGTGGGAGCTGATGAACGAAAAAGTTCCGTTTAGCATAATTCCCGATAACGCCGGAGCACACATGATGTCAAAAGGAATGGTTGATATGGTGATAGTCGGTGCCGACCGAATTGCAGCAAACGGAGATGCAGCCAACAAAATTGGAACATTGGAAAAAGCCATTGCTGCAAAATACTACGAAATACCATTTTACGTGGCAGCCCCCTGCTCCACATTCGATCTGAAGACAAAAGCAGGACAGGACATTATTATTGAAGAGCGAAGCCACGACGAAATATTTTACTCGTCGGGCCCCGATAAAAACGGGAAAATGCATACCATTTTAACCTGTGCCCCAGGTAGCACAGCCCATAACCCGGCATTTGATGTAACCCCAAGCCATTTAATTACAGCGTTCATCACTAACCGGGGTATTATTGAACCAACCATCGAATCAATAAAAAAACTGTTCGAATAATGTTTTTGCAGTACCGAAAACAAAGAAAAATTGTTGCCGAGACTATGCAACGTCTTTACTGGCGTGGATTGACAACAGCCAGTGGTGGCAACGTCAGCTTACGTACTGATAACCTGGTTTTTATCACCCCATCGCAAACAGACAAAGGGAAAATTCACCCAAAAGAAATAGGAATAGTTACGCTTGATGGTAAAAACCTGACACCTAAACTAAAGCCCAGCATGGAACTGCAAATGCACTTGCAAATATATAAATCCAGACCCGATATTACAACCATCGTCCATGCCCATCCATTTACAGCAACAACGTTATCAGCCGAAGACGGATTACTTTCAACAGAAATAACCGGGGAATCCAGGGCCGTTCTGGGAACTCCCGCATTTGCAGAATACCAAACCATGGGCACAGAGGAACTGGCTAAAACCGTTGCAGAAAAGGCCGCCACAGCTAATGTAATTTTAATGCAACACCATGGAATAATAGCACTGGGAAAAAATATGCTCCAGGCATTTGACCGGTTGGAAGTACTGGAAATGACAGCGCGTACTATCGTTTTAAGGAATTTATGCGGAATAGCCTCAAAAATCCCTGATAACAAAATAAGGATTATTGATGAAATGTTCCGGGATTTTTAATTGAATTCTAATGCAGATATTTCTCCATCAATGCAAAAAGTTTGGTCACATTGAGGGGCTTTTCAATGTATTCATCAGCACCAGACTCGGCACTTCTTTGTCGTCCTTCTTCAATGATGTAGGCAGTTTGCACAATGACCGGCAGGTTTGGCCTGTTTTTTTTAATGGCCACGGTTGTATCAAAACCATCTAATCCAGGCATTTGAATATCCATTAACACCAAATCAATTTCAGGATTGTTCTTTATTACCCTTAAGGCCTCATAACCATCCTGAGCCCGTAGGATGGTTATCTCAGTCTGAGAGAGAATCTTCTCTAAAAAAAGATAATTCAGGTCAATATCCTCGGTTATTAAAACGCTCTTGCCTTTCCAATTGTAAACTGTCTGCGCCTTGTCCATAGAAAAAATTAATTTATAGTTGGTTGCGCTAAATTACAATTCCTCGGTATTTTCAATCTGATCGATATACAAATCCTCAACCTGGTCTGATATAAATGCCTGCTTTTGGAGCGGGTTCTTTGAAACTTCTGCATATTGCCGGCGGTTATGAACCACATCGAGAGCTAAAAACAAGGCTTGTAAAAATGACGATTCGTTGCCCATATTCTTTCCGGTAATATCAAATGCTGTTCCGTGCGCCGGAGATGTTCTGATAACGGAAAGACCAGCTGTATAATTTACTCCATGTTCGAAAGAAAGTGTCTTGAAAGGAATTAGTCCCTGGTCGTGGTACATGGCAAGAACGCCATCGAACTTGCGGTGGTTTGATGCACCAAAGAAACCATCGGCAGGAAAAGGGCCAATGGCAATTATTCCCTTCTCACGGGCACGGTTAATGGCTGGAATTATCACTTCAATTTCTTCCATTCCAAGAACTCCCTGTTCGCCTGCATGGGGGTTAAGGCCAAGAACTGCAATATGCGGACGGGTAATTCCAAAATCGCGTATCAAAGTTTTGTGCATCAACTCAATTTTCGCGTAAACCTTTTCAATGGTTAAGATTTCAGAAACTTTGGCCAATGGGATGTGGCCTGTAACCACGCCAAGTCGGAAATCATCGGAAACCATAAGCATAAGTACATCGGAGGCATTGAACCGTGCTTTAAGGAATTCGGTATGGCCGGCGAAGTCGAATCCGGTTTGCCGTACATTTTTTTTGTTTATTGGAGCGGTAACCAAAGCATCAATTTTGCCCATTTTCAGATCATCGACTGCGGCATCTAAAGAACGCACTGATGCTTCACCTGCCTCAGGCGTTGATTTTCCCAATTCCACCCTGACATTGTCGTCAAGGACATTTATCAGGTTTGGTTTTTTGTGCTGAATGGAATCAATATCGCGAACGCTAATAAATGAAAAATTATTGATGTTTAATGCTTTACGATGATAGGCTGCTACCTTGGGTGAACCATATAAAACGGGAGTACACATTTCGTAAATCCGCGGATCCATCAGTCCTTTGATTATGATTTCATAACCAATTCCGTTTATATCACCCTGGGTAATACCAATAACAGGTTTTTCGCTCATAAAAGAATGTATCTTATTGTTTTTTGTTTGTAGCGTATTTTTCAAGGAAATCCACCAACAACCGGACTCCTATCCCGGTTGCTCCGTATGTGTAGTAGGTATGTGGTTTTTTAAAGAATGCCGTGCCGGCTATATCGATATGAACTAATGGTTTTGGGGCAAACTTTTCCAAGAATTTTCCGGCAGTTATTGCCCCGGCCAGGTTCGAACCTATATTTTTCAGGTCAGCTATCTCAGATTTTAGCTCTTCGGCATAGTCGTCCCAAAAAGGAAATACGGCGATCCGTTCGTGGGTTCTGTTGGCCGATTCTGTCATTTTGCACATTATATCATCGGAAGCATTGCCCATGATTACGGAACCACGCCCGCCTATGGCTCTCATGGCTGATCCGGTAAGGGTTGCCACGTTGATGGTCAATTCAGGCGAGTATTGTTTGGCAAAACTCAAGGCATCTGCAAGTATCAAACGGCCTTCAGCGTCCGTATTCATTACCTCGACGGTTTTGCCATCGTACATTTTTATTACATCGCCCGGAGAATAGGATTCTGCACTCAAACGGTTGTCGGTGGAAGGAATCAGGGCAATGACGTGTAGTGGCATTTCCAACCGGGCAAGGGTTGCTATAACGTTCATCACCACAGCCGCACCGGCCATGTCGCACTTCATGTCGTCCATGCTTTCGGTTGGCTTCAGGCTAAGTCCGCCCGAATCATATACAACTCCTTTACCAACAAGGACAAGTGGCTTTTCGTTTACTGCATTCTGAGGCTTATGTTCCATGACTGTAAAGGTGGGCGGTTCTGAGCTTCCTTTGTTGACTGCCAATAATCCACCCATGGCCATTTGCTGAATTTCGGGTTTGCGATACACCTGCACATTCAGCCCATTCTCGCTTCCAATCCGCATTGCTTCGTCGGCTAGTTTATTGGCAGTCAGGTACGATGCTGGCTCGTTTACCAAATCGCGACATTTATAAACTGCTGTAATAACAGCCTCCAACTTCTCTATGCACTCGGGCGAAACATGTTTGCTGTATAGGTTTATCCGGCCAAAACGTTTTGACTTTGTAGTATCGGTAAAATATTTTTTAAAATTATAGGACGCCAATGCAATTCCTTCGACAAAGGCAAGGGATAGGGTTTCCTGCGAAAGGCTGTCAACCACATTTACAAAATCGACCTGATTTTCCCTGACATGCTCGGCAGTTTTGGCACCTAATTTCCGAAGTTCCTCTGCTCTTTGATTCAAATTCGAGGTATGATCAGATACAATAATATAATTCCAGTGGTAATAGTAATTGAGGGTTATAAATTTCTTTTTGCTTTCAATTTGATGTTGAATGTAGTCTATTTCCCTTTCCGAAAAAATACCTGCCTGCAGTTGGCCAATATTTTCAATCAGGAATGCTGAATTAACCAATTGAGGTTTATCATCGCGAAGGTTAAAAATCAGATCTATCATGGTCGTAAGATTTATTGGGTAAAGGTACAAAATTGATTTTTTATTCCACAATTTTTAACACGCTAAGCGTATATTTGTTGCCGAATTTTTATCGAATAGATCTAAATCAATGAAACAAGACACACAATACCTGCTTGAAAAAGCCCTGGATCTGCGTTTTTTAAATCATACTGAGTTGTTATTCCTTTACCATAAGGCATCGTTGGGTGAATTAATGGAAAGTGCACATGCGCTTCGTGAAAGACTGACACAAAGCAAGGTTGTATCATGGATGGTTGACCGAAATATTAACATTTCGAACCGGTGCTACTGTGGTTGTGCTTTTTGCAATTTTCATATTAAACCAGGCAATGAAGGAATTTATGTAACTACAATTGAACAATATAAACAAAAAATTGATCGGCTTTTTGAACTTGGGGGAAATCAAATTTTGCTCCAGGGAGGGCTAGATCCTTTGGTTGGACTTGATTTCTATCTTGATTTGTTCCGGCAACTGAAAAGCCACTACCCTACGCTGAAACTTCATGCACTGGGACCTGCTGAGGTACATTTTTTAGCAAGAAAATCGAAGCTAGGCATCAACAAAACATTACAATTGCTGGTGGAAGCGGGATTAGAAAGTCTCCCGGGAGCCGGTGCCGAAATTCTGGCGGACAGGGTCAGGCAGCTGGTATCGCCCAACAAATGCACGGCACAGGAATGGCTCGATGTAATGAAAGTTGCCCACCAAATAAACCTTGTAACTTCGGCTACCATGATGTTTGGACATGTGGAAACGGTTGAAGAACGCATTGAACATTTAATAAAAATCCGCGAACTTCAGGATCAAAAACCCATTGGAACACATGGTTTTAAGGCGTTTATTGCCTGGCCATTCCAGAAATCAGGAACCGAACTCGAGCGCATGTATCCTGAAATAAAACCGGTAAACGCTTCCGAATACATACGAATGATATCCCTAAGCCGGTTAGCACTGGTGAACATTGCCAACATTCAGGCATCATGGCTTACAGTAGGTAAAGACGTTGCCCAGGTTTGTTTACACGCCGGAGCAAACGATTTAGGTTCAATAATGATTGAAGAGAATGTGGTCTCATCGGCAGGAGCAAATTATTCCATGGACGAACAACAAATGATAGAAGCAATAACTGAAGCAGGGTTTACGCCTTTAAAGCGAAATCAGGATTATACACCGTTTTGTTAGGGTCTCAGGCGTTAGGCAATGGGTGTCTGGTCGCCAGGGATAAAATCGATGTGGTTAATGAAGTCAGAAGTCGGAAGTCGGAAGACAGAGTTAAAAAACGGTCAATGTATTTCGGGCACCAACAAAAATCATGTAGTAGGCACTAAGGGCAAACGTGGTCAATCTCCACCGGGTAATCAATCAAAATTAATAGACAAAATCTGGTCTTACAAAGTTGCTCTTTAACAGCGAAAAAGACAACTAACAAGTTCCAGGTTGCACTTTTGGCATTTTTTTATTTCCAATTTTTTTTGTAGATTTACAGGCCTTTTCTGTGGTTTTTGGGCTTTAACAAGGGCTTTCAAAGCGTAACTCCCTGATTAGGAAACAATCACAAACATATAACATTTATATAATGTCCAATCTGCTATCGATCGAACGGAAATAATGGAAGAAAAAATTTGGGAAATAGATCCTTCAGCAGATCGCGAACTTGTCAAAACCTTAGCCGGACAACTTCAATTAGAGGAAGTGTTGGCCAATATCCTTGTAAACAGGGGCATACATTCCTTCGATTTAGCGCGCGATTTTTTTCGCCCTGACCTTTCAAACCTGCATGATCCTTTCCTCATGACTGACATGAAAAAGGCCGTGGACAGGATCATTTCCGCCATCAAAAATAACGAAAAGATTTTAATTTACGGTGACTATGATGTTGATGGAACATCATCGGTTGCTATGGTTTATAAGTTTTTCAGAAACTGGTACAAAAACATAACATACTACATTCCAGACCGATACAGTGAAGGATACGGTGTTTCTGTTAAGGGTATAGACCACGCAGCAGAATTTGGTGTCAAATTGGTTATTGCTTTAGACTGTGGAATTAAAGCAATCGAAAAAATGAAATACGCCACTGGAAAGGGTGTTGATTTCATTATTTGCGACCACCACAACCCCGGCGATGAACTTCCCTGCGCAGTGGCCGTATTGGATCCCAAGAGGAGCGATTGCAACTACCCATATAAAGAATTATCAGGCTGTGGCGTGGGTTTTAAACTAATGCAGGCCTATGCCAGAACCATGAATATTGAAGAGAAACACGTATTGAAGTATCTTGATTTTGTGGCTGTTAGCATTGCCAGCGATATTGTTCCCATTACCGGAGAGAATAGAATATTAACCTATTATGGGTTAGAAAAACTCAACTCCGACCCATCGACCGGAATGAGGGCCATAACCGAAGTAGCCGAGATTCCCATAGGAAAAATTGACATTTCAGACATTGTGTTTAAAATAGGCCCCAGAATTAATGCAGCCGGACGCATTGACTCTGGTCAAATGGCCGTGGACCTTTTGGTATGTGAAAACCTGAATGTAGCCCGGGAAATTAGCCAACGCATTGATGCCGATAACCAGACCCGCAAAGAAATTGACCGTGAAATAACGTTAGAAGCTATCGATCAGTTAAGTTTGTCATCCGAGAAAATGAACCAACGATCAACCGTTCTTTTCAATCCACGATGGCACAAAGGGGTTATTGGAATCGTAGCATCGCGACTTGTGGAACAGTTTCACAAACCCACCGTAATTTTCACCCGAAGTAACGGTCTGATTACCGGATCGGCTCGCTCAGTTCCCGGTTTCAATATTTATGAAGCCATTGCCGAGTGTTCTGGTTTGCTTGAGAATTATGGAGGTCATATGTACGCCGCCGGATTGTCAATGCTGGAAGAAAATCTGCATCAGTTCGTTGAAAGGTTCGAGCGAGTTGTTGCAGGAACCATCCAACCCGCTCAAATGGTTCAGAAAATACATTGTGACTCATATCTCACTATATCTCAAATTGCTCCCCGTCTTTGGGCACAATTAAAAGCACTACGGCCTTTTGGTCCTGGCAACATGGCACCCGTGTTCGTGGCTAAAAATGTTTCTGCCGTTGGGCAATGCGTTGGAAAAACCGGAGCCCACCTTCGGCTCATGGTAAACGACAAAGAAAATCCACAAATGCAGTTTCCGGCCATTGCCTTCAACCAGTCTCAACACTGGCATGCTATTGCAAACAAACAACCCATTGATATATGTTATACGATTGAAGAAAACGAATATCGTGGAAAGTTCTCGTTGCAACTGAGAATCAAGGACATAAAATCACACTCAGGCCAAAAATATTAAATTTACTTCCCTACTATACCCCAAACTTTTAATATTATGTTTACAATAGTACGTAAAGAAATCCTTGCGCCCCGTATTTTCGTTATGGATGTGCACGCACCAAGGATGGCCTCATCGGCCCAGCCGGGACAATTCCTAATAGCCATGACAAGCCAATATGGCGAACGTATTCCCCTAACTATTTGTGATTATAGTCCCACCAATGGAACAATTACTATTGTTTTTCAGGTAGTTGGACAATCAACTCAAGCCATGGCCGAATTGATTATCGGTGATGCGTTTTCCGATTTTGCAGGCCCTCTGGGTCGTCCTGCCGATTTTGTAACTGAGCCCATTGACCATATTAAAGGCCAAAAACTGTTGTTCATTGGAGGCGGTGTCGGCGCTGCTCCTGTCTATCCACAGGTAAAATGGCTCCACGAACAGGGAGTGGACGTAGATGTAATTTTGGCTGCCCGGTCCGCAGAAATGGTAATAATGGAAGAGGAATTTAAACCCATATCTAAAAACCTTTTCACTGCAACCGATGACGGCACCTCGGGCTTTAAAGGCAATGCCACAACACTGTTAAATGATTTGGTGAACAACCGCGGTTTCAAATACGATAAAATTGTAGCTATTGGGCCTATGATTATGATGAAGTCCGTGTCGGAATTAACCAGGCAACTCAACATACCAACCGTAGTCTCCCTCAACACCTTAATGGTTTGTGGCGCCGGGATGTGCGGAGCATGCAGGGTTACCGTTGACAACAAAACAAAATTTGCATGTTACGATGGGCCGGAATTTAACGCCCACCACGTCAACTTTAACGAAGCTGTGCGCCGTCAGCTAATGTACAAAACAGAAGAACATGGGGGAAATTATAAGCGGGGAAACGAAGCTTTCGAGTTTGGCAGCCTTCATCACGAATCGGAAATTGTAAAGAAGAAACGCGTTGCCATGCGCGAACAAAATCCGGCAGACAGAAGAAAAAACTTTGCCGAGGTGACTTTTGGATATAACGAAGAAGAAGCTGTAGCCGAAGCACTTAGATGCATTGAATGTAAAAACCCCCGATGCGTTACACAATGTCCGGTTAGCATTGACATCCCCGGTTTTATCAAACAAATCAAGGAGCGTGATTTCCGTAAGGCTGCTGAAGTTTTGTATGCCAGCACCATGTTGCCTGCAGTATGTGGTAGGGTTTGCCCCCAGGAGGTTCAGTGCGAGGAGGTTTGTATCCTGGGCGTAAAAGGCGAACCGGTTGCCATTGGACGACTGGAACGGTTCATTGGAGATTGGGCCCGCCAAAATAACGCCATACCAAAAATGGGCAGTTCCCAAAAGAAAACGCAAAAAGTTGCTATTGTTGGTTCAGGACCTGCGGGTCTTACATGTGCTGCAGAATTGGCGCAAATGGGATACACCGTCAAAATATTTGAAGGGTTTCACAAACCCGGAGGAGTTCTTGAATACGGAATACCCGAGTTTCGTCTTCCCAAGGAAACCGTCGTAAAACCCGAAATTGAGGCACTAAAACAGCTGGGCGTTGATATTGAAACAAATGTTATTGTTGGTAAGACAGTTACAATTGAACAATTAAGAAATAATGAAGGATATGATGCCGTATTCATTGGATCGGGGGCAGGACTTCCCAATTTCATGCACATTCCGGGTGAGAACCTGAACGGCGTCCTTTCGGCCAACGAATTCCTGACCCGCAACAACCTGATGAAAGCCTTCCACAAAGAATACCAAACCCCCATTCGTGTTGGACAAAAAGTGGCTGTCGTGGGTGGAGGAAATGTGGCCATGGATGCAGCTCGCACGGCCATAAGGCTTGGGTCGGAAGTATATATTGTTTACAGACGTAGCGATCAGGAACTACCGGCCCGACGAGAAGAGATAGAACACGCGAAAGAAGAGGGCGTAAAATTTTTCCTGTTAACAAATCCCATAGAAATCCTGGGCAACGAACACGGATGGGTGCAGGCAATGCGCTGTATCCGCATGGAATTGGGCGAACCTGACGAATCGGGGCGTAGAAAACCCGTGGAAGTGGCAGGTTCGGAATTCGATTTGGAATGCGACACCGTCATTATGTCATTGGGAACTTCGCCAAACCCGTTAATTGCCTCCACCACAACAGGTTTGAACGTCGATAAAAAATTCCGGGTAATTGCCGCTGATAATGGACAAACAAGCCTTGAAGGTGTATTTGCCGGCGGAGATGTTGTTACAGGAGCGGCTACCGTAATATTAGCCATGGGCGCAGGAAAAACCGCGGCCAAAGCCATTGATGAATACTTGATACAGAAAAAATAAAGCAACATGAACCTCGAATCCCTTATTTTAGATGCCTGGGAAAACCGTTCCCTGCTTCAACAAAGAGAAGTGGTGAATGCCATTGAATCGGTTATTGCAAAACTCGATAAAGGCGAGTTACGGGTAGCAGAGAGGATTGACAACAAATGGACTGTTAATCAATGGATTAAAATGGCCGTTATCCTCTATTTCCCAACACGAAAAATGGAAACCATTGAAGTGGGGCCTTTCGAGTTTCATGACAAAATCCCGTTGAAAAAGGGCTATGCTGGGTTGGGTGTGCGAATTGTTCCGCACGCCATTGCCCGATATGGTTCTTTTTTGGCAAAAGATGTAATTATGATGCCCTCGTATGTGAATATTGGCGCCTATGTTGACAGTGGCACCATGGTTGACACCTGGGCAACCGTGGGAAGCTGTGCTCAAATCGGCAAAAACGTGCATCTTAGTGGTGGCGTAGGAATTGGAGGGGTTCTGGAACCTGTTCAGGCAGCCCCGGTTATTGTTGAAGACAATTGTTTTATTGGCAGCCGTTGTATTGTTGTCGAGGGTGCCCATATTGGGCATGATGCCGTTCTTGGTGCCAACGTAGTAATTACCCAATCGACTACTGTTCTTGATGTTAGTGGAAATGAACCTGTCGAATACCGCGGGTTTGTGCCCCCTTATTCCGTGGTCATCCCGGGAACACGAGAAAAAGAGTTCCCATCAGGGAAATATCAGGTTCCTTGTGCCCTGATTATTGGCAAACGAACCGAGTCAACCGATAAAAAAACATCGCTAAACCAAGCCCTGAGAAATTTCGATGTGACCGTGTAATTCTGACACCATGGAAAACTACCAAATTCCCTTGGCATAGAAATCTCAGAGATAATAAAAATCCTGAAACACGGCGGAACCATTTGTTACCCCACAGACACTGTTTGGGGAATAGGTTGCGATGCCACTAACAGTGACGCTGTCGAAAAAATATATAAAATTAAAGAACGCGACACGTCCAAAAGCATGCTAATTTTAGTGGACAGTATTGACGCCGCTGCCAGATATGTTAACGATCTTCCTGATGTTGCCGTTCAACTTTTCGAATTAACCGAAGAACCCCTTACCCTGATTCTGGACGGAGCAACCAGGCTTGCCCGAAACCTTCCGTCAAATGAAGGCAACATTGGGATTCGGGTTGTAAAACACCCTTTGTGCACGGCGCTTTTGAGAAAGTTTAACAAACCCATTGTATCCACATCGGCAAACCTGAGCGGAAAGCCAGCGCCTTTAACATTTTCAGAAATTGACCAACAGGTTTTGGCATCAGTCGATTACACAGTCCTGTACGGACGCGACCAAAAAGCAGAAAAAGTTTCCAAAATTATAAAACTGGGGAAAAGCGGCGAAGTTAAAATAATTCGTTAATTGGGCTGATAATCTGATTGTATTAGTCGCTATGGATTGTGCCGCATTAAAGCGTCTTCGATCAACAAATCATTCAAATCCGACATGGACAATCCATAATGGCTTGCCTGTTGGGGTATTATGCTTGCCTCACTCATTCCTGGTACAGTATTGACTTCCATGAAGTACAAGTCATCTCCACTTAACAGATAATCAATCCTGACGACACCATTACAGCCTAGAATATCGTATATGCGCGAACTAAGTTTCTGAATCTCTTGTATTACAGCATCCGAAACCCTTGCCGGTGTGATTTCTTCGGCAAGTCCCTTGTATTTGGCCTCGTAATCGAAAAATTCTTTCTGCATCTCTTTTTTGGGGACAATTTCGGTGGGGGCAAAAACGTACTCTTTTCCACACACTTTCATAACTCCACACGTAAGCTCGGTGGCTTCTATGAATGACTCGATGAGCACCTCGTGATCTTCGGCAAAGGCCTTTTGAATGGCAGGCAATACCTCATCGGGCGTTTTTACCTTTGTTGCACCAAAGCTGCTTCCACCGTTGTTGGGTTTAACAAACATGGGCAAACCCAGCTTCCCCATTAATTGTTCGGGGCGGACAACCCCGCCTTTTCGCAACAGTACCGATGGTGCTGTTTTAATTCCATGCTGGCCCAGGTAATACTTTGTAGATGCCTTATTGAAAGTCAATGCTGACACAAAAGCGTTGCATGTTGTATATGGAATGCCCAATAAATCAAAATACCCCTGTAAAAGCCCATCCTCACCAGGAGTACCATGTATCATTATATAAGCAATGTCGGGCTTTGTGTCGCCAAAAATTGAAAAGAACGAGAAGTCATTCTTGTCCACTTTATACATTTTTTCAGAATAAACGTGGTACCAACCATTGGTCTGAACCAGTATGGGAAAAACAAAATACTTATTTCTATCTAATGTTGACAATATACACTTTGCACTATTTTTTGAAATCTCCTCCTCGCGCGAAAATCCACCGTAAACAAGGGCAACATTTTTCATAGTCATATTTTTAGTTTTGCGGTTTTTTGTGGTATTTTAACATCCATACTGTCTTATCCTTGGTAATTCTCAAAAAATCAAGCTGTTTAAGCGCTTCATATTTTTCATGAGAAGAGAAAATTGAAACCCTTACTTTATCACCATCCGTAATAAATGTGGTGGAATAGCCTTCTTTTTCCAACGTCTTTGCAAACTTTTGAGCGCTTGACAAATTGCTGAAACTACCAGCAATAATATGGTATTCAACCTCATCATCAACTTCTTTATACTGAAGGGCGTGACCTTTTTTTGTACTTGCCTCTTCCACAATTGGCTTTGGGGTTGTTTGCGCCTCATTTTCCAACACCGAATCGGCCTTTAGATCCTTGACGTTGATTAACGATGCCTCGGCAGCTTGTCTTTCGTTGAGTTTGTAATTAATAAAAAACGTTAACCCCAAAAGTACCAGAACACTTGCCGCTGCAACGGTGGCAATAATTGTTCGCCTGTTTCCTGACGGTTCTTTCATATATTCCTGTTCGAAAGTTTGGGTTTGTTTACGGTTACGTATGCTGGCGAATCGAAAGCTGCGCAGTCCATACGACTGTGGTAAAATATTGGCTTTCAGAGCAACCCTGAATTGGATTTTGAAATCTTTATCAAGATATAAAAGTCCTATTCCATCGAGTTCGCACCTGCCCTCCTGAAATAATTCCTGCCGCACCTGATTTATTAGTTCCTGCAATTTAATAAATGCCTGATCAAGAGCCACATTTTCCTGGCGGGCAAGTTCCTGGGTTAGAAGTCCGTCATTGTAGGTAAGCTGTTGGTTGAAAGCAATGGTCAATGAGGGTGGAGAAAAAAAATCGGTATGTGCATCAACAGTAGCAGGCGTGTAGTTGGTAACAAACCCGCCAAAACCAGGGACAATTACACAAGAATGCTTATGTAAAAGGGTAACCAGAAGTTTTGCTAACGGGTTGTGCATCTTGATATTGTAGTCATTGTACTATACGACTACAAATATAATATATCTTTTTGGCATTTATTCGCATTTCTTATCAACCCCACTATTTGTTTTGACGTTCGAGCCTTTTTTCGGGTTGAATGAACAAGGATTTTTATGAAAACGTCAAGCGTCAACAAACGATGCTGACAGGGGCAATTCATTTGCAGTATGCTTATGAAAGCGACATTGTCTCGAAATTCATGTCGTTAATATCGACTAAATCGCGCAACCAAATACCCTGTCCTTTTTTATTTGAATCGTCAAGGTATCCGGTGCAGTGCCCCAAAAATATAATATCGGCAACATTCCCATGTTTATCGAAATTGGGTGAAATGCTGGCAAAAATCTGTACGTGGCGGTTGCGGCTGTCAACACGCATTATTGTCCCCTGATAGGCTTCCCCATTAACAATTCTGTTCCACTCCTGCTTATTTTCTGACAATTGATGCGACAGGGAGCGGCTGAAAAACAGGTGTCCGGGTTCATTATCAGGAACAAGCATTTTTCTGTACCTCTCGTTGCATTCTTTCAGACTGCCGTCGAGGTTAAAGCAAGCATGCAGGAAAGTGCTGTCAACCCTCTCGTTAAAATCAACATACCAGGATAGTCTTTTTTCCATATTCAACTTCTGTTCCTGATACTGTTTTCGCAGTTGTACAATCTCATGGTTTTTATCCTCGAGCATTGATTGCAGCTCCCTTTCGCGAACCATCATGGTGTCCTGTATGGCCTGTAATTCTTCCATATTTTGACGCAGTTCCTCTTCCTGCGAGGTAAGTTCATGTGTTTGCTCTTTGGTTGTCTCGAGCAGCAGTAGGGTTTGCTCATTAATAATAACATTTTGAATTACCGATGCAAACATCTCGCAAACTCTTTCAATCAAGGATATCTCGTATTTTTGATACTCGTTAAAAGACGCTATTTCGAGCACTCCGTACGATTTTTCCGCTGTTTTAACAGGCACAAGCAGAATTGCCTTTGGTGTAGCTTTGCCAAGTCCCGATGTTATTTCTATGTAATTATGGGGAATATCGGTCATGTATGTTGTTTCGTTTTCCATGAAACATGTTCCCACCAGCCCTTCGAGCATTTTAACCTTTTTAGCAGCAATCTTTCGCCTGTCATAAGCGTAAACAGCCACCTGCTCAAGTTCGGGCTCGTTTTGCGAGTCGTTGATAATAAAAATCCCGCCCTGATTCGATTGTGTATATTTAACTAAATTGCGGAGCACTTCAAACGACAGTTCGTTTAACTTTAACCCTTTCTTGTCGCGAACCAATTGATTGAACAAAGCCAGACCTTCGGTCTCCCAGATTCGTCGTTGGTCAATAATTTTCTGAGCTTCGCGTTCCCGTGATACCTGAAAAAGTTTGTTTCGCATTTCAATTAGGGCACTTCCCAGATCTCCCTGGTTATCGAACACATTTATTTCTGACTCGAAATTTCCATTCCCAACTTCATTCGCAAAATCTCTGGTGCGCTTCAGGTTTTCAGAAAGGATATTGATTGCTCCTTCCATTCGTGTAATTTCGTTGTTTCCGGATATGGGGATTGTTTCAATTAGTTGGCCTGCTCCTAGTTTCAGTATATGACCCTGAAGTTGCCTTATTGAGCCCACAATATGTCTCGAAACTCTGAATATGAGGAATATAGCTGCAATTGAAATTACACCAATCAAGAAAAACAACATAACAACGGCCCTATTGATGGATTCCCGTGCTTTCTCCTGATAAATCTTCTGGATATAACTTAGCCTGCCTTCGAAAATCTGCGAATGACGGTTCAATTCCCCTATTAAACCTTCATTGGTATTCATTCCAATAGCCAGTTCAATTTCAATCAACCTGTTGAACAAAATGTTATATTGCTGCAGATACTCAATTAAAGCTTGGTTACGATTATCAGCCTGCAAAATCTTTATAAGTGCCTGATTTGTTAGGGCAAAACGATCTTTGTAAGAAATATCCTTGCGCAATAAAAAATCCTTTTCATGTCTTCTTAGGGTTAGCATCAAAACCGTGAGTTTATAATCGTTCCTGTTGCTAAACTCGCTTTCAACCTTGTGGATTAATCTCCTTAAATCACCCTCCAATCCAAAATCCTTAAAGCCCTTTTGGTGGAACATGTCACATGTTTTTGCAAAAGTTTGCCGGTATTTTTCGAATGAAATCAACGATGAATCCAAAATCGGGGACAACCCTTCCAGTTCTGGTCCTTTCTGATTTTTGAGTCGCTTCAATTCTTCTGCAACTGTAAAGGCCAGCGTGTCAAACTGCTCTTTTCGGACGCTTTTCCCAGTTTCAAAAAAAGCTGGGTTTATTGTTTCGCTCAGAATAAAGGTCTTTTCAAGGTTGCGCATAGAAAGTTCGTTGCTGATGATTTTCTCAACATCAGACAATAACCTAAAATAACCGAATGATTTGTTCAGATAGTAATTTGTCACGAAGCCAATGGAGAGGAATAGTGCCGAAATGGATATTATGGATATAATCAGCACTTTACGAATAGGAATGTTTTTGAATTGCATAGCGGGTCAATTTTCAGCAAAGCTACCGCCGCTACATTTTGGGGGTTTGACCGGAAGGTTAAGAAAAGGTGAAGACTTTTGTTTACCGAACAGATTATGGTTCAGGATTTAATGCCATTTGATTCTTAATTCTGATAGATTTATGCATTGGTGCACCACGCAAAATAAACCATGCAAGAGCCATATAATGAACGCCTTTATAGATTTTTTTAAGATTTTTGATTGTGTAAAAAACAATATGAATTGGATACGCAAACACGCTAGTGTGTTTTTTCAAATAATACACCAAGGAGATATAAAATTCTTTCTCAACAGCCAGGTTTCTTTTGGTCGATTTCCCGGAAAAATGAATAAACTCTGCGGCTGGAACAACATAACATTGGAAATCTGCTTTCTTCATTCTCAAAGCGAGGTCCTCTTCTTCGCAGTAAAGGAAAAAATTGGTATCAAAACCTCCAATTTGAGCAAAGGCTGTGTACCGGACAAACATTGCTGCTCCGGTTACCAATTGAACCTTCAATGGTTGGGTGTACCTTTGCTTTTTTAGTGGATAACTTTTACTATCGAATTGACGTAACAACCAAGAACCCAAAAATCGGAGTCTGAGAGTTGGAAAATACCCAAAACTATGATGCCGCGTCATATCAGCATTGTGCATTTGACCTGTGCATATTCCGGCTCTTGGATTGGCTTCCATAAAATTGTATAAAATTGACAAACAGTTATTTAGCAGAACTGTATCATTGTTTAAAAAAAACAGATACCCTGCTTTAGCAAACTGGGCACCCAACATGTTTCCACCCGAGAAGCCCAGATTTATTTTGCTTTTAACAAAAACAACCTGCTGAAATTTTCTCAGCCCTGATTCAAGTTCTATAAGATCATCTGGTTTGGAGTTGTTATCGACAACAATGACCGAGATTTCCGGCATCAAGGTCTTTTCGAAAATCGAATTTAAACACTGTATTGTATAATGCGCTGAATTATAATTAATAATAATGACAGAAACCAATACCTTTTTCGTATCAGTGCGGCAGTATGAGTTCATTTCCTCCTTTTTAGTACCGTAAGTGCTCATCAATATTTATCCACTTGTCGAATGCCATTTTTGCTTCAGTACATTCCATTTTTATAAATGCCACACTTCGATGTTCGATGGGTTTGGAAATTTCTTCGTAAATAAAATTGTCATCAAAACCAATAGCCGCAGCATCGTAACGATTATTGGCATAAAAAACCGTTTTAATTTTTGCCCAATAAATAGCACCCAGGCACATGGGGCAAGGTTCGCAGGAGGTATATATTTCGCATTCAGACAAATCGAATGTTTGAAGCTTTTGTGCTGCTGCTCTTATGGCTTGAACCTCGGCATGGGCCGTGGGATCATGGTTTGGAACAACGCGGTTAACTCCGGTTGCAATTATTTCACCATTTCGAACAACAACGGCACCGAATGGTCCTCCCTGGTTTTCGATATTTTGAATTGATGCCAGGGCAGCTTGTTTCATGTATTCATTCTGATTCATGTTCCATTTCTTTTTTGTGGTTAATTCCCCAAACAAAAAGCGCGTAAAAGAATGCGTAAAAAGTAACACCAGCCTGAGTCTCCAATGTATCTTCATTAAGCATTGATAGTAAAGAAATTATAATAAACGGCATAAACAATTTCGACAACCTGAATAATTTCATGGAGAGATAAACTGGATAGAATTGACTGATAATAAACAGAATAAAACCGACAATTCCAAAAGAAAGCATCACTGTAAGAAATTGGTTATGAGCCCGCAGCCGCCACCTAGGTGTCAGTGGGCTATTTGTTTCCGTATAATATTGAGAATAGGAACTTTTTACATCACCAACCCCAACACCTAAGACCGGGTTCTGCAGGAAAATGTTCCAACCTGCCTCGAGATAATAAATCCGCTGAATGATACTCTTTCCACTGGGATTACCGCCTCGCCGATAGTAATCAAATTCCCAGAAAAGTTCATACAACCGGGGGTATAGGCTATACCGATCGAGGTATAAAGTATTGGCAATGCCATTCTCTATGGCACAAATATCTAAACTGTTCAATTTGCTAACGCCAACAGAATCCTTTGTAAGGCCTTTACTGGCAAGGTATCTGACAACGGTTGCCTTTATCGGGTATTTATTGGAACCAATGGAATCGAAAGGAGTTTTTCCAACTTTGTTCCATTCTTTCCTGAGTTCCTTTTCGCAAACATTTATAAAAACCAGATTCCCATTCTCTCTAAAATCATTAACTGTATCGTGCACATATTTATTGCCATTTACAGTATAGGTCTGAAGCGACGATTTTGGTTCATCGGCTTTATAGGAATATCTGGCGTATGAGCGGACCAAATAGGAAATAAAAAACAGGCTAATAAAGACCAAACCCACATATAATACCCATTTTCCTACCATTGAACGAACACTTTGGATTTTATATATGAACAAGAATAAGGATAATACACAAAACACTACAATTCCTGTCAATGAACGCATTATTACTAAAAAGAATATAAAGTACAGAACAATTATCACGTGAGCAAGTACAACACCCGATAGCACTTTTTTCCCTTCGAAAGCAAGAAACAAGAGCGCCACAATAGCCAGGTTAATCATCAGGGAAAAGCGTATGTGGCTGATAAATGGAGAAATACTTCTGAAATCGGTTGCGGCTCCTTGCTCTGAGAAGTATAGGGAATACATTCCAATTAGGGAAACTATGAGTACGGACAATACATAAACCCGAAAAACCCAAACAAGTTCTTTGAAAGACAGGGGTTTTGAAGTGGCCAAGATCAAGGGGATAACCAATAAGGGCAACTTTATTTTCAAGTCGTGCAAGCCATAGTCGTAATCAATTGACCAAAAAAGACTTATTACATGCAAAAGATAGAAGGAGACAAATACCAGAAAACTCTTATCGTTCAGGGCAGTTTTAAACTTAAGGGCAATATCTTTATCGGCTAACCATGCTAAAACCAGGATCCATTGTCCAATGCTTGTAAAATAAGGTGATGAGGGAAGCGATGCGACAATAGTCAACAATCCCAAGAGGTATAAATTTCGAACGCTTAACAGTGCTGAGTAGTGCATCGGGGTACTCTTTTATCAGTAAAGATAATCACCTAAAGGCTTAAAAAAAACAGTTTGAGGCAATTTTTGCAATTTTTCTGTATTTTGCTATTTCAGATTATTCTGGCGTGTTCTTTTTTTATAAAAACATAGACTTTATCGCCACGTCTAACAAGTTGCTCAACAGGGATTGACACCGTTTCCCCTTTTTTCGCGATGAGGGCATTCTTATTATCGACCCGAATTTCTCTGATTTTAAGTTCATAAATTCCAGTTGTGGGGCCAACAACCATTATTTCCTGATTAACAAATAATTCTCCGCTTTCAATTTTCAATTCCGCTACATTCAGGTTCGAGAAATAATTCGTAACTTTAGCTATGTAGGCTTTCGAATGTGTTGCCGTGCTGCCATAAACATGGCTCCATTCGCCCAATCGCTGTCCCAGATAGTATCCATCCCAAAAACCCCGGTTAAAGACAGTTTCCAGCTCGCGCTTCCAGTTTTCAATTTTTGCTGTTGAGTAAGAACCATCTTCAATTGAAATCAATGCTTCGTTGTAAACCTTGCAAACCTTCTTCACATATTCCGGACCTCGAGCCCTTCCTTCAATTTTCAGTACTCTGACACCTGAATCAATAATTTTGTTCAAAAACCCAATTGTGCATAAATCCTTGGGCGACATAATGTATTCGTGGTCAATTTCCAGTTCGTTTCCTGTCTCCTTTTCGGTTACAACATAGGCTTTGCGGCAGGTCTGCTGACATGCTCCCCTGTTTGCAGATGCACCGGTTTCATGTAAACTCAGGTAACACTTCCCCGAGATGGCCATACAAAGAGCCCCATGGGCAAACATTTCTATCTGTACCAATTCTCCTTTTGGCCCCGCGATGTTTTCTTCCTTGATTTTCCTTGTGATATACGATACCTGATTCAGGCTCAGTTCACGTGCAAGAACAGCTACATCAATCCACTGTGCAAAGAACCTTAACGATTCAATGTTAGTAATATTGAGTTGCGTTGAAGCATGAATCTCTAAACCCCTATGCGAAGCATATTGCAATGTAGAAATATCAGTTGCAATAATAGCAGATATTCCGGCCTGGCTTGCAGCATCAACTATTTGCTTCATTTCTTCAATATCGCTGTCGTATATTACCGTATTGACTGTCAGGTAGGTCAACACATTACTATCTCTACATCGTTTTACAATCTCGGGCAAATCTTCAATGGTAAAGTTTACAGAAGATTTGGCTCGCATATTCAACCTCCCTATTCCGAAATATACAGAATCAGCCTTTCCCTGGATTGCCGCTTGCAACGACTCGAAATTTCCGGCAGGTGCCATCAATTCAACTTCGCGACGTCTGACAAGGCCATTTAACAATAGGGTTGTATTATTGGTTACTGTCATTCTTTTCTTGTAATAAAATCCGTAATCAGTCCTGTTGGTGATTCCAGAACAGGTTTATTTTTTCCACTATTTGATTTACGTTTTGGTCTTTCATGCACCGGAAATGTTTTCGTGGACAATGTTTAAAACCAATTTTTGTGCATGGACGGCATTTCAACCCTTTAACTTCGGCAATAAAATAAAGACTTGGATCTTCAGGCATATAGGAATACATACCAAATTCAGGCACAGTATTTCCCCAAAGGGATACCGTAGGTCGATAAAATGCAGCTGCAATGTGCATTGATCCAGTGTCGGGTGTCAAAACAACTTTTGCCCGGCGTATAATCTCCGCAGACTGCCCAATGGTATATTTCCCACAGCCATTGAAGGCTTGCACTTCAAGTTTCTCAATTATTTCCTGAGCTTTGGCTGAATCACTTGTCCCTCCGGTAAACACAACCGGTTTACGTGCAGAATTAAGAATTTCAACAAATAAATCGGTGGGTATTTGTTTTGTAAAATGAGCCGCCCCGGTTACCGCTACAATATACCCTTTTTCTATGAAATCGGGCATTTGCCGGAAAATATGGTTCGCCTCTGGCTCGGGGAAGAAATCAAGACCTTTCTGGTCATTAATTACATTAATGGAATTCAATACCTCAAAATACCTGTCAACAATGTGTTTCTTTGGTAATCGGTTTAATTTAAAAACCACATAAAACCATTTTCGGAGGTTTATTTTATTGACCGTCCCCGCGTTTACATGTAAACGACGTTTTATCCGGTTACTACGTATATTGTTTTGCAAATCGGCAATAAAGGTAAACTTTTCGGCACGCAATTGTTTTATCATATCATGGAAATTTCCATGATATTCATGCACTTTGTCAATATTTGGATTGTTTTCAACAATAGCCCTAAATTGCTTCTTTACCAGAAAATGCACCTCTGTTTCTGGCCTCTGTTCCTTTAATGCTCTTAACAAAGGGGTTGTAAGAACTATATCGCCAATTGAGCTAAACCTGATAAAAAGGACTTTCTGCTTTTGTTCCATTCTTTAAATAGGAATATCAGAATCAATGGTTATTAAGGGTTCTCTTTGTCAACAAGTATGGTAATGCTGTTATCCTTCACTTGTATTACACCGCTAAGGATATCAAAAAACAAGACATGCCCTCCAAGCTTGGTTACTTTTATCCGACCTTTTTCAAGGGTTGACATGATAGGGGCATGGTTATGCAATACAGCGAACGAACCAGCGCTTCCCGGCACACGTACCTGTTGAACTTCGCCACTGTAAATCATCCTTTCAGGTGATACAATTTCTATTTGCATAGCCTATTGATTAAGTGTTTCCTTTAGAAGTCTTTCGCCTTTTTTTATGGCATCATCAATGGTTCCAACCATCATGAAAGAGGCTTCAGGATATTTATCCACCTCACCGTCAATAATCATATTGAAACCGCGGATTGTCTCCTCAATTGGTACTAAAGCTCCTGGAATTCCGGTAAACTGCTCAGCAACGTGGAATGGCTGTGAAAGGAAACGCTGAACCCGCCTTGCGCGGTGAACAACCAATTTATCTTCCTCGGAAAGCTCGTCCATCCCCAGAATCGCAATAATATCCTGCAATTCCTTATATCTTTGTAGCAACTCTTTAACTCTTTGAGCGGTGTTATAATGCAACTCGCCAACAATGTCGGGTGTTAATATCCTTGATGTCGAGTCCAAAGGATCAACAGCCGGATAAATGCCCAATTCGGAAATTTTCCGGCTCAAGACGGTTGTGGCATCAAGGTGGGCAAATGTGGTAGCCGGAGCGGGGTCAGTAAGGTCATCAGCTGGCACATAAACAGCCTGAACGGAAGTTATAGAACCCGATTTTGTCGAAGTAATTCGTTCCTGCATGGCTCCCATTTCGGTAGCAAGCGTTGGTTGATATCCCACTGCTGAAGGCATCCGACCTAATAGGGCTGAGACTTCAGAACCGGCTTGTGTAAACCGGAAGACGTTATCCATAAAAAACAAGATATCCCTTCCACGCTTATCGACAGCGCCTCCCCCATCCCTAAAAAATTCGGCAATGGCTAATCCCGATAAGGCAACACGGGCACGGGCACCTGGGGGCTCGTTCATCTGCCCAAACACTAAGGCCAATTTTGATTCAGCAAGGTATTCTGGCTTCACTTTCGTCAAATCCCAGCCACCGGCCTCCATCGATTCAACAAATTCTTTCCCATAATTGATTACACCAGCCTCAATCATTTCGCGCAAAAGATCGTTTCCTTCACGGGTACGCTCTCCAACTCCAGCAAAAACAGAAAGTCCTGAGTAAGCTTTTGCAATGTTGTTTATCAACTCCAGGATTACAACAGTTTTTCCAACCCCAGCGCCACCGAAAAGACCAATTTTTCCACCTTTTACATATGGTTCAATCAGGTCAATTACCTTTATTCCGGTAAACAATATCTCGGCCTCTGTGGTCAAATCACTAATTTTGGGGGCGTCGCGGTGAATTGGATACCCATCCTTTTTATTCACTTGTGGCAAACCATCAACGGCATCGCCCACAACATTAAAAAGACGTCCCTTAACATCCTCTGTAGCAGGCATCAAAATTGGATTTCCAGTGGCCACAACTTTCATTCCCCGTTGCAATCCATCGGTTGAGTCCATTGCAATTGTACGGACACTGTCTTCTCCAATATGTTGCTCCACTTCCACGATTAAAGGAGAAGAACCCTCCCTGATTATTGCCAGGGCCTCATATATTTCAGGTAATTTGTTATTCTGGCCATCAAACTTGACATCCACCACGGGACCTATAATTTGAATTATTTTTCCAATATTCTCAGCCATGTTTTTTTTGTTTAAAGATTTCTATTCTTTGTTTCTTAAAATTTACGTCCAGAGAGTTTTTGACTGTACTCCTTCAGCGATTCAACATTATAGCCTTTCTCGGTAAGTTTGTTCAGGCATTCATTGGCTTTCATAAAATACTTGTTAATCAAATCATTGGTAATTATATCAACACCAAGTTTCCTGTAGATTTCAAGTACTTTGTTCACTTTTTCTTCCTGGCTAACCGATTTGCTATTTATAAGACCAATTAGTTGTTCGTGATACTCACCTTTTGACAATTCCAATGCCTTTAAAAGCAAAAATGTCTTCTTTTTAGCAACAATATCACCCCCTATTTTCTTGCCAAAAACCGTGGTATCACCAAAGGCATCAAGGTAGTCGTCCTGAAGCTGAAAGGCTAATCCAAGGTTTTCCCCAAAGGTATATAAGATTGACTGATCTTGTGCAGGAGCTCCACCAATTATAGCACCAATTTTTGCTGACGCTGCCAGTAAAACACTGGTTTTTAGCCTTATCATTTCAATATAATCCTCAATCCGCACCTGATATTCATTTTCATAATCAAGATCGAACTGCTGTCCTTCGCAAACTTGCAAGGCTGTTTTATTGAACACCTCCATTACCGGTGCCAATAATTTTGGTTCTAACAATGCAATCTGCTTGTAGGAAAGCATAATCATGGCATCACCGGATAGAATGGCAACATTGGTGTTCCATTTTTTATAAACAGTAGGTTGGCCTCGTCTAACAGGTGATTTATCCATTATATCATCGTGCAGTAATGTGCTATTATGAAATATTTCGAGTGCAAGGGCAGCAGGCATTGCCTTTTCATAGTCTTTGCCAAAAAGCTGAGTGACCAACAACGTTAGTACAGGCCTGATTCTTTTCCCCCCTAAGGACATTGTATATCGAATTGGCTCATAGAGGTTTTCAGGACTGAAACCATAATTCACTGACTCAACGGCTTTATTTATCAGTGCTTGTAATTCGGTGTATGAAAGGGTTATCATGTTCTAATAATTTTCAAATAATCCTATTTTCAACGTTTTATCCAATCCTTCCTCCAACGACATCAATGGTCTTCCCAATATTTCAAGCATAGGGGAATTTTCTGGTTTGCGTCGTTTCATATCTCCATCTTTTAGTGGTGGTAAGTGCACTATTTTTGATTTGCTTCCAGTTTTATCAATAACCAATTTGGCCAAATCTAAAATTGGAACCTCAATGCTGCCCCCAATGTTAATTACATCATTAACCAACAGATTGTTTTCAAAAATTTTGTAACATGCTTCTATGTTGTCATCGATATAACAGAAGGTTCTGGTTTGGGATCCGTCGCCATAAATTGTCAGGTCCTCATTTCTAAGGGCTTTAACAATAAACTTGCTCATAACAAAATCCCTTGACTGTTTTGGGCCGTATGTATTAAAAAATCTGAAAATGGTATAGTTCAATTCATATTCCTGCTGGTAACTTCTTAAAAAAGCCTCTCCAACATTTTTTACAATAGCATAGGGTAAACGGCTGTTTAATGGTGTAGTATAAACATGCTGTGGAATTTCCACCGGCTCGCCATAGATTTCCGAGGAACTGCTAAAAAAGACCCTTTTGACCCCGGTATTTTTAGAAAGCCCCAATATGTTCTTTATCCCTTCAATATCATTTAAAACGCTAACGGGATTTTCCTGTGTTCTATGCACACCAACGACTGCCGCATAGTGAAATACATAATCGAACTTATAACTTAACATTATCTCGGCTATATCGCGATAGTTGTTTACATCACATTTTATGAATTTCCACATTTTGGGTCTGTAATCCAAAGGTGGAATTTTCCCAATATCGCCAGTGGAGAGGTTATCAACAATTACAACATAGTTGTCTTCATCCTGCATGAGGCGCATGGCTATTGCGCTACCGATAAAACCGGCCCCACCGGTAACCAGTATTTTTTTTACTTCTTTTTTGGGGGGTATAGTGTTACTTAGTGTCATGTTCGTCTTTTGTTACATTAAATTGTGTACTTTGACCAGAAGAAATTTTTATTTCTACACTTTCCTGAACCTCGCTATCGTCGCTAAAGACGTCATCTTCTGACTCTTGAAAGGCTTTGCTGGTTGCTGTCTTTTTAAACGTAAGCAACAATGAGGGTAAAAGTGTCAGGTTTAGAGCAACCGCAAATAAAAGTGTAATGCTGACCAGTATTCCCAGGGCTTTTGTCCCTCCAAATTCAGATGCCGCAAAAATCGCAAATCCAAAAAACAGGACAATTCCCGTGTACATCATGCTTACTCCGGCTTCTCGCGTTGCGTTTGTAACTGCTTTTGTAACGTCCTGTTTATTGAGTCTAAGCTCTTGTCTGTACCTTGACAAAAAGTGAATTGTGCTGTCAACCGATATGCCAAACGCTATGCTAAACACTAAAATGGTGGATGGCTTTATCGGAATGTCAAAATACCCCATCAATCCGGCAGTTATTATTTGTGGGATTATGTTGGGAGTTATTGAGACCAAAACCATTCTCCAGCTATAAAACATATAACTCATTACCAAAGATATCAGAAAAATGGCTATTGCTATGCTCGAAAAAAGGTTTTTTATAAGATATTCAGTACCTCTAGAAAAAACAATACTTGCTCCGGTTTTTATTGTGTAATACTTGTCCTCTGAAAAAATGCTATTTATATCCTTTTCAATATTTTTGGTAAGTTCGGCCATTCGTTTTGTTCCAATATCCTGACTTTGGACTGAAAGTCTGGTAATTTGGTAGCTTGAGTCTAAGAAAGTTGTCAAAAAGTTTTTCTGTTTTTGATCTGTTTTTAAGTACTTGGCAATTTGAACTCTTTCGCTTTCAATGGGAATACGGTATCTGCGTGGATCTCCTCCGTAGTATGCCTGACGTAAAAATTTGGCTGCCTCGGCCAGCGAATATCCCCGTGATAGCTCGGGATATTTGGATAGTGAGTCTTGTAAGGCATCGAGTTTCTTTATGTTTTCAAGTTTAAAGGCTCCGTTTGGTTCTTTGGTGTCTATTAAGATTTCAATGGGTAAGACGCCATTAAAATTCTTTTCAAAGAATTTTAAATCAACATAAATTGGGTCGTCTTGTGGGATATCATCTACCATAAACCCTGTTGTATGGACTTTTGACATACCATAAAAAGCCGCAATAACTACCAACACAACTACAATATATACTTTTGTCCGGTGATTGAGTGCAATGTGTTCAATCTTGTTTATAAAATTTTGTGTCCATTTTTTGTCCAAATGTTTAACATGCTTGCGTTTAGGCGGATCGATAAAACTGAATATAATGGGTATGAGTGTTATGGCTATCAGAAACAGGGCTATTATGTTAATTGAAGCGACCAATCCAAACTCTACTAATATTGTACTTGATGTCAATATGAAGGTGGCGAAACCTGCTGCCGTAGTTAAATTGGTAAGGAAAATGGCATTACCCACCTTGGATATCACCCGTTGTAAGGCTTTAATTTTGTTACCGTGCCGTTTATATTCAGAATGATACCTGTTTAGTATGTATATGCTGTTTTCGACACCTATAATTATTAGTACAGGAGGGATCATTCCAGTTAAAATCGTTATTTCAAAATTAAAAAGAACCAACGATCCTATGGACCAAACCACCCCTATCCCAACTATTAGCAACGAGAAAAAGACAGCCTTAAATGAATGAAAGAACAAATAAATGAATAGGGCTGTTACAATAAAGGCAAGAATAATAAACATGTTCAGTTCGGCTTTTACCTTTTTGCTTATTTCTGTCCTAATGTAAGGCATGCCGCTATAGTGAAACTTAACGTTATGCTTTTGTGCAAAGGTATCAGCTATTGAATGAATATTGTCAATAATTCCAATCCTTTCTTTCGTATTGAGTAACTCCTTGTCTAAAGAAATAGCTAATAGATAGGCCTTTGACGAGTCGCTATAAATAAGCCCTTCATAAAATTTCAACGACCTAAATACTGTTACTAGACTGTCTAATTCCGCCTGCGAACTGACCTTTGGAGGAAACAATTTCAGAAATTCGAAGGATTGTAACGAATCGTTCTTTTTCAAATTAACAACCTGTCCAACAGAAACAACCTCTGATATCCCGTATTGCTTCTTAATTGTCTGGGCCAGTTCCAGATAGTCATTAAACTGTTCCTTAGTAAAAAATGCAGTGTCCTCTACTCCAATAACAAATACATTTGCCTCTTCACCAAATATCTGCTTAAAATATTTATGTTGTACAAATGTTGAATCATCTTCAGGCAACATTTGTGCATAGGAATAAGCAATGCGTGCATCAAGTGCTTTATAGGCAAAAAAACCTGTGACTAAGACTATAAAAGCCAAAATTGTAATCCTGTACCTGAGGATGATCCCAGCAATTCTAATCCACATAATCGTATTCTTATTTTAATTAGCCACCCTAACCTTTTAGGGCATTCGCACCCGAAACAATTTCTAAAATCTCTTTTGTGATACTATCTTGTCGGGCTTTGTTATAATTCAACTTCAACGTACTAATAAGCTCTGATGCATTGTCGGTTGCTTTATGCATTGCTGTCATTCGGGCACCATGTTCTGATGCAATGGAATCTAATATGATTTTGTGGAGACGAATCTCCAGCATTTTGGGTGCCAGTTCTTCCAGAATATATTCAGGGCTTGGTTCTAATATGAATTCCGTAGGCCTGGTGTCTGTTGCCTCAGGCATAATAATGGGGAGGAACATTTCCTTCAATGGTTGTTGCGATGCTGCATTCTTAAAACTGTTGTAAAATACAACAATCTCTACAAACTCGCGATTAGAAAATTTCCTAATCAATTCCTGAACAAAGAAAGCTGAAAAATCGTAAGCTGGCTTTTGTATTAAATTATCCTCGCGACCAATTATGTCCAGACCCAGCTTCGATAATACATCGTGCCCCTTTTTCCCAACAGAGAAAAACTTCACCTGATTGTTCGCCAGAGCGTGTGTACGCTCGGTTCTAACCCAATCCAGGGCCATACGTGTAATTCCTGCATTAAAGACACCGCAAAGTCCTTTATTTGAAGTAATTAATATCACCAAGGTATTTCCATTTGCACCTACTCTAAACAAAGGTGAATTAATATTAGCTTTAATCGTACCGCTCACAGTTTCCATAATATGCTGCATCTTATCAGCATAAGGTTTTATCTTGAAAATTGCATCCTGGGATTTCCGCAATTTGGCAGCAGAAACCATTTTCATGGCACTTGTAACCTGTCGGGTATTGGTGACCGATATAATACGTGTACGTATCTCTTTAAGGTTTGCCATATTGTTGTCCCTTTATTGAACGAATTTTTTCACTATGTCAAGTGCCACCTTTTTCAAAACCTCTTCTTCGGTTTCGGTTAGCTGGCCACGTTTTATTGTATCAAGGGTTTCTCTATGACTTAACTCAAGAAACGCGATAAAATCAACCTGCCATTGCTTTATAAACTGCATAGGAAGCTGCTTCAACAACCCCCTGGTTCCTGCATAGGCTAAGGCTATTTGGTGCTCAACCTGTATTGGACTGTATTGAGGCTGCTTCAGCAATTCAACGTTCTTTCTTCCTTTGTCAAGAATGGCCAACGTTGTGGGGTCGAGATCCGAACCAAATTTTGCGAAAGCTTCCAACTCGCGATATTGAGCCTGATCAATTTTTAAAGTACCGGCAACCTTCTTCATTGATTTAATCTGAGCGTTACCACCAACACGGGAAACAGAGATCCCCACGTTAATTGCAGGGCGAATTCCTGAGTTAAATAGGTTGGACTCCAGAAAAATCTGACCATCCGTTATAGATATCACATTGGTGGGAATATAGGCGGACACATCCCCCGATTGCGTCTCAATAATTGGCAATGCCGTTAACGATCCACCTCCTTTAACCTTATCTTTTAAAATATCCGGAAGATCGTTCATATTCCTGGCTATTTCTTCTGATTCAATAATTTTTGCGGCTCTTTCAAGCAACCTGGAATGCAAATAGAAAACATCACCAGGGTATGCCTCTCGTCCTGGGGGGCGACGAAGTAATAAAGAGACCTCGCGATACGACACTGCTTGTTTTGATAAGTCATCATAAACAACTAAGGCGTGATGGCCAGTGTCCCTGAAGAATTCGCCAATGGCAGCGCCAGCAAAGGGAGCATAGAACTGCAAAGCTGCCGGATCGGCTGCAGTTGCCGAAACAATAACAGTATATTCCAAGGCACCATGCTTTTGTAAGGCCGAAGCTATTTGAGCTACGGTCGAGCCTTTTTGCCCAATGGCTACATAAATACAAAAAACTGGTTTTCCATCATTAAAATTTTTCCGCTGATTGATTATTGTATCAATGGCAATTGCCGTTTTTCCGGTCTGACGATCCCCAATTATCAATTCGCGCTGTCCTCGACCAATGGGAATCATAGCATCAATTGCTATGATTCCAGTTTGAAGGGGCTCTTTAACGGGTTGCCTGAAGATAACTCCGGGTGCTTTCCTTTCTAATGGCATTTCATATAGGTCTCCGGCAATTGGTCCCCGACCATCTAATGGTTCACCAATCGTGTTAATTATCCGGCCTAACAGTCCATGACCAACATTTATTGAGGCTATCCTGCGTGTTCTTTTCACTGGATCTCCTTCTTTAATATTTCCCGTGGGACCTAACAAAACAACACCTATGCTGTCTTCTTCCAGATTTAACACTAAACCTTTTGTCCCATTAGGAAACTCAACCAACTCATTAGATTGCACTTGTGATAGACCATATACAATAGCAATGCCATCGCCTATTGTCAGAACAGTTCCAATTTCTTCGAATCGTCCTGCGATGTTAATATCTGCAATTTGTTTCTTAATAATGTCCGATATTTCGGCGGGTTTTATCTGAGTCATAATAGTAAACTATTAATATTGAATTAAATCGATTGTCCAAATTTCTCTAACATGCCTTTGACTGAATAATCATAAAAGCGATCACCCACAATTATTTGATAACCTCCGATTAAAGAATCATCAATAACGGCCTCAACTGAAGGTGTTTTTTGTAGCTGGGTTTGAATTGCATTTTCAATACTTTCGATATGATTTTGTGAGAGGGGCACGGCACTCTTTATTACGACATTTATTAGGTTCTTTCTTCTGTTGAAATGTCGAATATACTCTAATACTATTCTTAACAGGTAATCTTCCCTGCGCTTTTGAATTAAGTAAGCAAGAAACCTGTTTGTTAATGGGTTAATCTGATTGCTCAGTAGCCGGGCACAAATATCCTGCTTTTCAAAAACGTCAATGGCTTTTGAAGATAAAATTCTGGTAAAACTTTCTTCCTTGTTTAAAAGATTCTTAATGAATTGAATGTCAACAAATACAGATTCCTCCATATTCTGTTCTACGGCCAATTCGAAGAGAGCTTTTGCGTACCTGACTGCTATTGAACTTTGATCCATAATAATATGTCAATTATGGGATTACATTTTTAATTCCAACCGATTAAATGTTCTGTAAAACTAATCCGTTTGCCTTCTTTTCGCGTTTTTTAGGTTCTGTCAACCTATAGTTAACAACTAGAACAGAAAAGCAAAAATGTGCATAACAAATCAGTTTATTTTGATTTCCTTTATATAATCATCAATAAGCTTTTGTTGCGCTTTGTCATTTTCAAGTTTTTGCTTTAAAATTATCTCCGCAATTTGTATTGAAAACTTGGCTATTTCAGCTTTTAATTCGCTAAAGGCAGCTTCTCGCTCCATTCTTAGTTCCTGCTGGGCATTTTCGAGTATTCGGTTAGCATTCTGTATTGCTTCAACTTTAGCATCTGCTAAAATTTGATCCCTCTCGTTCCGAGCCTCTTGCAATAGTTTTATGCGCTCCTCCTGGGCTTCGTGCAATATTCTCTTTTGTAATGTTTCAATCTCAGCGAACTCCTTTCTTGCCTTTTCGGCCATCGAAAGGGCGTCAGCAATGGAGCGTTCACGTTCGTTAAGAATCGCCAACAACGGTTTCCATGCAAACTTCTTCATTACAAAAAGAAAAATCGAGAAGGCCAGAACGGTCCACAAAAACAATCCTAAATCGGGTGAAAATAGTTCCATAACGTCAAAAATTAATTATTTTCATGCAGCCAACCGCTGCATGAAAATAATGTTAATGAATTAAACAAACAAAATCAGGAAGCAAACGGCAAGTGCAAAGAAGGAAACTCCTTCAATCAGCGCGGCCGAAACAATCATTCCTGAACGAATGTCACCAGCAGCTTCAGGTTGTCGGGCCATTGCCTCCATTGCAGTAGAACCAATTTTTGCGATCCCAAAAGAAGCGCCGAAAACAACTAAACCTGCAGCTACGCCCGCTCCCAATTTTGCTAGTGTGGCTCCTGCAACTACTTCGCTTAAAAGAATTAATAAAGTTACCATAATCGTGTGGTTTTATAAATTAGTGATGTTCTGCAACGGCCATTCCAATAAAAATAGCCGATAACAGCGTAAATACAAATGCTTGAACGAATGCCACCAATAGCTCCAGAAAAAAAATAAAGACAACAAAAATTACGGTGACCGGAGAAACAAATACGGCAGCGATGGTCGAAAGTTGTGCAAATATAAATATCAGACAAACGAAGGCAAGAACTACAATGTGTCCTGCCATTATATTCGCAAAAAGTCGGATAGCCAATACTAATGGCTTCATAATTACCCCCATGAACTCAACAAAAGGCATTATTGGAATCGGAAATTTCATCCACCAAGGGACTCCAGGGGTATCATAAATATGTTTCCAGTAATTTCTATTTGCATTATAATTTATAGTAATGAAGGTAAAGAAGGCCAAACCTAATGTAACTGATATATTTCCTGTCACATTAGACCCGAATGGCACAACGGGAATTAAACCTGTCAGGTTGGTTATAAAAACCATAAAAAACACTGAAAGAAGGTAGGGTAAAAACCTGTCAGCATGATGCCCAATTGAAGACCTTGCAATATCATCCCGAACAAAAAAAACTAAGGGCTCTAAAGCTGAAAGGATTCCTTTTGGTGGAAGCCCTTTTCTCATTTGGGCAATCTTCACGGCCTTGAGCAATAAAATGACGGTTATAATCATTCCCACAAATAAGCCCAGTACATTTTTTGTAAAACTAATATCGAGTGGCTTTTCGTTTAAAAGTCTTCCTTCTACGTCGTACTCCACTATTTTCCCCTTATTCTCACCATGATGCACTAATTCAAAATTCTTATATTTTGTTGTCCCATGATCAAATTTCGAAGATAAAAAAATATGAAAGCCTGAAAATCGACTGTACAAGATAACAGGTAATGGCAAGGAGACATGTTTACCATTGGGTGTTGTTAAGATATGCCATTCATGGGCGTTGGTAATGTGGTCAACAATCACCTTTCCGGGATTTATTTTTCCATCATGCTGATCATCGGAGGCTAATGCAGGTTTTGGCAACAAACCGCTAATTACGAAGGTAATAGCAAAAATCAACACATTGCGATATCTATTTCTAATCCGGCACATTGACTTTTAGATTAAAAAATTACACTTTTCTGATTGCCTTTACGATAGACATAGTTGTTAACACATCATTTATGGTAAAGACCATATAAAAATACAAAATAGAAATCACCACAAAAACTATATTTCCTTTGTGCATTTTTAACAAAAGCACCATTAACGTTAGAAACACCAAAAGCCTGATAACCGATAAGATCATATAAATCTTACTAAAATTGTCTTGTTTTAGCTTCAGTTTTCTCCTAACGATAAAATGAGTGATAATATAAAATGCGTTAAAAAAGACTAAAAGAGAAGCAAAGGTAGTCATGCTTACTCCAACAGACGTAATACTAGAAAGAACAACCAACAAAAATATTGATATAAAATTTATTAGCAGAACTTTATATATATACGTCTTCATCATTGGTATTGTCAATTTCGATAAGCGGAAAAGCGTCTTAAAGATAGTAATTATGTAGGTCTAAAATTGTAGAAAACGATTAAAAAAACGATATATATTTTTTTTTAAATGGCAAAAATAACTATGTTTCAGTTTACCAGCCCATTACAATCCCCCTCAAGTCTAAAATCCGTCATTTAATGTGTTTATCTAAATTCTACAATAAAAAAAGGGGAGACATGATTTTTCTCCCCATTATTGTTGTAGTCATGATTTCTATTTATTTCTTCGATTCCGTTGAAGGCACATTCGGATTGTTCATTTGACAACTTCCATTGAAGACAGCTCCAGGTTCAATTGCCAATTGTTTGGTAGTCAAATCGCCCTTAAAAACACATGTGTTTTTAAAGGTGAGCAACTCCAAAACGGTTATCTTACCTTCTACTTTTCCCTGAATGTCTGCATTTCGACATGCTATTTCTCCATTTAATCGTCCGGTTGTACCTATTACAACTTTTCCTTTAGCCTGAAGATTTCCATCCAAAGTTCCATCAATTCGAATTTCCCCATCAGTAATAATATCACCTTTTACGGTTGTTCCCTCGCAAATTATATTAATTGAGTTGGGATCTGTTCCATTTGTTTTTGCCATGTTTCTTTAAGTTTTTTTCGTTATTTTCCGTCATAACCCCATTTAACGTACATTGCGCCCCATGTGAAGCCAGCACCAAAGGTTGCCAAAATTATATTGTCACCTTTTTTAAGTCGTGGTTCCCACTCCCAAAGACATAGGGGTAACGTGGCTGCAGTGGTGTTCCCATATTTCTGTATGTTAATCATAACCTGTTCAGGGCTAATTCCCATTCGCTTTGCTACAGCCTCTATTATTCGCATATTTGCCTGATGTGGCACAAGCCAGGCAAGCGTTTCCGGAGTTATTTTGTTGCGTTGCATCACTTCTACGGAGACATCCGCCATTTTTGAAACAGCCCATTTAAATACGGCTTGCCCCTCTTGATAAATGAAGTGTTCTCTGGCATCGACAGTCTGATGCGAGGCAGGCCTAACGGAACCTCCGGCTTTCTGGTGCAAATGAACCCGACCAACACCGTCTGACTGCAGGATCTCGTCCATAATTCCAAACTCATCTCTAGTTGGTTCCAGGAGTACAGCTCCTGAACCATCCCCAAATATAGGACAAGTGGCTCGATCCTGATAATCAACAATACTGCTCATTTTCTCAGCACCAACAACAATCACCTTCTTGTATCGACCCGTTTCAATAAACTTGCTGGCAGTGGAAAGGGCGTAAAGAAATCCACTACATCCTGCATTCAAGTCATAAGCAAAGGCGTTTCTGATTCCAACTTTATCACAAATGATATTTGCAGTGGCTGGAAATTGCATATCCGGGGTTACCGTGGCACAAATAAGGAGTTCAATATCTTCTGGTTTATTTCCGGTTTTCTTCAACAACAAGGATACTGCTTTTGCACCAATATCGGAGCTGCCTGTTCCTGGCTCTCGTAAAATATGCCTTTCTTTTATACCAATTCTGGTCATAATCCATTCGTCCGATGTATCAACCATTTGGCTGATTTCATCATTTGTCAGGATATAGTCGGGAACTGCTCCTGCGACTCCTGTAATTGTTGCTCGTAATTTGTCCATTCGTGTACTGTTTTTGTCAAATTTAGTAAGCCTGTTTTAAAGAAATGCTATTCGGATAATTTGCTGGTACCTTCGATCCGAGACGAAATTATGTTCGCCATTTTGGCATTGACAACGTTAATTGTATGCGTTATCATGTTTTTTATGGCTACGGCTTTAGAGACACCATGTCCAATAATGACCGTCTGGTTTATTCCCAGTACCGGTGTACCGCCATAAAGTTCGAAATTGAAGCGGTTAAAATATTCGTCATTAATACCTCTTTTGAGCGCGAGTCGATACAATGACTCTGATTGTTTCAAAACAATATTCCCCGTAAATCCATCGGTAACAATAACATCAGCAACTCCTGGTCGGAATAGATCTGAACCTTCAACATTTCCGACAAAGTTGATTGATTTTGAATCTTTCATTAAATCGTAGGCGGCACGTGCCAAAATATTTCCTTTGCCTTCTTCAGATCCAATGTTCAAAAGCGCCACCTTGGGGTTTTTTATTCCATAAACCTCTTCGGCATAAACAGAACCCAAGATTCCATATTGCAATAAAACTTCGGGTTTACAATCAGGGTTAATTCCTACATCAAGGAGTAAACCATCCTGACCGTCAATTTTCGGCAAATGTGTTGAAATACAAGGGCGTATAATACCATCAATGGGTTTAATGACCATCATTGCACCCACAAGCATAGCACCTGTATTACCCACACTGGCAAAGGCATCAATTTTCTTGTAAGCCAAATATTCAAAACCCTTTGTAATGCTTGAGTTGCTTTTCATTTGAAATGCTTTTGCCGGATGGTCATGCATTTCAATTATCTCAGTAGTGTTTACAACATCGAATTTCGAATGGTCGAAACTGTTCGCCTTACAAACGTCTTGAATTTGGGATTCATCACCGAAGAGTACCAGCCTGACATCCGGACCGATAACGTTATAAGCCAGAATGGCTCCTTTAACTATTTCAATGGGAGCATGATCCCCCCCCATAACATCGATTCCTATTTTCATGGTTGCGTTATTTGATGTAGAAAACAGAACAACCCGATGAGAAAAAATATCTCACGGGCTGTAATTTTTTAGTAGTTGTTATTCCTATACTGTTGCGGCTTTCTCATTGACAAGTCGTCCTCTATAGAACCCGCATTCAGGACAAACCCTATGATAACGGTGTGTTGCACCACAATTCGTACATTTAGACAATTGTGGCTCAGTTGACTTGTAGTGTGTCCTTCTCTTGTCTCTTCTGGTTTTCGAGTGTTTGTGTTTTGGATTTGCCATTGTTCTGTGTATTTATAATAAGTCACCTAATTTTTGAGCTGGGGAGGTTTCTTCCCTTATGATATACTTATCAAGTATTTTTAACATTTCCGGGTTACACATCGACTTACCCTTACCATCGTTAGGGTGAACCTTGCTAATTGGTAATTGTGTAACCGCAATTTCATACAAAAAAGTTGAAACATCTAAATTGGTCTGTTCTTTTGTCAGCACCACTATTTCTTCATCTGTGCATCCTTCTTGCTTGCCAATAGTACAAATTATGTTTTCAGCCGTCTGGATGGGAAAATCAAATAATTCGAGACATCGATCGCATTGCACCGTTAACTTGCCGTTTAGCAATATCTGTAGTTCTATTACATTGGGACGCTTATCAAGTTGTACTTTTGCCGTTACATCGCCCTTTTCTACATCAGGGTGGCCAAAATACGCAAACACACTGTCGTCCAAGTGAAACGAATATTCGTGTTTCCCAAGCGATAAACCAACAACGGGTATTTGATAGCTGTCAAGTATGTTTCTCTCTACATTCATCCTTTGCTATAAGCAAACAGGTGATTAAAAAAGTCGCAAAGAAGGGATCGACAGGCATTTCTGATCAATACCGGATCATGATTCGCTGCTTTGCCAAAATTTGTGCAAAAGTAATAAAACTATCTTTAATTAAACTAAAGTATCCCTTCCAATTTGCTTTTTTTTACATAAAAACACGCTCAAATCACGAATAATAAAACCACTTACTACCATTATAACTTTGTATATCTAGCATTTATAAATTAAGTAATATTCGTATGGTGGTACCCTTATTAATTTCAGACAATTTAACAAATATCTTTCCATTATGGTAGTTTTCGATAATACGCTTCGACAGTGATAACCCTAAGCCCCAACCACGTTTTTTAGTTGTAAACCCGGGGCTAAAAATTGTTTTCTGAATTCGTTTAGGCATTCCTTTGCCAGTATCGGTGATATCAATGAACACTTTCTTTCCGGTTGCGCCTAATTCAAATTTAATCTCGCCTTTCCCTTGCATTGCATCGACTGAATTTCGGATTACATTTTCAATCACCCACTCGAAAAGGCTACGGTTAAGATTGATTTGCGTATTGTCATCGATAGCTGAAGTATAGGAAAAACTAACCCCTTCGGGGGTTCTGTATTGCATGTAATTTATTGCCGTTCCCATAACCTCATTAATGGGTTCCGGAACTAAATCGGGTAACGAACCAATTTTAGAAAACCTTCGGGCAATAACATCAAGTCTTTCTATATCTTTTTGTATTTCAGGCGTGTAACTATTCAAATCGGGATAAGCTTTTAGTATTTCCATCCATGCCATTAGCGATGAAATTGGGGTTCCCAATTGGTGAGCGGTCTCTTTTGACATTCCAATCCATACCCGGTTTTGTTCGGCCTTTCTTGAATTGCTAAATGCTATATAACCCAACATAATAAACAAAGCGAAGACGGCTATTTGCACAAAAGGGTACCAGAACAACAAAGTAAGAACTGTTGAATCTTTATAATACACTTTTTGCTGCTCGTTATTGGCCAAAGAAATAATAATTGGTTCACGTGCTGATTTGATTTTTTCAAGCTCACGCTTCATGAACTTTTCGTCCGTCGATTTTTTGGGGTTAAAATTCACAAAAGCCAAAATGCTGTCTTCAACGGAAGTAAGTACTAACGGTACTGTCGTATTATGGGTAATGATTTCTGTGACCAGGCTCATGTCGGCCTCTAAATCGTCTGATTCTGCAAATTTTTTAAGTGCGAATGCGTAAAGTTCCATTTTCTTTCTTTCTTCTGCTTTCAGTCCTTCAACAATGAAGTTGGTGTAAAGCAATGACAGGGCGCTGATTATCATAGCCAAGACTACAATAATCAATTTCCATCGTTTCCTTTTATTATAGAGATCCATCGACAGGAATTTTTTGCAACCAAACGTCAAATGACTATTTTATAGTATTTAAGCCTGTAAATATCGCCAAATATTCTATTATTTATGCTTTTTACCTATATTTGGTTAAACTTTCTCAACTATGTCTGAAAAATCGGTAATTATTGTTGCTGGGGGCGTTGGCAAACGTATGAACGGCGAAATACCTAAACAATTTCTTATACTAGGTTCTAAACCTGTTTTGTGCTATACTATTGAACAATTTTACAGATATGACCCTGAAATACAAATTATTTTAGTACTTCCTGAACAACATATATCCATTTGGCGTGAGTTGTGTCAACTGCACGATTTTAAAGTTGCCCATAAAATTGTTACGGGTGGGCAGGAACGATTTTTCAGTGTCAAAAATGGGATCAGCCATGTTAAAGGTGCAAAGTGGGTTGCGGTTCATGACGGGGTTCGGCCACTAGTTTCCATTAACCTAATTACTCAATGTTTCAATCAGGCAATGATAAAAGGATCGGCAATCCCCGTAATTTCGCCATCCGAAACGGTGCGCTATGGCTCTCATGCAGAAAGCAAAACCATAGAACGAGACAAGATTTTCCTAGTCCAAACACCCCAGGTCTTTCGCTATGAATTAATTTCCAAAGCCTATGAGGCTGATTTCCAAACAGGTTTCACCGACGATGCCTCTGTAATGGAGAGTTCAGGATTGCCAGTCTTTTTAACAGAAGGCGACCCAATGAATATTAAAATTACTAGACCTTACGATTTGAATTTGTGTCATTTCTATCAATCTGATTTAAACTAAAAATTTACTTTCCACTGCCTTCAAACACGGTTTTAATAGTATAAATCATAATCTTCAAATCAAAGTAAATTGACATATTTTCAATATAGATTAAATCAAAATTAAGTCTCTCTATCATTTGATCAACATTTTCGGCATACCCATATTTTACCTGGCCCCATGACGTTATTCCCGGTCTCACCCTTAACAAATGTTTGTATAGCGGCGTCCTCTGGACGATTTGATCAATAAAAAATTGCCTCTCAGGCCTGGGACCCACTAATGACATTTCGCCAATCAGCACATTAAAAAATTGTGGAAGCTCGTCAAGTCTGCTTTTTCGCATAAACAAACCAAAGGGAGTAATCCGGTTATCGTTTTTGGAGGACAGAGCTGGGCCATTTTTTTCAGCATCTACAAACATAGAACGAAATTTGTAAATTTTAAAAGGTTTCCCATAACGCCCAATGCGCTCATGGCTGTAAAGTATTGGCCCCTTCGATGATAGCTTGACGCCAATGGCGAGGAAAATGTAAAGTGGTATCCCAATGGTCATTGCAATCAGCGATCCAACAACATCCATGAATCGTTTCGTATTTTTCTGCCACGCCGGAAGCAGTTCGTGTGAAATTTCTAAGAGCGGACTTCCATACAAACTCGAAGTTATGTGTCTGCCGGTTAATATGTTATACAAATCTGGAACGAGCCTTATTTTTACATCAATAAACTCTACCTGAGCTATAATTTCTTCAACTCTTTCTTGATCTTTTGATTCACTGGCAATTATCACCTCATGTATTTTGTTGTCAAGGATAATTTGTCTCACGTCCTTAAGATAGCCTAACTGGGGCATAACCTCCTTTGCCTGATAAACGGAATTTTCATGAATTGCAACAAATCCTTTAATAAACAACCCACTGGAATGTGAGTCTTGTTTCAATTTTTTATAGAAATTAAGTGCCTTGACACCACCTCCAATGAATAGAGTATTGAACCCTATTCTACCCCGTCTTAGATTTCTGATCATCGTTGAGGTAATCAATATTCGGGGTGTATAGGTGAATATAAAATGAATCAATATTAGGATGAAATATGAGGTATAATAATCTTTATAAGAGGCAATGTAATCATCAAGAATCAGGACAAAGAAAAGAATTGTAGAACCAACGATAGTGGTGGAAATTGTCTGACCTAATTCTTGTAACCTCGATTTATAATAAGGATTTTGATACTGCCCTGTAAGGTAATAAAAAAGTACCCATAGCATAGGGAGGAAAATCGCACCCAAAAGAAGTCTTTGGTTTATACCAAAATAGACTTCTCCGAAAATCGGATATTCGATAATAAACTTGCGGTAATAATAAAAACCCATCCACGCTGCCATGGCAGCAAGATAATCACTAAATACGTATTTTGCTATTTGTCTTTGGGGCCTTAGCATCTCTAATTTCGTTTTTGATAAACAATTCGGATATCGTCAACATTGACCGTTATTGTATCTTGTGTATTCGTGTTTTCAAATCTTCTTATTCTAAAATAAGGTTTGTAAAATACTCCTGAACCAAAATCATTGACTATAGTTGAAAAATCAATAAAAATCCTCTTCCATTCGTCTGGCGATTTATAGGCAATCAATACAGTTTTATCGTGGTACTGACCGCTTGATACAACAAAAGCCTTCAACCGTACTTCTATCGTTTCATTGCATTGATACGAAAACTCGAGATAGCCCGGAACACTTTGGAAATAAATGGGAATTGAATCGAAATACTGATAATCAAAAGTCTCAGATAGCGTATCGTGCGGGGTAATCTGCATTGTTCCAACAAAACCATTATGTCCTGGTCTTTGCTGTCTTCTCACTGTTATCTGAGGCGTAACTGTGTCGGCAGCTTGAAGTGTAATGGCCGAATTTTCAAAATTCTCAAGCCAGGCCGTCTCAACGTTCTCCGAATCAAAACAGGTTGGAGTCAAAACGGATACTTTTGAGGGTTCCAGTGTAAGACGCGTTTCATACCCTCTTGACAACTCGTAGAACGTACGGTCATAGGTGTACCCATTTAAATCAATTCCCGGACGAACTAATATTCTTGAATCGCCTGATGCCAGCACAGGGATTGTACGGGGAATCTCAAAAACACCAATAAGCTTATAATTGACATAGACATAAGCACACGAGAAACCATTTGGTGTAATTCCCTGATAAACAAGGGTGTCTATTTGAATATACGATGGTATATCTTCTTGCTTGTCTAACACCTCACATGAACTATAGATAACTGTAAAAAATATCACAAAAAACAGGAATTGAAACGTAGATTTCAGCATATTGCCCGATTTAGAAGTAACCAAAGTGATTCACCACAACACATGGCTTTACTGAGCACTTGGATACAATTTAACGAAAATTATCGGTAATTATTTTAAAGGTAAAAATAATACTTAAGTATAACATTGAAAAAAACGCACATGATAAACATCACATCTCACATTTGGATTTTCTAATTTATAACAGATAATCTTTGGATTATTTTTGCCCCTTTTCACTCTCTGGGTTATACAATACCTTCCCGAATTATGTCATGCAGATGGATTATTCCCGCATACTTTCCGTCTTTTACAACCACAAGTTGAGTGATACTATGTTTTTCCATTAACTGGAAAGCATTTACTGCCAGTTCGTTATCTTCAATTGTTTTAGGATTTTGGGTCATAAAGTCGCCAGCTTTGATAGTTTTTATATCTTTTCCAGATTGTAACATACGCCGAAGGTCTCCATCCGTTATTACTCCCAAAAGATTGTTCTGAATATCTACAACAGCGGTAGCCCCAAGTCGGTTTGAAGAAATTTCGAAAATAACCTGATCGAGGGAACTGTCAATATGAACCTTTGGAGAAGGATTGTTCCCGTAAATATCTTCTACCCGCATGTAGAGTTTCTTGCCAAGGCTGCCTCCAGGATGGTATTTCGCAAAATCAGACGAGCCGAAACCACGGTAGTGCAAAAGACAAACAGCCAATGCATCTCCAACAACCAACTGAGCGGTAGTGCTCGATGTTGGTGCCAGGTTGTTCGGACAAGCCTCTTTTTCGACAGTCGCTTTTAAAACCATATCAGCATGGATGGCCAGGTACGAGTCCGTATTCGAAACTAACGCAATAAGTTTATTTCCGAATTTTTTTATTAAGGGAACTAATACCTTTATTTCAGGTGTATTGCCACTCTTGCTGATACAAATCACAACATCATCAGGTTGAATCATCCCCAGATCGCCATGAATGGCATCCGCTGCATGCATAAAAATGGCAGGTGTTCCAGTACTGTTTAGTGTGGCAACAATTTTCCCGGCAATGTTGGCGCTTTTTCCGATACCCGTAATTATGACTCGTCCGTTGGATTCAAAAATTAATTGAACTGTCTTTGCAAAATCATCGTCAAGAAATTCAGTTAGTCTCTCAATGGAACGGGCCTCGTCTCTAATCGTTTCGATTGCAATTTTTTTTATCTCTTGTGTAGTAAGCTCTCTATTGACCATTTTCAAAGAAAAATTAATTTGTGCACAATTTTTGATGCAAAGGTAGTGTTTTTATACAAACGTTTTAAATTTGCTGTACCATAAGTTGATGATACCCGAGGAACTGAAAGGAAATAATCATGGTTAAACTAGAACAACCACTACATTTTTATCTGAAAAAACATTTTGGCTTTGATTCGTTCAAAGGCAACCAGGAAGAAATAATTCGCAATTTACTTGACCAAAAGGATACTTTTGTATTAATGCCCACAGGAGGTGGAAAATCACTGTGCTATCAGTTAACGGCCTTACTCATGGAAGGCACGGCGGTGATTATATCACCCTTGATTGCCCTGATGAAAAACCAGGTGGATTCTATGCGAGGCTTTAGCGAAGACGATGGTATTGCGCATTTTCTTAACTCCTCGTTGAACAAAATAGAAATACAAAAAGTTCGGGATAATATCCTTGAAGGTCGTACTAAAATGCTATATGTAGCTCCTGAGTCGTTGACTAAAGATGAGAATATTGAGTTTCTGCGTAAAGCCAAGGTCAGTTTTTATGCCATTGATGAAGCGCACTGTATTTCAGAATGGGGACACGACTTCAGACCTGAATACCGCAGAATACGTCCGATCATAGAAAAAATAGGCCGGGCTCCCATCATAGCACTGACAGCAACAGCAACACCAAAGGTGCAACATGATATACAGAAAAATCTGGGAATGCTGGAGGAAATGGAATTTAAGTCTTCATTCCGTCGTCACAATCTGTACTACGAAATTAGGCCCAAAGTAAATACGGATAAGGAAATTATAAAATATATCAAGGCCAATTCAGGGAAATCGGGTATTATTTACTGCCTGAGCCGCAAAAGAGTGGAAGAATTGGCTGAAGTACTTCAGGTCAATGGAATTAAGGCACTTCCCTACCATGCGGGAATGGATGCCGCGCGACGATCAAAAAACCAGGACATGTTCCTTCAGGAAGATGTTGACGTAATTGTGGCAACCATAGCTTTTGGAATGGGGATTGACAAACCCGATGTACGATATGTTATTCACTACGACATTCCCAAAAGTCTGGAAGGTTACTATCAGGAAACGGGACGTGCCGGACGCGATGGCGGTGAAGGGAAATGCATCACGTTTTACAGCTACAAAGATATTGTAAAGCTTGAAAAGTTCATGCAGGGAAAACCCGTCAGCGAGCAGGAAATTGGCAAACAGTTGTTGGCTGATGTGGTTAGTTACGCAGAATCTTCAGTCTGTAGGGTCATCCAACTGTTAAATTATTTTGGAGAAAAGCTGGAACAATCATGTGGCAATTGCGACAACTGCTTGAACCCCAAAGAGTTGTTCGAAGGAAAGGAATATATTGTTGAGGTTCTAAATGCTGTGTTGGCTGTCCGTGAGGAATTTAAACCCGATCATATTGCCAATGTGCTTGCTGGAGTCCAGGCAGCGGCTGTAAAATCGTTTCGCCATCACCAACTCGAAATATTTGGAACTGGTAGTGACAAAGATGCCCGTTTTTGGCATGGCGTAATTCGTCATGCATTGATACACAATTTACTGGAGAAAGATATTGTTCATTATGGTACTGTTCATTTATCCCCCAAAGGACATGAATTTCTGAAGAACCCTTACAGCATTAGGCTTTCAAAAGAACACAACTACGAAGATGACACAGACGCAATAAACATGGATACCTGTTCGGGAGCCTTGGATTCAGCGCTTTTCGAGATGTTAAAGACATTACGCAAAAAAATCGCTAAAGAAAAGAACCTTATGCCTTGGGTCATTTTCCAGGATCCATCGTTAGAGGATATGGCAACCCAATACCCTATTACAATAGAAGAAATGCAAAATATTTCCGGCGTTGGGCAGGGCAAAGCCAAACGATATGGAGAACCTTTCCTTGAATTGATACGAAAGTATGTTGAGGAAAACGAGATTGACCGACCATTAGATATGGTTGTCAAATCGATAATAAACAAATCCGGCTTAAAGGTTAATATAATACAAAGCATAGACAGAAAAGTTCCTCTTGACGAATTCGCCAACGCTAAAGGCATTGAAATGAACGAGTTACTTGGCGAAATTGAAGCCATTGTCAATTCTGGCACCAAAGTCAACATTGACTATTACATTAACCAGATTATGGAAGAAGACAACCAGGAGGATATTTACGAATATTTCAGAACAGAAGCCGAATCAGAATCCGTTGAAGATGCCGTGAGTGCGTTAGAGGGAGACTATACCGAGGAAGAAATAAGGCTGGTTAGGATAAAGTTTATATCTGAAATGGGAAATTAATGCCGTTTCATTGCATTTAGAAATGTTGTTTATAAAAATAGATAATCACGCAGACAGGTGAAAACCGCATTGATAGCAGGTGCTTCGGGTTTGGTGGGCAGAAAATTGCTTGAGGTACTTCTTGAGTCAGATTATTACGACAAAATAATAATCCTTGTCAGAAAAAAACTGCCTATTCAACATTCAAAGTTACACCAATTTGTTTTTGATTTCGAAACGGCAGAGAACAAGTTTCCCGAAGCTAATGATGTTTATTGTTGTCTTGGGACAACCATTAAGAAGGCTGGATCAAAAGAAGAATTTAGAAAGGTTGACTTAGAATATCCTCTACGTGTTGCCCGCGTTTCCTTTGAGAAGGGCGCTAGAAAATTCGCCATCGTATCATCTATGGGTTCGGACGAAAATTCCATATTTTTCTACAATCAGGTAAAAGATGAAGCTGAAAGAGGTATCCGGGAAATTCCTTTCGAGACAACCTTAATTGTGCGCCCTTCTTTATTGTTGGGAAAAAGAGATGAGTTCAGGATGGGGGAAGTTGTTGGAAAATTTTTGATGTGGATTTTTGGATTTGCAATCCCTAAAAACCTTAAGGCAGTTGATAGTCAAAAGGTCGCACGGTGCATGTTTACCGTTCTAAAAAGAGATGACAAAGGTATAGTGGTAAAGACATCCGGAGAAATCCAAAGGTATTAAAAAACAAAACCCTCATGGCATATTACCATAAGGGCTTTTTTGGTAGCGGGGGAAGGACTCGAACCTCCGACCTCCGGGTTATGAGCCCGACGAGCTGCCAACTGCTCTACCCCGCACTCTTTTACAGGGTGCAAAGATAGAAACAATTTCTCGAAAAACAACTTTTTTGATAAAAAAAATCAAATTAACAATAATTCACATACATTCTGAAATACATTGACATTTCTTACAATTTGATACACTGAATATTAAGAATAAAAAACAGATTGGCTTTGGTATGAAATTAATGAAAGTTGATAGTTTTTCCACGAAAAGTTTTCATAATTTTCATAAATTTCATTTCTTTGCGGGGTGAAATTGAAAATGAATATTAACTTAAAATTAAGGTTATGTCAGACATTGGATCAAGAGTAAAAAGCATCATCGTTGACAAATTGGGCGTGGATGAAAGCGAAGTAACACCATCAGCTAGCTTCACAAACGACTTAGGCGCTGATTCACTTGACACCGTAGAATTGATTATGGAATTTGAAAAAGAATTCAACATAGCAATTCCCGACGATCAAGCTGAAAAGATTGTGACTGTAGGCGATGCTATTGCATACATCGAGAAAAATGCCAAGTAAAAAAACTTGTAAATCTAAAACGTTAATTCAAGCGCCATGAGTACCAGACGCGTAGTAGTTACAGGCATTGGAGCCATTACCCCATTAGGAAAAACAGCCGCCGAAACATGGAAAAACATGGTTGAAGGGGTTAGCGGTGCCGCTCCAATCACCCGTTTTGATGCCACAAATTTCAAAACCCAATTTGCATGCGAGGTAAAAAACTTCGTCCCCACTGACTATTACGATAGGAAAGAAGTCAGGAAGTACGATCAATACACCTTATTTGCATTGATTTCTGCAGCCGAGGCGATCAAAAATTCAGGTCTTGACCTTGAAAAGATCAACAAGGATCGTGCTGGTGTAGTATGGGGCTCTGGAATTGGCGGTTTAGATACTTTCATTTCGGAAATATCAGAATGGGCAACAGGAGACAAAACTCCCCGATTTGGCCCATTCTTTATTCCGAAAATGATTGTTAACATTGCTTCCGGCCTAATAGCTATCGAACATGGGTTCCGGGGAATTAATTACACATGTGTATCTGCGTGCGCCAGTTCAAGTCACGCAATGATTGATGCTTTGAATTATATCCGTTGGAACAAAGCAGACATAGTGATTACAGGAGGTTCAGAAGCCGCAATCAATGAAGCCGGTGTTGGAGGTTTTAACAGCATGAAAGCAATTTCAACTCGCAATGACGACCCAAAAACAGCCTCGCGCCCCTTTGATGCAGACAGAGATGGTTTTGTCATGGCCGAAGGAGGGATAACCCTTATATTTGAGGAGTACGAGCACGCGGTTCGTCGCGGAGCAACAATCCTGGCTGAAGTAGCAGGTGGAGCAGCCAATTGTGACGCCCACCATATGACAGCCCCTGATCCTGAAGGAATTGGCGCATCTACCGTTATGAAACTTGCTATCGAAGATGCAGGCATGAAACTTACGGATATTGATTACGTGAATGTTCACGGAACATCAACCGGTTTAGGAGATATTGCAGAACCCAAAGCGTTGGTAAAAACCTTCGGTGAACATGCGTACAAAATGAGCGTAAGTTCAACCAAATCAATGACTGGGCACTTGCTGGGTGCCGCTGGTGCCATTGAAGCCCTTGCATGTATTAATGCATTGAGGGAAGGGATTATTCCCCCAACAATCAACCAATTTAACTTAGATCCTGAAGTTGATCCCAAAATTGATTTCACCTTCAACAAAGCAAAGAAACGCGATATTAAGGTTGCCTTATCGAACAATTTTGGTTTTGGTGGACACAATGCTTGCGTCATTTTCAAAAAAGTATAAGGCTGAAAGTTCATGCATAAAAGTATTAAAGCTTTAGTTTCGATCTTTTATTGCGATAGTGAGCTAGTTAAGGAAATTAAAAATATAATCGGGTTCCGTCCCCACGATATAGAATATTATAAGCTGGCCTTGGTTCACAGGTCAGCTTCTTTTGCTTCATCGGGAGGCACAACAATAAACAACGAACGCCTGGAATTCTTGGGTGATGCGGTGCTGAGTGTTACAATTGCGGAATATTTGTACTTAAAATATCCCGATATGAGCGAAGGGGAACTAACCAAGCTCAGATCCCGTTTTGTGAATGGCAATAACCTTGAAAAATTCAGCAAAGAATCGGGGATTGACAAATTGATTGTAACCCGCGCTGATTTACGTAAATCAATTCATATAACAGGGGATGCTGTCGAGGCATTAATTGGTGCAATTTATCTTGACCGTGGTCCCGACAAAGCAAAACAGTTCATACTAAGGAAGTTCCTTACCAGTTGTATGAATATCCAGAACGGGAACAATGCTGACTATAACTTTAAAAGCGAGGTTATTGAGTGGTGTCAACATAATAAGTATGAATTTCGTTTTGACACCATCCTTCATCCTACATCGAGCAACCACAAACCATTGTTTATATGCAACTTATGGATTGACAATAAGGTTTTTGGTGTAGGTGTTGGCAGATCTAAAAAAGATGCTGAACAATCGGCGTCACGTGAGTCCCTCTATGGATTTCAATAAAATAGCGTAAAGAATTGACAATATAAGGTTTCAAGTCAATTTCGGTTATTTTTCGTGTGCAAACAATAATTTTTCCCGCTCATGGCTGCAAAAAACCTAATGAAAACTTCGGATTATGTTCCTGACGACGACATCCTTGTGGGAATTATTAGTAAAGATCCTCCGTATAAAATTTGTTATCTGATGAGTAAACTCCTGTCAAGGAGATTCGTCATAAATACGAAATACAAAAACAAAGAAAACCAAGAAGATAAAATACTTGATAAGAGCATCAATCTTGAATATTTCAGATGGAAATCAGAATCCAAAGGAAAAACGATTTTCTTTGTGCCAAACCGTCAGGAAATCGAAATTTCAGAAACCTCCCCGATATATCCATCGTTATATGCAAATGATGACATTGTGACCACAAAAAGCATGACACTTATCCCAGCGTGGAAACAAATTGATTACATAATGCGCTTTGAGGGTTTTGAACACCAAGAGATATTGGAAATTGCAAAAAAAATAAAAACTTCAAAGATTGCCCAATTGGTAGTTACCAGCCAAACTTCGAAAGTGGAAAATGCGGTGACTTTATATTTTTTTGATTAGGGAGGTTGGTTGGTTATTTCACTTTCAATTCTTTTTCAATAGCTTCAATCATCTTAGAAAATTCATTCTGGTTAAAACCTGAACTCTGAAAACTTAGAACGCCTTTTCGATCAATGATATAATTTCGTGGGATCATTTTTTCAGCATACATTTCAAATATTTTCCTGTCAGGATCGGCGGCAATGTTAAAGGTAAATCCTTTTGTCTGGTTAAAAATCTCGAGTTCTGCCAACTGGTGTTCTCTTCCAATGCTAATGATTACTAAATCAGAGTTGCTGTATCGTTTCTGAAGTTGCTCGATATGGGGCATTTCCTCCATACAAGGGCGGCACCAGGTAGCAAAGAAATTTAGCAGGATAACCTTCCCTTTCAGTTTGTCTAAATCAATGGCCTTTCCCTCAAGGGTTCGCACAGTAAAAATTGGGGCTTTTTTACCAATTTCGACAGCGGTAAACCTGTCTTCGCTTTGTGCAAATATGGATTGAGAAAGTGCACTAAAAAGAATACAAACTATTAAGTTGAGGGATTTACGGGTCATTGTACTTTGAATAAGGTTCGCTTGCAACCTTCAAAGTATATGCCAAAGACAATGCTAGGCATGTACCGCCTTAGCTAAGGATAAAATAAAGCATTGTTTATCTGCAATTTAGTAAAACAAGAAAGAAAAAAAGGGGTATTTTTACCTACCCCTTTCAGTCTTTGAGTTATTTCAACAATTCGGAGAAATGTTTATAGAAATGGGGAATAGTCTCAATGCCTTTGTAGAAATTGAACAGAGGGAAATTTTCGTTTGGTGAATGAATAGCATCGGATTCCAGACCAAATCCCATTAAAACCGATTTTGTTCCCAGAGCCTTTTCGAAATGGGCAATAATGGGGATACTGCCTCCGCTGCGGACAGGCACAGGACGCTTACCAAAAGTTGTTTCATAGGCTTTCTCAGCTGCTTTGTATGCCGGAATAGTAATTGGACAAACGTAAGGCTGCCCTCCATGAAGGCATTCCACCTCGACCTTTACATAATTGGGAGCTGCCTTCTCGAAATATTTTTTGAAAAGTTGGGCAATTTTCCCGTTATCTTGGTTTGGAACAAGCCGGCACGATATTTTAGCATAAGCTACTGAAGGTAAAACTGTTTTTGAACCTTCGCCGGTGTAACCGCCCCAAATACCACAAATATCAAATGTAGGGCGTATTCCGGTCCTTTCAATGGTTGTATAACCTTTCTCGCCATGTACTTCAGCAATATCGAGGGCTTTTTTGTATGCCTCGAGGTTGAAAGGAGCTTTGTTTAACAGCTCGCGCTCTTCGATCGATGATTCCAAAACATCATCATAGAACCCTGGAATAGTGATGCGGTTATTCTCGTCATGAACATCGGCTATCATCTTAGCCAGAATATTGATTGGATTGGCAACGGCACCACCAAAAAGACCCGAATGAAGGTCGCGGTTTGGTCCGGTAACTTTAACCTGCCAATAGGCTAAACCGCGCAGCCCAACAGTTACCGATGGGATGTCCTGGGCTATCATCCCGGTATCACTAACAAGTATTATATCGCTTTTGAGCATTTCTTTTTTCTCGACACACCATTTGGTCAATGCCGGCGAGCCTATTTCCTCCTCCCCTTCGATCATGAATTTCACATTACAGGGTAATTGGTTGGTTTTAACCATGAATTCGAAAGCCTTGGCGTGCATGTAGCACTGACCTTTGTCATCATCGGCACCACGGGCATAAATTTTTCCGTCGCGAATTTCAGGCTCGAATGGTGGCGATTTCCACAAATCAATGGGATCAACCGGCATAACATCCATGTGACCGTAAACGAGTACTGTTGGTAGTTTTGGGTCGATAATTTTTTCCCCGTAAGTAATTGGATGACCTTTGGTTTCGTAAACTTCGGCTTTGTCGGCACCGGCATTTAGTAAAGCTTTTTTCCACCACTCGGCAGCCCGGTACATATCGGGTTTATGGTCAGCAATGGAGCTTACGGAAGGAATCCGTATTAACTCAAACAATTCGTCGAGAAACCGTTGCTTGTTTTGTTCGATGTACTCGTTTAATCCTTTCATAGTTCTGTATAGTTAAGTTAATAAACTTTTGGCTTCGCTGGTGGCTTATAATCGCCGGAAAACATAATGCTGAACTGCAGTCCAATAACCTGAAAATGCTCGCTGACAGCTATATAAAGGCCACCACCCAATCCAATATCGTAAATGGGTTTCCAGTGATAATGCAACTGTGTATATATCCCTGGCCCCATACGAGTTATGTAAGCAGAATCAGTAATTTGCTGGTTTCCTGTAACAAATGATAATCCGGCATATCCCCCAAAGTTGTGTTTTAGGATTGCATACCTTGTCCCAACACCGGCATGAAAATTATGTGCCCTTTGTGGTGAACGGTATTGGCGCATCTTTGCTCCTTCCAGAAAGAAATAGTCGGTTGAAACCATGTAACCAACATTGTAATGCAGATATTCAAAACCTTTTCGAAAGTGCATATCAGCAGCAAAGTTCTGTTCGGGGTTTCCTGTATTGAAATTAATCCCGTACCCGCCATTCACCGTAATATAAGGCGAATAGGGCCTGAAATAATCATTACCGTAAGTGAAATCTTTACGCGGGTTGAATTCTTCCTGTCCAAAAGTATTGCCCAGAAAGAACAATACGCATGCTAAAGTTGCGACAGGAATATTCCAACGAAATAAAATAGTTTTAAAATTACTCATTTTCGAAGTTTTGTTCGCTATATACTTGTGCTGTCATGGTTAACTCGTTGTACCAATCTTGCCCATAAGCCCTTATAAGTGGCTGATTTAAAAACTGATAAAGAACAGTCCCTGAGTCATTCCCCTTTTTGCAGGCTGCGCTACAAATTGAGTTCGACTCGTAATTAACGGCATCGTACGCCATATATTGTGTGACCCGTATAGGATAGAGATGACAGCTTAAGGGTTTCAGAAAATTTATTTTCCGCTCATAAAAGGCTTTTTCGAAAGCGCAAAGCGTTATTCCCTGCTCATCGCGAAAGGTGTAGGCGCACTCTTTCTGGTTGACCAAAGGGGTAACGCAATCACCCTCAATGTCATAGACATACCAGCCTTGTGTATCAACGGCTTCAATCCCTTCGGGGGTCATGTACTGACGGATAAACGGGTACGCTTCTTCAATCAGGTCTTTCTCTTCGTCTGTTAGTGGCGCCCCCGATTCTCCTACAACACAGCAAGCCCCTTTGCATTTTGACAAATCGCAGACAAACTTCTTTTCGATAACGTCGAGGCTGACGAGGGTCTTTTTAATTTCGAGCATGATTACTTCTTCGATCATGTTACACTAAAATTTTTCCTTTCATTACTTCCGGAATGGGCAACCCCATAATTTTACAAATGGTAGGAGCCAAATCGGCCAGAATCCCGTCCTGAATTGTTCTATATTGGTCAGTAACAAAAATGCATGGAACCGGGTTGAGCGAGTGGGCTGTGTTGGGTGAACCGTCTTCGTTTACAGCGTTATCGGCGTTACCGTGATCGGCAATAATAATTACTTCGAAATTGTTGCTCCGGGCAGCCTTAACTACATCTCCAACACAGGTATCAACCGCTTGAACTGCCTGCTGAATGGCAGAATACACTCCCGTGTGCCCGACCATGTCGCCGTTGGCAAAATTGAGGCAAATAAAGCTTAAGTCGCCTTTGTTGATTTCCTGTATAACGGCATCGCGCACTTCGAAAGCACTCATTTCGGGTTTCAGGTCGTACGTAGCTACCTTGGGTGATGAAACCAGCACTCGTCTCTCGCCATCGAATTCCTCCTCTCTCCCACCGCTGAAAAAGAAAGTAACATGGGCATATTTTTCGGTTTCGGCAATACGCAGCTGCTTTAGTCCAGCTTTTGATACAACCTCGCCCAGCGTGTCATTCAGGTTGTCTTTATCATACACTATGTGTACATTTTGGAAGGTGTCATCGTACCGTGTCATGGTCAGATAATGCAGGGGCATGGTTTTCATCCCAAACTCGGGCATGTCTTTCTGCGTTAGCACAATGGTCATTTCACGAAGGCGGTCGGTGCGGAAGTTAAAGCAAAGGACAACATCACCTTCGCGGATGGTGGCCACGGGACTACCATCGGGGTTGGTTATGATGCTGGGTTTAATAAACTCATCGGTGATATTCTGAGCATAGGATGCTTCAATGGCCTCGACAGCCGAACTGTGGTACGTTCCCTTTGCATGTACAAGCCCGTCATAGGCTTCTTTGACACGTTCCCAACGCTTGTCGCGATCCATAGCATAATAACGACCAGTAACAGACGCTATTTTACCTGCCGACCCTTTCAGGTGCTCTTCCAACTGACGGACAAACCCCAGGCCGCTGCGGGGATCGGTGTCGCGACCGTCGGTAAAGGCATGAATATAAGCCCTTTCGATTCCGTAGTGTTTGGCCATATCGCACAACTTGTACAGATGTTTGTCGAGTGAGTGTACGCCACCATCGCTGACCAAACCCAGAAAATGAATGGCTTTTCCTTTTTCCTTAGCGTAGGTGTATGCTTCCTTCAGGATTTCGTTGTCCATGATGGAATTATCGGCAATTGCCTTGTTGATTTTCACTAAATCCTGATACACCACGCGTCCGGCTCCGATATTGAGATGCCCCACTTCGGAGTTTCCCATTTGTCCATCAGGCAGCCCCACGTGTTCTCCACAAGTAAGGAGTATGGAATGCGGATATTTCTGCAACAGGTAATCCATATTTGGCGTGGGAGTATTGGCAATAACGTCAGACTTTGAGCCATCGCCCATTCCCCAACCATCGAGTATTGTTAAAAGAACTTTTCTTGTCATATTCGATATTTTTGGCAAAGTAACAATTTCGGGGCAACAAAGTTAGCAAAAAAAGTGGATTTTGGCGAAAAAACCCAAGGCATGAACCTGCAGGATTATGTAACCCGAAAACAATCAAGATGCTGACTTATTGTTGGTTTAATGTGCCGACTGACTGGAATATAAGCGGTTAATTGATTTTATATTAATCTTTAATGATTTCTCGCGCAGAATCCCTCAAATTCGATATCTTTATGCCCGTTTTTGGATTGTTACAATCAGATTGATCATCATGAGAATTACTGTTTTATCGTGCGTTGTAACGCTCATAGCTACGGTTTCGTGCCAAGACCGCCGTTCCAATTTATCAAAAGCCAACATCAATAGCCCTTTCGAGGTTTTTGTTGCCGATAAAATGCTGTTGCAAATAATCCCAACCCCAGGCAACGATTCTTTGTACGGATATACGTGGGATGACTCGTTGGGAACCAACCTGTTGGCGTTTTCCCGACAGGAAAACTTCAAACCCTGGGACGTTGCCAATAGCAATGAGGGGGGCAACTTTTCAGGCCGGTTGCTTGTGTTCCATTATACAGGTCGTAACAACTCGCTAAACCCATTGTACACCTATGAATATATGACCGGAGAATGTGGTTCGCCGCCTTTTCTGCCGGAGTTTGATTTTATTTCAGAATCGTTGGCAATAACAGATTTGGATGAAAACAACTGTGCTGAAATTACCTTTATGCACAGACATAATTGTGCATCGGAAATTAATCCGGAATCAACAAAATTGGTTATGCTTATCGAGGGAGTTAAACATGAAATCAGTGGCAACCAATACATAGAAGAGCTTTACCCCGAAAGCGGAAAGAAAACGTTTGACGCAAAATTTGAAAAATTGCCACCGGCATTCAAAGAATTTGCCAGCAACCATTGGGATATATTTTGTAAAAGCAATCCAAACAACCGCAAACAAGAATTACAACCTATTACAAAAGAGGAACTTCTGGCAGCCCAATTCTATGGAACCGAACCTTTTTGGAACTTCCGCTTTTATGACAGCTACGCTGAGTTTTTTAGGGTAGGTGAAGATACAATTCGGTTTGCCTACGCAGTTGAACAGCACGCTGTGGAAAACACATTGGGAAAAGTGCTGAAAATTTCTGCCCCAAACGAGGCCCAGGTAGGGGTTTTTGTGGCTGAGTCAAAAGCCTTGATTACCATAAAAAGAGAGACATGCAGCGATGGAATGTCTGACACCGAGTATTCATTGTCGTTCCAAATGCACTTTCCCGAGGACAACTCTTTTATAGAAGGATGTGGAATGATGCCCAAACCACCCGTAGCGAACGCAGAGGAAATGAACGATTTAGAAACAAAGCTGGACAATTTGCTCACCACGTTACGAAAAACGGAGGCTGATGCTTTTTACACCAACGATATAACCGAACACAGTCTGTACAAAAGCAACAGTGACTTTCGCACCTTTGTTGACCAAATAATGGCAAAAGGTTACGGCATTCAGCAGGCCGAAGGACGATATTATTTATATGCAGGAGAACCTGAGGAATTTGTGGATGGGGAATAGCTACCAACATTAGTTATTGCCGTAAGAAAACATAAAAAGACTTACTATCCAACGCATGAAACGCCCATGCCGACAACTGATTTTTCGACACACAAGAGCATGATTAAAG